>NZ_LT800497.1:1568367-1888148 GCF_900166635.1 Oceanobacillus timonensis
CTGTATAGTAGAAGGGCTCATCGTAAAGCGCAACAAATATTGAGTTTATATGCGTTCATGAGAACGAAGCAGATTTCGTTTCTTTTGGAAGCAAAACGTAAGAAAAAAACATACCGTCAACGTATGATAGAATCATTTGAACAGGACCCTTTGGAATGTCCGTGTTGCCGTAAACAGATGGAGCTCATTGGAATATGGCATGCTGACTATGGGTGGATTTATCATTACATGGAGGATGTAGAGAAAGAAAGAAGGAGGAGATACGGAATTGACAAACCCAAAAGAGCCGGATAAATCAGATGAATTTTTTCCAGACTGGCTGGACGAAGAGGATCCTTTTGGCTTAAAAGAAGAAATGAAGATCATATTATTTCAATGTTTAGATTGCCATGGAACCGATGAAGTCCCGGAGTATATCATTGGTGAATTTAGTGTGGATAAAAATAATAGAGATGAAGTAGAACTTCATTGTCCGCATTGTAATGGCACTATGATTGAAGCGAAAAACGTCCCAAGTGATTAGCATCTACTTGGGACGTGATTTAGTCGCGTTAGCGATTTTGTTCCTGATTTTAAATTGTCATCAGTTCCTAACCTGTAAGTTTTCTGAAATATTACTTCCCTTGTTCTATTTATTTATTATGTGATGAGTTACCTTACAACAATGTAAGCTAATTGAAAGAAATATCGATCGTTTCTTCCTGGAGACCCGCGCTATACTAGGCTTAAATAAATGATGACAAGAAAGGAAGTATTCTTATGTTGAAAGTAAGACAGGTCAGTAAAGTGTACGAAGGAAAACTTTCCTATCGTGCACTGTCAGACATTGATTTAACCGTAGAGGATAATGAATTTGTGGGCATTATGGGGCCGTCTGGAAGCGGAAAAACAACACTATTAAATATGATTGCTACGATAGATGAACCGACGACCGGGGAAATCTTAATTAATGGGGAGGACCCGCATCGTTTGAAAAAGGAAAAGCTGGCACAATTTCGCAGACGGGAATTAGGGTTTGTTTTTCAGGATTTTAATTTACTGCACACCCTGACCGTGGAAGAAAATATGGTCCTGCCGTTAACGTTGGATGGCAAAAAGGTAAGTGACATGAAAGAAAAAGCAAAAGAAATTGCGGAAAAGTTAGGGATAACAGATATTATGGACAAAAGAACGTATGAAATCTCCGGTGGTCAGGCGCAAAGAGCTGCGGTTGCCCGTGCGATGATTCATACACCTAAATTGCTTTTAGCGGATGAACCGACTGGAAATTTGGATTCCAAGTCCTCTAAAGATGTGATGGAATTGCTGGAGTCGATTAATGAAAAGGAAAAAACAACCATGCTTTTGGTTACGCATGATCCGCAGGCGGCAAGCTATTGCAATCGTGTCGTATTTATCCGGGACGGGAAGTTTTATTCGGAAATTCATCGCGGCGATAATCGGCAGGCTTTTTTCCAAAAGATTATTGACACACTCTCATTAATGGGAGGGGATTCCAATGACTTTTCGTCAGTTCGCGTTTAATAATGTCATCCGGAATAAACGGCTTTATGCTGCGTATTTTCTGACCAGTTTGTTTACAGTGATGGTATTCTTTACCTTTTCTATTTTTGCGTCGCATCCGCAGTTAACCGGAGACAATATGAATTCCAATGTCAGTGTAGGAATGAATGTAGCTGCCGGGATTATCTATGTGTTTTCCTTTTTCTTTGTGCTTTATTCCATGAGTTCTTTCTTGCAATCACGGAAAAAAGAATTCGGCTTATTGATGATGCAGGGAATGAGCATGAAGCAGATTCGTTCGATGGTATTTTTGGAAAATATGTTTATTGGCTTGTTAGCTACGATTGGCGGTATCGGATTAGGACTCGTATTTGCCAAAGGGATTTTACTGATAGCGGAAAATGTGCTCGTTATTGATAATGAATTGCCGTTTTATTTTCCAACGCAGCCTATTTTGCTGACGCTGGGATGCTTTATCGTATTATTTTTTCTGATTTCTATCTTCGTGTCTTATATTTTGCGGAGCCGGAAATTGATTGATTTAATCAAAGGCGATCAAAAGTCCAAAGGGGAGCCAAAAGCGAATCTGCTTTTAACCATCCTGGCAGTTCTTTTGCTTGGATCGGGATATGCCGTTGCGCTTTCTGTTGAAGGACTGGCAGTAGTGGGAGCGCTGGTTCCGGTTGTTATCGTTGTGATTCTTGGCACATACCTCTTATTTACACAGTTAAGTGTATTTATCATCCGGCGTCTGAAGAAAAATCAGAATGTTTTCTGGCATAAAACGAATATGATACTACTATCCGATTTGTCTTTCCGGATGAAAGATAACGCCAGATCCTTTTTCCTGGTGGCGATTATTTCTACGGTTGCTTTCAGTGCGATTGGTTCGCTGTACGGATTTCAGTCGTATACTACAGCGGGTACGGAGCAATTGAATCCCTATACGATAACATACACCGGTGACGGGGAGCAGGATGAAGCGAATGTTTCCATGATGGAGGAAGCATTCACAGAAGCGGACATGCATATGGATAGGGAAGCCATGCAAGTGCAGTACTTTGAAGAACAGGATGAATCACTGGTAATGATTGCAAAACAGTCCGATTATAATCGGCTTGCAGCTTTAACGGATAAAGAAACACTTGACGTGGAAGATGGTGCACCGGCTTTCATGGAGACTGGACAAGTTTTCTTAGAAGATATGCATGCAGGGAATACGGAAGCGGAAGTGCTGGAAAATGCAGCCCTGGAATTACATGACGGGTCTGTGATCGAACCGGGGCAATTGATCGAATCGAATGCTCTGCCTGCGGGAAGCAATTATTACGTGGTGTCCGATAGTGACTTTGACAATTTGCCTGATGCTTCGATGGAAGAAAGTTACTATGCCTGGCAGGACAGAGATGGAGAAGATGTCCCAGTTGCAACGTCAGAAAAACTGGCTAATGCGGTATCTAACGGAATGATTCAAAATGTCGCTTATCAAGAATATAATATTAATAAATCATTTGGCCCCGTTTTGTTTGTCGGCCTATTTATCGGCATCGTCTTTTTCGTATCAGCAGGAAGCTTTCTGTATTTCCGGCTCTACTCTGATTTAGATGAAGATAAGAAAAAATTCCAGGCAATCACGAAAATGGGATTGACCGAGAAAGAATTGAAGAAAGTATTAAACAGACAAACCGCATTGCTTTTCTTTACGCCGATTGCGGTTGCGCTGATACATGGAGCAGTCGCGTTAACAGCGCTGTCTAATATGTTTTTCTACAATTTGGTGAGAGAATCAGCCATGGTACTCGGTCTGTTCTTAGCCATTCAAATCATCTATTTCTTTATTGTGCGTTTTTATTATATCCGGCAGGTGAAACAGGCATTAAAATAGATTGTATATGCAATAAGGAAAGGCTGCGTATGGCGGAAATGATTCATTTCTGCTATACACAGCCTTTTTTTACACATGTGCATGTGGAGACCGAGATAATACGGGCTTATTCCAGAAATCACCTACTATTTCTGCCAGCCTTTCCGGATTATCTGCATTTGCTTCATGTCCAGCCTCTTTAACCATTTCCAAGTCTGCATCCCGAATCTCGCTGCTTAATTGCTCCGCTGCTTTTCGATTCGGTTTATCTTTTTCTCCGCATAAAATAAGTGTTGGGCAGGATATCTCTGCTAATTGCTTACTGAAATCGATTTTTTTCATCGATGAGGTGAGTTGAATCGTGTCTTTTTTAGGGAGCCCCATTTTTTGAAATACAGAATTGGGCAGTATTCGGAAAATGCCATTTTGTATCGTGAGAAGAAACGTTGGCATTTTATACTGCGCATCCATTAATATCAGCGAATCTACTTTTTCTGGGCGGTCGAGTGCATAGTTTAAAGAGAGAATCGCGCCTAATGAAAGGCCGCATAGATGAACGGCTCCATCCAGGTTTTCACAATAATTGAAAAAATGCTGATATACATTGGAATAATTCGGTTTGTCTTCCCCAAGTAAAGAAAATAATTCTGGTGAAGCGACTTGTTGTGAATCGATTTCTAAATCATCTATAATCGGCTGCCAACTGGATGCAGTTTGGTCGAGCCCGTGCACAAATGTATAAGTCATTTGCTCTTTCACCATCCTAACTGATGATTACCTCATCTCTATTTATTATTTTAAAAAGCATATACATGTATTGAATCATTATCATGCTGTATTGTAAAATAAGTTATCTCTAGTAAACATAGAAGATAGATAGAAATGGGGGATGAGCATGTATATCGCTGTTTATTGTGGCGCAAGTCTGGGCAACGATCAAGTTTATCAAGAGGCTGCAAAGCGAGTTGGACAATGGATTGCCGAAAAGAAGCATACATTAGTTTACGGCGGCGGGAAAGTTGGATTAATGGGTGTTGTAGCAGATGAAGTATTAGCAAATCATGGGGAAGCTATCGGGGTTATTCCTGACTTCTTAGTGGAAAGGGAGCTGAGCCATCCGGACTTAACCTCCTTAGAAGTAGTGGACTCCATGACGGTACGGAAAAATAAAATGATCGCATTAGGGGATTGTTACATAGCGCTTCCAGGCGGCCCGGGAACATTAGAAGAAATCGCAGAAGTGATATCCTGGGCAAGGGTTGGCCAAAATAATAATCCATGTATTCTCTTTAACCAAAATGGATATTATGACAGCCTGGCAAGGTTTTATGATGACATGGTGGAAAACGGATTTTTATCGAAACAGGATAGAGAACGCATATTATTTTCCGATTCTCTGGAGGAGATTGAAGCGTTTATTACCAGTTATACTCCACCTGAATTGCGTCAATATACGTAACATCTTTCGATAAGAAAGCCTGCAGAAATCCGGTGAGGAGGATTATTTCTGCGGGTTTTTATGCGGAAAAATACCTGCTTTGGTAATATGAATCTCTATCAACGAATGTTAAGCATATAAATGCTGTTTTTTGTTCGTGTTTTATTGACAAAAAATAGCTGTCTTAGTAATATAAGAATGTAAAGTTAATAGAAATGCGTATAATTTCGGGGATACGGCCCAGAGTTTCTACCAGACCACCGTAAACGGTCTGACTACGCAGCGGAAATTATCTTGATTTCATTTGATTATATGATGAAAAGCAAAAGATTATCCTCTGCTGTTCCTACAGAAACTCTTAATGTGATTAAGAGTTTTTTTGTCGAATAAGCACTATTTAACAGAGCATAATAGAGCTGGATACATATTTGAGGAACTTTTCTATTTTAGAGAATAAAAAATTCCAGTAAAAAATGGAGGAAAAAGTACATGCGTAATTTTTTTGAATTTGACAAGTTGGGTACGAATTTTCGAACTGAATCTGTCGCTGGTTTAACGACCTTTTTAGCGATGGCTTATATTTTATTTGTTAACCCGAGCATTTTAGGGGAATCGGGAATGGATCAGGAAGCGGTGTTTGCTGCGACGGCGATTGCGGCTGCTTTTGGTTCTATTATTATGGGGGTCCTTGCGAAATATCCCGTAGCGCTTGCACCTGGCATGGGGCTGAATGCCTTCTTTACATATACGGTTGTGATGGGCTTTGGTATTCCATGGGAAACGGCGCTAGCAGGGGTTTTAGCTTCTGGAATCATATTTATTATTTTAACATTAACGGGAATTCGTGAGTTAATTATCAATGCGATTCCGCCTAGTCTTAAGCAAGCTGTTGGAGCTGGTATTGGTTTATTTATTGCATTTATCGGTTTAAAAAATGCAGAAATTGTGCAAGCTGATCCATCAACGATTATTGCCCTTGGTGATCTATCCTCGCCAACAGTATTATTAGCTATCTTCGGTGTGGTTGTCTCTGTTATTTTGATGACTGTCGGTGTCAAAGCAGGGATTTTTTATGGTATGATTATCAGCTCCATTGCCGGTATGGTTTTTGGGTTGATTCCTGTACCATCCGGCATCAGCGGTATTGTCAGCAGTGCGCCAAGCTTGGCGCCGACATTTGGGCAGGCGTTTATCCACTTTGATCAAATTTTTACAATGGAAATGCTGATTGTTATTTTGACATTCTTATTTGTTAATTTCTTTGATACAGCAGGGACGCTTGTTGCTGTGGCGACAAAAGCCGGATTAATGAAGGATAATAAGCTGCCAAGAGCCGGAAAAGCACTGTTTGCAGATGCTTCTGCCAGCGTGGTCGGAGCTGCAGTTGGTACATCGACAACAACCTCCTTTGTGGAGTCAACATCCGGCGTTAGTGTAGGAGGACGTTCTGGATTTACAGCTGTTGTAACAGGTATTTTGTTCCTTTTAGCTTTATTTTTCTCTCCTTTACTGAGTGTCGTAACGAATGAAGTAACAGCACCAGCATTGATTATTGTCGGCGTCTTAATGGCAAGCAGCCTGAAGGATATTCCTTGGGATAAATTTGAGATTGCTGTACCAGCTTTCTTTACTGTATTAATGATGCCGGTAACTGCCAGCATCGCATCCGGGATTGCGATTGGCTTTATTTTCTACCCGATTACCATGCTGATGAAAGGTAGAGCAAAAGAAATTCATCCGATTATGTATGTTCTGTTTGTTATCTTTGCATTGTATTTTATCTTTTTGACATAACGAATAAAAACATAAATAAACTGGAGAGCACGTCATCTGATGCTGCTCTCCTTTTATTATATGAAGACTTGTATAATTTCTGGTGCATATATAGATTGCAAAAAATCACAAGCTGTTGCGTACCTGTATAGAATATATCAAAAATAAAAGGCTGTCATTATAATCATTATGCAACCGGCAATCAGAGGGAGGCAACGAAATGAAATCAGTTATTGGTCTAACTGCATCGATGGAAATAGACGGAATGGAATATAAAATGAACCTGCGAAATGTTAAAGCAATCGAGCAAGCTGGAGGTATTCCGGTTATTCTGCCGTATTATAGTGATTACCAAGAAATGGCTACTTTGCTTGATAAATTGGACGGTCTTTACCTTCCGGGGGGGTATGATATTGATCCTTCCTTGTTTCAAGAAGAACCGAATCAGAATCTGGGGATAATCATACCAGAAAGAGATCGGCTGGAGCAGGAGATTATTCCACATTTTTTAGAGAAAGATAAGCCGATACTTGGTGTTTGTCGAGGATGTCAAATTTTAAATGTAGTTACAGGAGGAACCATGTATCAGGATCTAGGTTCACAATATCCGAACGGGCTTATACAACATACTCAAAAAGCAGCTTTTCATCATCGTTCACATGCTGTCCGAATAGCACCATCTTCTTTATTGGAAAAATTGGTGCAAGCAAGGGAAATCAAGGTTAACAGCTACCACCATCAAGCAAACCGCTCACTCGGGGAAAATTTTATTATTTCTGCAATGGCAGCTGATGGTGTAATGGAGGCTTTTGAAAGTAAAGTCCACCGTTTTGTTTTAGGGGTGCAATGGCATCCGGAGGGGCTGGTTAATCTTGCGGATGATCCCTCTCCAGCTATTTATCAAGGGTTTATAGAAGCATGTAAGGAAAAGGAAATGTGATGTTTCCAAAAGAGACCAGCTAACCTATTCGTTAGCTGGTCTCTTTCCTCATGTTATTATGATCTATAATGATTCCTGCCAATTTTCCGCGATAAATTCATCTCTCCCTGATTTAGCACGGTCTTCTTCATATTCCGTTTTGCTTTTTATATAAAAATCCTGATGGTAATCTTCTGCAGGATAAAAAGTTGTCGCTGCTTTGATTTCTGTCACAATCGGTTGCGCAAAACGTCCGCTCTCCGCAAGCAGCTGTTTTGATTTTTCAGCCAGTTCTTTCTGTTCGTCATTATGATAAAAGATAGCTGTTCGATATTGCTCGCCTCTATCCTGGAATTGTCCGTCCGGATCGGTCGGATCAATTTGCGGCCAGTATAAATCGAGAATGGTTTGGTAATCGATAATGGAGTCATCGTACGTAATTTCGACAGCTTCATAATGTCCCGTATCACCTTGCTTGACTTGTTCATAAACAGGATTTTCTGTATATCCTCCAGTATATCCGGATACTACCTGATGTACGCCATCCCATTGGTCAAACGGCTTCACCATACACCAGAAGCAGCCGCCGGCAAATGTTGCTTTTTGTATTGCCATATTAACTCCTCCTTGAGGCTTTTCAAAAGTCATGATAATTTGTAGAATGAAATTAATATAACATAATTTAAGTATTTTTAGAAATAAGGTGACATCATGGAAGAACCATTTGTACATAGGATTCTTACTAGTAAACAGAATGAGATAATAAATATTATGTATTTATCCAGATTAGGATTTGCCGAAGAGAATCCGGAAAAAAAGAAAGCTATCTTTGATAAAAGTATTTTTGCTTTTCCAGTGAAGCATTATAATGAACCGGGCGTAAAGAAGTTGTTTACAGAACGTGCTGGTGAAAAAAAGGAAAACTTCTCCGTACTGGAAATGGAGGAGCATACTGTTTTTATTGGCGATATTTATCAGTTAGGGGAAGCAACGATTCAAGTATCTCAGCCTGGCATCGTATCGCAGAAGGAAATGGAAAACGGCTTAAAAACAGGATGGTATTTTCGCGTGCTGGAAGCAGGTAAAATCCAGCCGAAGAAAGATTTACAGCTGATAGAACGTCCTAATCCCCAATGGTCGATTGCAGCTTGTAATGAAGTTATGTATTTAGATCGTGAAAATTTATGGAGTGCAGACAAACTGTTTCATTGTACAGATTTAGGAATTATTTGGAGGAAGACATTGCGTAAGAGATTAAGAGGTTTTTAAGAATATAATTTTCTAATGTCAGGTTGAAACGTTAAGTGTTGTTAAAACGTAGGATGTTTAAAAGGAGGAAATGTTGATGAAAAAATATCTTGTTGTTGCAGGAATTTTCTGTGCTTCCTTTTTAGTCTTTCAATTTGCTGCAGGAATACTATTGACATTGTTCTATACACCGGATATCAGCGTGGCGTGGCAGCAGACTGGAACTTTATCTTCGGAGACAACGCTTGTAAGAGGAAATGTTATTTCTCCACTTATCATAGCTGTAACATCTGTGCTTGTTACTTTTGGTGTGATGCAATTATTGCGAAAGAGAATAGATAGATAATGAAAAGAAGGAGAACAAAGGGAAACTTTATTAAATAAATGTGTTAAGCTGTCTTTAATCAAAATATATAAAGAAACTTTATTCAGTAGGGATGAAAATAACCCCCTACTGAATAAAGTTCATTTTATTAAGTCCTTTGTGGATCGACTTTTTCCGCGTTAGAGCGTTTGTTTCCTTTGTATATGAAATAAACAGCAATCATCATAAATAGCAGTGCGACAAACCTCTTCCAATCGAAAGGGATGATTAAACTATCGAACCAGCCAAAACGGTCGATAATCACTCTAGCTCTCCTATAGACTCTCCAAGTTAGCCGTAAATTACACTTTCAAGCTTAGCGCTGAACTGATGATCACTGCTAAAATATATGTTTAGTAACGTATGAAATAATAACCTGTTAAATCCTTACTTTCGAATATCGAGAATAAACGATATAATAACACAAAAAAACAGAAATCTACAACTGACTTAGATTTCTGTTTTAATATATTCAGCTAATCGTGCCAACATATCTTCGTTGCGCCGATAATAAGTCCATTGACCATAACGGACAGATTCCAAGAGACCTGCATTTTGCATCATAGCGAGGTATTGGGAAACCGTAGATTGAGAAACACTTGCTTTTTCCTGAATATCGCCTACGCACACGCCTCCCTTGATACTTACTCCCTTTGGCAGATGAGCACCTTGTTTAGGGAAATGCTTCTCCGGTTCCTTCAACCACTTTAAAATGTTCAGTCGAGTTTGATTTGATAACGCCTTAAATACATCAATCATTTCCATAGATACAATTATATATCGTTTTTTCACGATATGTCAATTTTGAAAAATGGAATGGATGTATACAACCTTGCCTAATCTCTACAATATGTACAGCAAATATTAGGTAGTTAAATAACCAATATATGCTGTATTTTTCAAAGTAACAAATAAAAAAGATCTCTCTTAAAGATCTTTTTTAATTTTAGAAGTTAACTCCTCTATACGTTCCTCATTGCGCCGATAGTAAGTCCATTGTCCATGACGTTCGGAATTTAGCAGTCCGACCTGTTGCATCATCTTGAGATAATGGGATACAGTGGATGGTGACATTTGTGCTTTTTCTTGAATGTCGCCAACACAGACGCCTCCTTTCTCTTTGAGATTTTTTGAAATATCTGCAACAGGTTTTTCGAAATGGCTGGCAGGATCTTTTAACCATTGAAGTATCTCTAATCTTTTTTCGTTACCTAACACTTTAAAAATTTCTACTAGATTTTCCATAGGTAAATAGTATTTGGCAATTACCAAAATGTCAATTGAGTATTTATCATTTGGTGTGATATGCACCTATATATCATAAAATTAATTGTTAAATAAAGCCGGAACATGGTCTGCGTACTTGTGAAAAATCATAATATTACGTAGAGGTTTATCCAAAAGTTTTGTAGCGTATGCTGCTTCAAATATGGTAAATTAAAGTATCCTTATTTCACATATAGATGGAAGTGTTTATTAATGGGAAATAAAGGGGAGTATAAAATCTGATGTCTTTATTCAGGTGCTTTTTTCTGTTTGAAGCTATTTTTAAGGAGGTAAAGGGGGAATCAATATGTTGGAAAATGCGCTCGTTATGGTGGCCATTATATTTATAGTGAATGTATTATACGTATCCATTATGACGGTTCGTATGATTTTAACACTAAAGGGCCGAACCTATATTGCTGCATTTGTAAGTATATTTGAAATGGTGATGTATGTTGTCGGGCTGATGCTCGTATTAGATAACCTCAACCAATTTCAAAATGTGATTGCTTATGCAGTAGGTTTCGCAACAGGTTTGATCATTGGTTCCAAAATTGAAGAAAAGCTTGCCCTTGGCTACATTACCGTGAATGTTGTCTCCGCTAATCCGGATTTAAATTTTACACAACGTCTTCGTGAAAAAGGATATGGCGTAACAAGCTGGTCTTCCTATGGAATGGATGGTGACAGACTTTCCGTTCAAATTTTAACACCAAGAAAGTATGAATTGAGATTATATGAAACCATCCATGAAATTGATCCGAAAGCATTTATTATCTCTTATGAGCCAAAACGAATTCATGGCGGATTCTGGGTGAAACAAGTTCGTAAAGGAAAATTAATGCGAAAAGAGAATAAAACCAAAGAACAGATACAAAATGAGACTGAATCCAAAGAACAAGCATCAAAAACCGAACATTAATTTCATGTGAAACTAAAAATGTTCGACATTATCTTGCGTTTTTCTATTTAATTTGGTATGCTAAAGCCAACAATTGAAAAATGCCTCATATATACTTGAGAATAAGGCTCAGGAAGTTTCTACCCGGCACCGTAAATGACCGGACTATGAGGGAGGATGAGCCGTTGTTTGAAGAGCAGCGGATGTTGAATGATGCTTATAATAAGGATGTTCAAAAGTCCGATTAACTACGCTTTGAACAGCTTTTACCAAGTCTATTCATCTTCCCTTATGGAAGGTGAATGGACTTTTTTAATGGTTTATATTTTATTTTTTGATGTAATAAGGGTATTGAGATGTAAAGGAATAGCTGTCGACGGTTTCTAGTATAGCGAATAATTGTGCAATGTTGTCAGCTGTAACTTAATATTGCATTTATTCAATCAAAAACCGAACATTATATTAAAACTACCTTTTAAAATCCGTAAAAAACAATAAAAATTCAGAAAGAGGGATTCGATGGCTCAAGTTGGTGTCATTATGGGAAGTATCTCTGATTGGGAAACCATGCAGCATACCTGCAAAGAACTCGAAGCGTTACATATCAGCTATGAAAAAGAAGTTATTTCCGCCCACCGTACGCCAGATGATATGTTTACCTACGCTCAAGGCGCGCGGGAAAAAGGACTGAAAGTTATTATTGCCGGTGCAGGCGGGGCAGCACATCTGCCTGGAATGGTCGCTTCACAGACAACGCTCCCAGTTATTGGCGTTCCTGTTGAAAGCAAAGCACTTCAAGGAGTCGATTCACTCTTATCGATTGTTCAAATGCCCGGCGGCGTCCCGACTGCAACCGTTGCGATTGGCAAAGCGGGAGCAAAGAATGCTGCTATTTTAGCAACGCAGATTATCAGTACGTTTGATAAAGAGGCAGAAAAGGCATTAGAAGCATACCGTACAGCAATGAAAGACGCTGTTCAGGAAATGAGGGATCAGCTTGCAACCTATTAAACAAATCTTGCCTCCTCAGACGATTGGAATTATTGGTGGCGGTCAGCTTGGCAGAATGATGGCCATTGCTGCTAGATACATGGGGTACCGCATTGTTGTTTTAGACCCGACACCGAACTGCCCGACTGCGCAGGTTGCCGATGAGCAGATTGTTGCAGGCTATGCAGAAATCACAGCTGTAAAAGAATTGATTGAAAAAACCGATGTGATTACATATGAATTTGAAAATGTTGACTTGGATGCTGCAGAGCTTATCCAGAACGCAGGAAAGCTTCCACAGGGGGCGTTGGCATTAGAGGTTACCCAGAACCGTGAAAAAGAGAAGCTGCTGATGGATGAGCTAGAGCTCTCCGTGCCAGCATTTCGCATCGTGAAAGCAGAGGAAGCCTGTAAAGAAGCGCTGTCCATTATTCCGCTTCCGGCAGTCATTAAAACCTGCCGGGGAGGGTATGATGGAAAAGGACAGCTGAAACTGACTACAGAAGAAGATAAAAAGGAAGCTTTAGCGTTTTTCCAAGAGCATGGCTATTGTATAATAGAGCGATGGGTTCCATTTGATAAGGAAATTTCGGTTGTCTTTACAAGGTCGCAGCAAGGAGATATCACCTTCTTCCCCATCGCTGAGAATGAACACCGTGACCATATTCTGTACAAAACAACGGTGCCGGCAGATATAGAGGCGGCGCTTGAAGAAAAAGCGTATGCGATGACGGCGAAAATTGCGGAACGCATGGAGATTGTCGGGACTTTTGCGATTGAGATGTTTGTCGGCGAGGGTACGATTTATATGAATGAAATGGCGCCGAGACCGCATAATTCCGGACATTATACGATCGAAGGGTGTAATGTATCGCAATTTACGCAGCATATCCGGGCAATTTGCGGATTGCCGCTTATCCCAGTCAGCTTGCATCAGCCGACCGCGATGATCAATGTCTTAGGCGAATCGCTGCCAAAAGCAATCGAATTTACTGCGAATCATGATTTTGGTTTCCTTCATCTGTATGGAAAAGAAGAACCGAAAGAAAAACGTAAAATGGGACATATTACATTTACAGCAGAAACAGCAGAAGCTTTACGGAAACAATTGCATATTTTTGAGGAGGCAGCAAACCAATGATCGAACGTTATACAAGAGAAGAAATGGGCAATATCTGGACGGAGGAAAATAAATTCAAAGCATGGCTGGAAGTGGAAATTTTGGCATGTGAAGCATGGAGCGAGCTTGGATTTATTCCGGAAGAGGATGTTAACAAACTGCGTAAGAATGCTTCCTTTGATATCAACCGTATCTACGAAATCGAGCAGGAAACACGCCATGATGTGGTGGCATTCACCCGTGCTGTATCGGAAACATTAGGCGAGGAAAGAAAATGGGTCCATTATGGCTTGACTTCTACCGATGTGGTGGATACAGCTCTTTCTTATATATTGAAACAGGCAAATGACATTTTAAGAAGCGGGTTGAACCGCTTTGTCGGGATTTTAGAAGAGAAAGCGAAAGAACATAAACATACTGTCATGATGGGGCGTACCCATGGCGTGCATGCAGAGCCGACGACCTTTGGTTTGAAAATGGCCTTATGGTATGAGGAAATGAAGCGTAATGTCGAGCGTTTTGAGCTTGCAGCGAACAATGTAGAGTTTGGAAAGATGTCTGGAGCGGTTGGAACCTATGCCAATATCGATCCATTTGTAGAACAATATGTCTGCGAAAAGCTGGGCACATCACCAGCACCGGTATCCACACAAACCTTACAGCGTGACCGTCATGCAGCTTATTTATCTACATTAGCATTGATTGCTACATCGATTGAAAAGTTTGCAACGGAGATCCGCGGCCTGCAAAAAACCGAAACAAGAGAAGTAGAAGAACGCTTTGCAAAAGGGCAAAAAGGATCTTCTGCGATGCCGCATAAACGTAACCCGATTGGCTCCGAAAATATGACAGGGATGGCACGCGTTATCCGCGGTTATATGGTAACGGCTTATGAAAATGTGGCTTTATGGCATGAACGTGATATCTCGCATTCCTCCGCAGAGCGTGTCATTTTACCGGATGCGACGATTGCACTCGACTATATGCTGCACCGCTTCGGCAATATTGTAGAGAACTTAACGGTATTCCCTGAAAATATGAAACGTAATATTGACCGTACCCATGGGGTTATTTTTTCGCAACGTGTATTGTTAACGTTGATTGATAAAGGATTGGCGCGTGAGGAAGCTTATGATATTGTGCAGCCAAAAGCAATGGAAGCCTGGGAAACAGCAACTTCCTTTAAGGAATTGGTAGAGCAGGATGAGCGGATTACAAGTAAATTAACGCAGGAAGAAATCGATGACTGCTTTGATTATACCTACCATTTGAAGAATGTGGATCAAATTTTTACAAAAATTGGACTTGCCTAGGAGGAATTCCCATATGGAACTCGAGCTTTTGTATGAAGGAAAAGCAAAGAAGGTTTATCAATCAGACACGGATGAAAATCACTTGATTCTCTCGTATAAGAATGATGCGACAGCTTTTAATGGAGAGAAGAAAGCTCAGTTTACCGGGAAGGGGAGACTCAACAATGAGATCTCTTCCCTCCTGTTCCAAGCATTAGAAAACAAAGGAATTCCGTCGCATTTTATCAAGCGGCTGGATTCCACTACCCAAATAGTTCAGAAAACAGATATTATTCCGCTAGAAGTGGTAATTCGGAATATTGCGACAGGTAGTATTACCAAGCGTCTCGGTATCGCGGAAAATACGCCGTTTGAACCTGCATTGGCAGAACTCTTTTATAAGGATGACCGTTTAGGAGATCCGTTAATAAACGATGAACATGCGCTTTTTCTGACGGATGTGACGGCAGAAGAACTCGCAGATATTAAAACGAAAGCAAGAAAAGTCAATCAAACATTAACAGAAATTTTTGCTGCTATCGGCGTCCGTCTGGTCGATTTTAAATTGGAATTCGGCCGAAACAAGGAAGGTAATATTCTGCTCTCTGATGAGGTGTCTCCCGATACGTGCAGACTATGGGATATCGAAACGAATGAGAAATTAGATAAAGATGTTTTTCGTCAAGGTACAGGAGATTTAATTACCGTATATGAAGAAATATTAAATCGTTTGGAGGCGCAGCTATGAGAAAAGTACAGGTATACATTACATTAAAACAAGGTGTGTTGGATCCACAGGGAAAGGCAATCCAAACATCGCTTCATTCTTTGGATTATCCGGAGGTGGAAGATGTCCGTGTCGGAAAATATATTGAACTTCAAGTAGAAGACGGGCCTGAATTAGAGAAAAGAGTAACACAGATGTGTGAGCAATTATTGGCGAATCCGGTCATTGAGGATTATCGGATTGAGCTGGAGGAGGTACGGTCATTGTGAAGGTAGCGGTGATTGTTTTTCCAGGTTCCAATTGTGACAGGGATATGTATCATGCAGCCGGGGAGGTTGTCGGTGCGGAAGCCAGTCTTGTCTGGTACACGGATACGCATTTGTTAGATGATGTAGACGGGATTCTTATCCCGGGCGGTTTTTCTTATGGCGATTATTTACGGTCTGGTTCGATGGCGTCTACGTCAGACATCATGAACAAGATTCGGGAGCATGCGGAAAAAGGCAAGCCTGTACTGGGGATTTGCAATGGATTTCAGGTATTGACGGAGGCGGGCCTCCTGCCGGGAGCGTTAATGCGTAATAAAAATCTTTCGTTTATGTGTCATCAGGAAGAATTGGTCGTCAAGGATAATGAGACGGTTTTTACAACGTTGTATGATAAGAACGAGGTTGTCCGTTTTCCAATCGCTCACGGGGAAGGAAACTATTTCTGTGATGAGGAAACGTTACAGGAATTAAAAGACAACCATCAAATCGTATTCACTTATAAAAACAATCCGAATGGCTCCGTAGAGGATATTGCCGGTATTCGCAACAAAGCCGGTAATGTGCTGGGCATGATGCCGCATCCGGAACGGGCAGTGGAAGCTTTATTAGGAAGTGAAGACGGGTTAAGACTATTTCAATCTATGATCGCGAATTGGAGGAGCAGCAATGCAGTTAACGCATAATATCGATCCAGAAAAAATAGAACAAGATCGAATGTATCAGGATATGGGTTTAAATGATGAGGAGTTTGAGAAAATCAAAACGATCCTAGGCCGTCGACCAAATTTTACGGAGACAGGTATCTTTTCTGTTATGTGGTCTGAGCATTGCAGCTATAAAACATCAAAGCCACTCTTAAAAAAGTTCCCGACAGAGGGCCCAAATGTCCTACAGGGGCCTGGAGAAGGTGCAGGAGTCATTGATATTGGCGACGAGCAGGCAGTTGTTTTCAAGGTGGAAAGTCATAATCATCCGTCTGCTGTTGAACCGTATCAAGGAGCAGCAACAGGCGTCGGTGGGATTATTCGAGATGTATTCTCCATGGGAGCACGTCCGATCGCGTTAATGAACTCTTTACGTTTTGGACCGTTAACAACAAATCGTACCAAGTATCTATTTTCCGAAGTTGTTGCCGGGATTGCCGGTTATGGAAACTGTGTTGGTGTTCCAACTGTTGGCGGCGAGGTGCAATTTGATGATAGCTATGAAGATAATCCACTTGTCAATGCCATGTGTGTGGGACTGATCAATCATGATGACGTACAAAAGGGAATTGCTGCGGGAATCGGCAATACGATTTTGTATGCAGGACCGCCAACAGGAAGAGACGGTATTCATGGTGCGACCTTTGCCTCGGATGATTTAGCAGAAGATTCGGATAAAGATCGTCCTGCTGTCCAAGTTGGAGATCCGTTTATGGAAAAATTGTTGATTGAAGCATGTATGGAAGTGATTCATTCCGATGCACTTGTCGGCATGCAGGATATGGGAGCTGCCGGCTTAACCTCTTCTGCCAGCGAAATGGCGAGTAAAGCAGGTACCGGGCTGGAAATGAACTTAGATCTTGTGCCGCAGCGTGAGCAAAATATGACTGCTTATGAAATGATGCTGTCTGAGTCCCAGGAAAGAATGCTGCTTTGCGTGAAAGCTGGCCGTGAACAGGAAATCATTGAAATTTTTGAAAAGTACGGTTTGAAATCTGTTCCAGTCGGAAAGGTTATCGAGGAAAAAGTCTTCCGTATCAAGCATCATGATGAAATCGTGGCAGATATTCCGGTGGATTCTTTGGCGGATGATGCACCGGTGTATCATATGCCATCGAAGGAAGCTGCTTATTATCAAGCTTTTCAGAAAATCGATGTTCAAACACCAGCGGTAGATAATCATGGAGAAATGTTGAAACAATTACTGCAGCGTCCGACGATTGCCAGTAAAGAGTGGGTCTATGACCAATATGATTCCATGGTGCAGACCAATACCGTTGTGACACCTGGTTCTGACGCAGCAGTCGTTCGTATCAAAGGAACGGATAAAGCATTGGCAATTACAACCGACTGTAATTCCCGCTACATTTATTTAGACCCGGAAGAAGGCGGAAAGATTGCTGTTGCAGAAGCTGCCCGCAATATTGTCTGCTCCGGAGCAAAGCCATTAGGTCTTACAGATGGATTGAATTTCGGTAATCCGACAAACCCGGAAATTTTCTGGCAAATGGAAAAAAGCGTGGAAGGGATGAGCGCGGCTTGTAAAGCATTGCAAACGCCGGTTATCAGCGGAAATGTTTCCTTATATAATCAGTCTAAAGGGAAATCGATTTATCCGACACCGGTTGTCGGCATGGTTGGACTGCATGAATCTACGGCACATATTACGCCAAGCTTTTTCCAAAAAGCCGGCGACAGTATTTATCTTATTGGCGAAACGAAAAATGAATTTGGCGGCAGTGAATTGCAATTTATCCAGGATGGAAAATATGAAGGAAAAGCACCGCATTTGGATTTAACCATCGAAGCGGAACGTCAAGAAAAACTGCTCTCTTTAATCAGACAGGGTAAAATCCAATCTGCGCATGACCTTGCAGAGGGCGGATTAGGAGTTGCTTTAGCGGAATCGTTATTCTCCAGTGAAGCGCTGGGTGCAGAAGTAACACTGGCAGGAGATGCAACGGTTGCGTTATTCAGTGAAACCCAATCACGTTTTCTTGTTACCGTAAATCCGGAGCACCAGGCCGCTTTGGAAGATGTATTTGCGGATGCAGTTAAACTTGGTGAAGTAACAGCAGATAATCAGCTAACTATCATGGCGAATAACGAGAAGATGGTACAGGAAGATGCAGCAGCGTTAAAAGCACTTTGGAAAGGAGCTATTCCATGCTTGCTGAAATCAAAGGCATAAACGAGGAATGCGGCGTATTCGGAATTTGGGGACATGAGAAAGCAGCAGAATTAACCTATTACGGTCTGCATTCGATGCAGCACCGCGGGCAGGAAGGTGCCGGGATCGTTGTCAGTAAAGATAAGGAATTAATCGGCTATAAACAGCTTGGATTGGTTAATGACGTTTTTAAACAAGTGAAATTTGATGATTTAAGCGGGAAAATTGCTTTAGGGCATGTAAGGTATGCGACACAGGGAGGAAAAGGGCTGGAAAATGTACAGCCCCTTCTTTTTCAGTCGCTTACGAGCGGCATGGCTTTAGCGCATAATGGAAATTTAATGAATGCTACCGCATTACGTGAAGAGCTTGAAAAAGAGGGAAGCATTTTTCAAACGACCTCTGATACAGAAGTGCTGGCCCATTTAATGAAACGAAGCGGAGAGGTCACGGAAGCAACTATTTCCGAAGCGCTCAACCGGGTCAAAGGTGCTTATGCCTATCTTATTTTAGAGGATGATACCTTATATGCTGCGCTGGATCCGGCTGGAATCAGACCACTTTCTATTGGAAGAATAGGGGAAGCGTATGTAGTTGCATCGGAAACGTGCGCTTTCGATCAAATCGGTGCAACCTTTGAGCGAGAGGTACTGCCGGGTGAGTTGATTAAAATTAATCAAGAGGGTCTTACTTCCTTCCGGTTTGCCCCGCGCGGTAAAAGACAAATGTGTGCGATGGAATATGTCTATCTTTCCAGACCGGATAGTGATTTAAACTATGTGAATGTGCATGCATCACGAAAGCGGATGGGAAAAGAACTGGCTAAGGAAGCCCCGGTTGATGCAGATTTAGTCATAGGAGTGCCGGATTCCAGTATTTCAGCCGCCATTGGCTATGCGGAGGAAAGCAAGCTGCCTTATGAAATGGGGATTATCAAAAATCGTTATGTTGGAAGAACGTTTATCCAGCCCTCCCAGGAGCTGAGAGAGCTTGGTGTAAAGATGAAGCTGTCTCCAGTCCGCGGAATCGTAGAGGGAAAACGTGTCATTATGATCGATGATTCCATTGTTCGCGGAACAACAAGCAGACGAATTGTAAAAATGTTAAAGGATGCTGGTGCGAAGGAAGTACATGTACGGATTGCATCTCCGGCGATTACAAACCCTTGCTATTACGGAATCGATATGTCTACGAAGGAAGAACTGATTGGAGCAAACAACAGTATTGACGAAATTGGGGAAATCATTGGGGCGGATAGTATCGCTTATCTGTCTGGAGAAGGCTTGGAAAATGCTATCGTCAAAGATAAAACGATCCATCAAGGTGTCTGTATGGCTTGTATGACAGGTTTGTATCCAGTTCCTCCGGCTAATGAGAAGGAAATGGACATATCAAACTGCTAGTAGAGGATGTTCTATTTGAACACACACTAGAATCAAATCCATGTTGGAGGGCGAAAAGATGTCAGATGTTTATAAACAAGCTGGTGTAGACGTTGAAAAAGGCTACGAAGCAGTAGAGCGAATGAAAAAACATATTCAAAAAACACATCGTAAAGAGGTGCTGGGCTCGTTAGGTTCCTTTGCAGGAGCATTTGATTTATCCTCCTTTTCCTATCAAGAGCCTGTCCTGCTTTCTGGGACAGACGGCGTTGGCACCAAATTAAAGCTTGCGATCGAATTGGACAAGCATGATACAGTAGGAATGGATTTAGTAGCGATGTGCGTGAATGATATTGTTGCTCAAGGAGGCGATCCGCTTTTCTTTTTAGATTATATTGCATGCGGAGAAAATGACCCGGCGCGGATCGAAGCGATTGTCTCTGGTGTTGCTGCAGGGTGCCAGGAGGCTGGTGCTGCATTGATTGGCGGCGAGACAGCAGAGATGCCGGGAATGTATGACGCAAATGAATATGATTTAGCTGGTTTTGTGGTAGGTATCGTTGAGAAAGCAGAGATCATTACAGGTAAAACCATTGCAGAGGGAGATACGCTGATTGGCTTCGCATCAAGCGGCATTCATTCCAATGGCTATTCGCTTGTCCGCAAGCTGATGGAAGGTCTGGATTTTGAAGAAACGCCTGATGGATTATCAAAACCTTTGAAGGAAGCAGTAATGGAACCAACAAAAATTTATGCAAAAGCAGTTCAAGCCATAAAAGAAAAGGTACATATGAAAGGAATCGCACACATTACCGGCGGCGGGTTTGATGAAAATATCCCTCGTATGCTGCCAGAAGGTCTTGGAGCAGTAGTACAAGAAGGGACTTGGAATGTTCCTGAGATTTTTCCATTCTTGCAAAAACGAGGAGAAATTAATGCGCGTGAGATGTACCGTGTTTTCAATATGGGCATCGGCATGGTCGTCGCTGTACCCAATGAAGAAGCGCAGACAGTCTGTGATATCTTGCAGGAGAACAAGGTCGAAGCAGCCGTTATTGGAGAGGTCATTGCAGGTGAAGGGGTGCAGATTTCTTCATGAAACAGCGGGTCAGTGTGTTTGCATCCGGCACAGGAAGTAATTTTGATGCCATGATGCAGGATGAAAAAATTGCGAGTTCGATCGTGCTGCTTGTCTGTGATAAGCCGGGAGCAGCGGTTATCAAAAAAGCTGAAAGTTATGGAGTCGAGACACTTGTAGCAGAGCCAAAAAAGTATGCTTCCAAACAGGAATATGAAAAAGTGATTGTGGAAAAACTGCAAGCTTTAGAAGTCGAATGGATTTTCCTAGCAGGTTATATGCGGCTCATCGGGGAGACCTTACTTTCACAATATGAAGGCAGGATTGTGAATATACACCCCTCCCTTTTACCGGACTTCCCCGGAAAAGACGCGATTGGCCAAGCCTATAGGTCCCGTGTTTCCAAGACAGGAGTAACGATTCATTATGTAGATGAAGGCATGGACACCGGTCCAATCATTGCACAGGAAGAAATACAAAGGCTGCCTGGAGAAACGGAAGAGCAGCTGAAAACGAGAATCCAAGCGGTGGAGCATCGCTTATATCCAAATGTAATCAATCAACTTAAGCAGAATATAACGGAGGAATTATCATGAAAAAACGTGCGCTTATTAGTGTATCCGATAAAACAGGGGTCGCAGAATTCGCAAAAGGGCTCGAAGCAAAAGGGTTTGAAATCTTATCAACCGGCGGAACCATCCGTTTATTGAAAGAGTCTGGCGTCCAGGCGATTCCGGTAGAGGAAGTAACAAACTTTCCGGAAATGCTTGATGGAAGAGTAAAAACATTGCATCCAATGATTCATGGCGGACTTTTAGGAAAACGAACCAATGAAGATCACCGTGCGCAAATGGAGGAGCATCAGATTGCTCCAATTGATCTTGTAGCTGTTAACCTTTACCCGTTTAAAGAAACGGTTCAAAAAGCAGGGGTAAGCCATGAGGAAATTATAGAGAATATTGATATTGGCGGACCATCTATGCTTCGCTCTGCAGCGAAAAACTTTGCAGATGTCTTCGTTGTTGCCGACCCGGCTGACTATCCATCTGTTCTGGCAGCTCTGGAAACGGAAGCGGATAACTATGCTTTTCGTCAGCAATTAGCAGCGAAAGTATTCCGTCATACAGCACATTATGACGTGATGATTGCAGCCTATTTCCAAACAAAGACAGAAGAAGTATTTCCAGAAACATATACCGTGACTTATGAAAAGGTGCAGGATTTACGTTATGGAGAGAATCCGCATCAGCAGGCCGCTTTTTACAAAGCACCTATTCAACATGAAGCAACCTTGGCAACTGCCAACCAGCTGCATGGCAAGGAGCTTTCTTATAATAATATTCAAGATACTAATGCAGCATTAGAAATTTTGCGGGACTATAGTGAACCTGCTGCAGTAGCGGTCAAGCATATGAATCCATGCGGCATCGGTATTGGAGCAACATTGGCTGAAGCGTTTGAACGTACGTATGAAGCGGATCCTATTTCTATTTTTGGAGGAATTGTAGCCTGCAATCGTCCGGTTGATAGACAGACAGCAGAGCAGCTTTCTTCAATATTCTTAGAAATTGTCGTTGCACCTTCTTTTGAGGGGGATGCACTTGCTTTATTAACAGAGAAGAAAAATATCCGTCTCTTAGAATTGGATGTTTCGAATCAGCAGGCCGATCAAAAGCGGATGACCACCGTTGATGGCGGAGTTCTTATCCAAGATTTAGATGTCAAAGAAGTAACAGCAGAGGACTTAGAAGTGGTAACGGAAAAACAGCCGACTGAAGCAGAAATAGCTGATTTACTATTCGCTTGGAAAGCTGTGAAACACGTGAAATCAAATGCAATCGTGCTTGCAAAGGAAGCGCAGACCATTGGTGTAGGTGCCGGTCAGATGAATCGGATTGGGGCTGCAGAAATTGCTATCAAGCAGGCAGGAGACAAGGCAAAAGGAGCTGTCCTTGCATCAGATGCCTTCTTCCCGATGCCGGATACCGTAGAAGCAGCCGCTAAAGCCGGTGTCACAGCGATTATTCAGCCAGGCGGATCCAAACGCGACCAAGATTCCATCGATGTATGTAATCAATACGGGATTGCCATGGTCAATACTTCTGTACGTCATTTTAAACATTAATTATACGCAGAAGCTCCTGTATTTCTTTATTTGTTCATGCAGGAGCTTTCTGATTAAAGTACATGGCAGATAAAAAAATCGATTCGTCTGAATAAAATGAAAACGGAGGAGAAGCGATGAAAATATTAGTTGTGGGTCGCGGTGGCAGAGAGCATAGTATGATTAAAAAGTTAAAGGAAAATCAGCAGCTGGATAAGATTTATGTTGCTCCTGGAAATGCCGGCATGGGAGAAGAGGCAGAATGTGTTCCCATTGATGAAATGCACATCGAAGAATTGGCAGCTTTTGCGAAAGAAGCAGCAATTGACTTAACAATTGTTGGCCCGGAAGATCCATTAGATGCCGGCATTACCAACCGGTTTCAGCAGGAAAACCTCGCTATCTTTGCGCCGACGAAGGAAGCAGCAAAATTGGAAGGGAGTAAAAGCTACGCGAAAGATTTTATGAAAAAATATGGCATCCCTACTGCTTCTTATGGTGTTTTCCATGATGCGGAAAAAGCTAAAAAGAGAATTTCCGAAACAGGAGCTCCTATTGTGGTCAAAGCAGATGGTTTAGCAGCTGGAAAAGGTGTTATTGTAGCGATGACAGAAGTAGAAGCTATTCAGGCGATTGATGATATGCTTGTCGATAAAACATTTGAGCAAGCCGGTTCTACCATTGTCATCGAAGAATATTTAGAAGGTTCAGAGTTCTCTTTAATGGCATTTGTTCATGAAGATAAAGTTTATCCGATGATGGCAGCACGAGATCATAAACGGGCGTTTGATCATGATCAAGGTCCCAATACAGGCGGTATGGGAGCTTTTTCGCCTATTCCGGATTTAACAGCGGAAGCATACCAATTTGCGGTGGAACAAATTTTAGAGAAAACAGCAGCAGGGATGCTGGAAGAGGGCAGACCATTCACAGGAATTCTATATGCAGGCTTAATCATGACAGAAAACGGACCCCAGGTAATTGAGTTCAATACACGTTTTGGCGATCCGGAAACACAGGTTGTTCTCCCATTATTAAAGAATGATTTGGTCCAAGTTATGCAAGATGTCTTGGCGAAAAAGAATCCGAATTTAGAATGGTATCCTGGAGCCTGTGTCGGTGTCGTACTTGCTTCAGAAGGATATCCTGGTACATACAGAAGGGGGAAACTGCTGCCTCAGCTAGGTACATCAACAGACACTTTTATTATCCATGCCGGAACAAAAAAAGTGGATGGCAAACTTGTTTCTGACGGAGGGAGAGTACTTCTGGTCGGCGGACGGGCAGAAACGCTTTCGCAGGCTGCAGCTAACGTGTATCAGCAGCTTGACAAAGCAGAACTGAACGGTAACTTTTTTTACCGAAATGATATTGCTCAGTAAAAAAATAACCATGCAAAGGATGAAGCATAAGCCTTTGCATGGTTATTTTTTTAGTATTGGATTGGCAATGAAAATGTGTCATTTTAGTATGTATGGTCTCTTAATGGGAAGGATAATATCATTCGTTCTGGTTTTGTCTCTCCAAAAAACGGATATTCCGGAATAGAACAATGGCTAATAGTGAGAAATTATTTTTTGTTTGATGACCTGCGCAATATTTCTAAGAACCAAATAAAGAATCCAGATGAAACCAAAAGGTTCACGCGCAAAACGTTGGCAGTTGGCATAAGAAGTCAAAAAAGCAGAGCGGGTAAGATGAAAATGCCACAATTGTGAAACATTTCACAAAAACTGAATTCTATGTTATAATATAGACAAATCTTAGAAATGGAGTGATTAGATGTCAAATATCATTTTTACATCACCAAGCAAATATATTCAAGGAAAAGGTGCTTTGAATGATCTTGGTAAACAGATTAAGAACATCGGTAAAAAGCCGTTAATTCTTTCAGATGAAGTCGTATGGGGCATCACAGGAGAAACCATTGAAAACAGCCTGAAGGAAGAAGCATTACAATTCCATTATATCCAATTTAATGGAGAAGCTTCTTTAAATGAAATGGAACGTATTGCAGATGAAGGAAAACAGGAAGATGTTGACTTTGTTATTGGCGTTGGAGGAGGAAAAACACTCGATACTGCCAAAGCAGTTGCTGACATATTGGAAGTAAGTGTTGTTATTGTTCCTTCCACTGCGTCAACAGACGCGCCAACAAGCGCTTTGTCTGTTATCTACAGTGATGAGGGTGTGTTTGAATCCTATAAATTCTATAACAAAAATCCAGAGCTGGTGCTTGTAGATACCAAAGTAGTTGCAGGTGCACCGCCACGGTTATTTGCTTCCGGAATTGCGGATGCCATGGCAACATGGGTAGAAGCAAGAGCAACCATTAAAAGTAATGGAGATGCAATGGCTGGAGGAAAGACAAGTATTGCTGGACAAGCTATTGCTGAAGCATGTGAGAAAACGTTATTCGCCTATGGTAAAGCTGCATATAAAGCAGTAGAAAAAAATCTGGTGACAAAACAGGTGGAAGCGGTCGTGGAAGCAAACACGCTCTTATCCGGTCTTGGTTTCGAGAGCGGCGGACTGGCTGCTGCCCATGCCATTCATAATGGTTTTACTGTATTAGATGGAGATATTCACCATCTGACACACGGTGAGAAGGTTGCTTACGGTACGTTGACACAGCTTGTACTTGAACTGCATCCTGAACAAGAAATCCAAAAATATATCGAATTTTATCGTTCTTTAGGCTTGCCAACCACATTAGAAGAAATGCATTTGGACGAAGTATCCTATGAAGATTTACGTAAAGTAGGAGCAGCTGCAACGCAAGAAGGCGAAACCATGGGCAACCTTTCAGAAGAAATTACTGCTGATGATGTTGCACAGGCTATTTTAGCAGTGGACCAACTAAGCAAAAAATAATTCTGTTTTAAGAATCGAATAATGGATAATACAAGAGCTCTGTATCTCGCTTTGAGGTATGGAGCTCTTGTTTTTTTCAAATAGGAAAATGATCTTTAAAATAGTTTGACTTTTTACTTTTATTGTAATAGTATGAACGAATGAACTTGCATACTGTATACAAGAGGTGATTATCATAGTAGAGATTGTGAAGAAAACCTTAAAGAGTCAAGTCTATGATTACTTGAGAGAGCAAATTATTGTCGGAAAATTCAAACCTGGGGAAAAATTAATAGAAGAAAAAATAGCAGAAACATTACATGTAAGCAGAAGCCCTATTCGGGAATCGATACGGATGCTGGAACAAGAGGGATTTTTGAATTTATCAAGAACAGGCGGTGTTACGGTAGTTGAGCCTTCCCTTATGGATTTTAGGTATTTATATGAATGCCGGATAGGGATGGAGTCGCTGGCTGCTTATTATGCTGCTATCAGACGGACAGATGAACAATTGCAATTGATGAAACAGGAAGTGGAGAATACCGCTCATCATAAAGAAAAGCAAGATGATAATGAAAAGCACGTTACGGTAGCTTTTCACGACATTATTATTGAAGCCAGCGCCAATCCTTTTTTGATATCCATGCTTCGGACGCTGCGCGGGGTGAACAGTTTTTATCGGGAAGTGATTGTGGATAAAGACCCGACCTACAGAGAAACAGCATATGTGGATCATGAACAAATATGGGAGGCGATTGCCAAGCAGGATGCAAATGCTGCGAAAGAGTTGATGAAACAGCATATTGAAAGAGATTTTACACATTTTAAGAATTTGAACAAAGACACGTTGGAGGGATTGGATTGAGTAAGAAAAAGCCGCTTGAAGGAATAAAGGTATTAGAATTAGGAAATATTGTAGCAGCTCCTTTTGCGGGGAAATTATTCTCTGAATTTGGAGCAGAAGTAATTAAAGTAGAAGAACCGACAAATGGGGATCCACTCAGAAACTGGCGAGTAATGTATAAAGATACATCTGTTTGGTGGCATGTCCAAGCTCGAAATAAAAAATCGATTACAGTCAACCTTCGAGAGGCGGAAGGGCAGGAGATTATAAAAAATCTGACCAAAACAGCAGATGTCGTTTTAGAGAACTTTAAACCGGGGACGTTGGAAAGATGGGGACTAGGCTATGAAACATTGAAAAAAGTGAACCCTTCTATTGTATTAACAAGAATATCCGGTTACGGGCAGACAGGACCTTATCGGGAAAAAGCCGGTTTTGGAAGTGTTGCTGAAGCAGTCGGCGGTTTAAGATATTTAACCGGGTATCCAGATTTGCCGCCGGTCCGGGTCGGAATTGCGATTGGAGATATGGTTGCCGGATTATATGCTGTTATCGGCACACTGATGGCACTGCGGGTTCGGGATCGTGATGAGGAAAAAAGTGGACAGGAAGTGGATGTTGCTCTTTATGAGTCTGTATTCAGCTTATTAGAGGGAATGCTTCCGGAATTTGATTTAACCGGAGAGATTCGCGAGCGTACAGGCAGTACATTGCCGGGTGTTGCACCGTCTAACTCCTATCTATGTGCGGATGGCTCTTATGTTATTATCGGCGGGAATGGCGATCGGATATTTCAGCGCCTGATGACGACCATAGGGAGAGAGGATATGGCAATCGATTCCAAATATGCTACGAATCAAGACCGGGTGAATAACGTGGAATATATTGATAATGTCATTGAATCTTGGACAAAACAACATTCACTTCAAGAAGTACAGCGGATTTTGGATGAAGCTTCTGTTCCAGTCAGCGCGATTTACAGTATTAAGGATATTTTTGAGGATGTTCATTACCAATCGAGAGATATGATTCAGGAAGTTGAATTAGCTGACGGTAAAAAAATAAAAACGCCTGGCATTGTTCCAAAGCTTTCGGAAACACCGGGTGGAATTGAGGCAAACGGACCGACGCTCGGTCAACATAATGAGGAAATTTACAAAGAATATTTAAACTTCTCCTATGAGGATTTTAAAAGGTTAAAAGAAGGAGGAATTATCTGATGACACAACAGGTTACGATTGTTGATGTCAGCCCGCGTGATGGACTGCAAATAGAAGCGAATAGCGTTTCTACGGAAAATAAGGCAGAACTTATCCATAAGCTGACAGAAGCAGGAATTCAAAAAATAGAAGCAACTTCTTTTGTACATCCGAAAAAAGTTCCCCAGATGGCGGATGCGGAAGCGTTGTTAGAGCAGATTAGTGCCAATGAGAATATACAGCCAATCGCATTAATTCCCAATCAAAAAGGATTTATGCGGGCCAGTCATTTTCCGAATCTGGAACTGAATTGGGTAGCTTCCGCAACCGAAACATTCAGCGATAAAAATTTAGGAATGACAATCGATAGAAATTTTGAAATGTTTACAGAAGTGGCAAAGGAAGTGAAAGCAAAAGGAATGGAGATTTGCTTCTCGATTGCCGTCAGTTTTGGCTGCCCCTATGAAGGTCATGTAGAAGAAGAAAAAGTACTGCAATTGGTAGAAAAAGCTGTACAAGCAGGAGCAGACAGAATTGGTATTGCAGATACAATTGGTATTGCAACACCGAATGAAGTCGATCGTTTATTCCAAAAAGTATTGGATGTGGCAGGAGATACAAAGGTTTCTTTTCATATTCATGATACGAGAGGATTGGGAGCAGCGAATGCATATGCGGCGTATACAGCTGGAGTAAGGACGTTTGAGACAGCTGTCAGCGGCATTGGCGGATGTCCATTTGCTCCGGGTTCAGCCGGGAACTTGGCGACAGAGGATTTGGTGTATTTATTTGAACGGATGGGAGTTCAGACAGGCGTGGATGTTAATAAGCTGTTCGAAGCTGCTGATTTTGCAGCGGGTCTGGTTTCCAAAAAGCCTTTGGGAAGAATACGGCATTTAGATAGAGCGCGTACGATAAAGGAGATGATGGAATGAAAAAAATACGTCATCTTTCTTTTCTGCTGCTTCTTACAGGAGTTATGCTGGCGGCCTGCAGCAACGATGACGAAGCATCTGAAAATGCAGAAGCAAGTGGAGAGGAATACGAACCGGCTACTATCCGCTTAGCTTACAATTTGCCGCCTGGTCATCATATTTCTCAGGGAATAGAAGAATTCGTAAAAACAATAGAAGAAGAATCAAATGGTCAAATCGAGATGCAGGTTTTTGCAAATGGGCAGCTGCTCTCTGATAAAGACATGAACCAATCGCTCTTAACAGGCGGCATTGAAATGGGAATGAATTCGTCTACGATTTGGTCTTCCACTGTGCCGGCTATGGGAATTTTTGATGTTCCTTATGTGTTTGAAAACTATGAAGAAGTCGGCGAAGCACTGAATGGTGAGTTTGGCGACATCCTTCGTTCAGAGATGGAAGATGTTGGCGTGAAAGTGCTGATGTTTGGGGATTATGGCTTTGGGCAATTTGCGAATAACCAGCGTCCGCTCGAATCTCCGGAAGATTTTAAGGGAATGAAAATCCGAAGTGTCGGCACGCTTCCTTCTGAATTAATTCAAGCTTATGGAGCATCTCCCGTATTTATGGGAGGCGGAGAAGTATATATGGGATTACAAAGAGAGACTGTAGATGGAGCAACATCTGGAACAACAGCAATGGTGCAGCGCAGTTATGATGAGGTCACAGATTATTTAACCGTTAATAATTATGCTTACTTTGAGTTTATTCTTGGTGTGAATCAGGAGTATTGGGATGATTTACCTGAAAAAACACAAACCTTAATTGAAGATACTGCCAGTGAAACCGAAGAATGGATTCGTCATCAGACAAAGTTAGAAGATGAGAGAACACTCCAAGTGCTGAAAGACAGAGGAATGGAAGTATATGAAGTGCCTGCGGACGAGCTTGATATATGGAAAGAAGCAGCAATGCCGGTATGGAAAACGTTTGAAGACGAGGCTGGGGAAGCAGGTAAAGAATTATTAAATATTGCCGAGGAGGACTAAACGTTGCTCAACACTTGGAAGGGAGTTATAGTATGAATGCTTTATATAAATTTTCAGATTTATTAATTAAATACGCAGCCTACTTAGCTGGAATATTAATATTTGTAACAACATTGATGACATTTTATGAAGTGTTATCGAGATCATTTTTTGGTACGCCGACTTCATGGGCAACGGAATTATCCACGTATGCCATTATCGGAAGTTGTTTTTTAGGAACGGCATATGCTGTGAGAAGCTATGCGCATATAACAGTCGATCTATTGGTTAATCGAGTGAATGATGCCACACGTAAGGTATTCGCATATATTTGTAATGTGTTGGGATTGCTTTTTAGTATTATTTTGACATGGTACGGGTTTACGCATGTTTCGTTGACGTTTGAATTAGGGACTACGTCTACTTCCTTGCTGCGTGTTCCGATGTATTTACCGGAATTATTTATTCCGGTAGGCGGCGTGTTACTCATTATCGCATTTATATTGCAGCTGATTGACGGCGGTGTACATAAAGGGGGAGAGTCTCTATGAATCTATTTTTTGCAGGAGGATTAGCGACATTCTTGCTTATTGGTCTCCCTGTTGCATTTTCTTTAGGCGTGCTGGCTATATTAGGTATGTATCTATTTAATGGCGGAAGTGTCGCTTTTGACCAAATTCCGATTATAGCGTATTCTGCTCTGGATGATTTTACATTGACAGCATTGCCGATGTATATACTGATGAGTCAAATCCTGGTTGTCAGCGGTGTTGGACGGGATCTATATGAGATGGCAAGCAGATGGTTCCGGCATTTTCCAGGAGGATTAGCTATCGCTACCGTTTTTTGCTGTACGGTTTTTTCAGCTATTTCCGGTTCCAGTGTAGCTACGGCTGTGACGGTCGGTGCTGTGGCGCTTCCGGAGATGGTTCGCCGCGGATATAAAAGGCGTTATGTGCTCGGCTTATTAGCAGCCGGGGGTACGCTGGGAATTCTTATTCCTCCAAGCGTTCCAATGATTTTATATGGTTCACTTACCGGTGAATCCGTTGGGAAATTGTTTATCGCCGGTGTAGTGCCAGGTATTGTATTAACGTTAAGTTTTATGATTTTTTCATCTATTCAAATGCGGCATATCAGAGAAAAACCCGCGACATGGACAGAACGTTGGGAAGCTTCTAAAAAAGCCATCTGGGGACTATTGTTGCCGATTGTCATTATCGGCGGGATTTATTCGGGCCTTTTTACACCGACAGAGGCAGCGGCGGTTGGAGTGGTATTAGCCTTTCTTATTGCCATTTTTGTATACCGGAACCTGACGTTTGCTAATCTGAAAAAGATTACCTTGTCTACGGTCAATACAAGTGCCATGATCCTGTTTATTATCATTGGTGCTAAACTGCTGGGTTTTATCCTAACGATGTTACAAATTCCACAGCAAATCACTGCAGTAGCAACAGCGGCAGATGTTTCTCCTTGGGTTATCCTGATTTTTATTAATATTGTGTTACTTGTATTAGGGATGTTCTTGGAAACTGTTTCTATTTTGGTTATTACGGTACCGATTTTGTATCCGATTATAACTGCTTTGGGATTCGATCCGATATGGTTTGCGATTATCATGGTGATTAACATGGAATTGGCATTGATTACACCTCCAGTGGGATTAAATCTCTTTGTTTTAAAAGGACTGGATAAAGAGAATACGATTGGTGAAATTGTAAAAGGAGTTATTCCGTTTGCACTTATCATGGTGCTGTTTATCATATTGATGTGCTTCTTCCCGCAAATTGCTACTTACTTTGTGGAGAATGTACAGTAACTGAAAGCAGCTGATTACCTTTCATAGCAAATGGAACAAAGGAGACTTCGTTTTATCTTCTTATCAAGTGTTTCATAAAAAGCAGCGTCGTTTTTGCGAAATTTGTAGAAACGGCGCTGCTTTTTATAAAAGAAGAAAAGTGTTTATTGTCAAAGTCTGTTTGAAATGTGGTATCTTTGTATAATCCTAAGAGAAAAAGACGGCTTTACTATGTTAAAGCGTTACAATATGATAAAATAAAAAGAAATGACAGATAGTGGAGAGTTGATTAATGACATTATGGAGAAATCGGGAATTACGACAGCATATTAAAGTAGTTGACGGGACGGTTGCCCCTGGTATTGTCTTAACCAATGCAACCTATTTAAATGTATATACAAATCAATGGCTAAAAGCAAATATTTGGATGTATGAGAACCGTATTGTATACGTCGGTGAGAAGCTGCCTGAAGAAACAACCGGAACCTATTTTTATGATTGTCAGGGGAAATTTGTTGTGCCAGGTTATATCGAGCCCCATGCCCACCCTTTTCAAGCTGCTAATCCGGAAGAAACCGTGATGCATGCTGCAAAAACAGGGACAACGACATTTGTGAATGATAATTTAACCTGGTATTTACTGTTGAATAAAAAAAAGACATTTTCAATGATGAATACTTTTTCGAAACTGCCGGTAAATATGTTTTGGTGGAATCGATTTGACAGTCAAACCATGTTGAAGGACAATCAGATGTTTAATACAAAAGATATATTGGATTGGGCGGAACATCCAATGGTTGTGCAAGGCGGGGAGCTTACGGACTGGCCAAGCCTGTTAACCGGCGGCGACCGGTTGTTGTATTGGATGCAGGAAATGAAAAAGTTTGGCAAACCAATTGAAGGGCACTTGCCCGGTGCCTCATCCCGAACATTAACGAAAATGAAACTTTTCGGTATTTCAAGCGACCATGAGTCGATGTCTGCAGAGGATGTATTGAAACGGCTGGAGCTTGGTTATCGTGTCAGTCTTCGTTATTCGCCAATCCGTCCTGATTTGCCGGAAATCATCAAAGGGCTTTTAGATAAAGGGATGTCCCAATTTGATAATATGAGTTTTACAATGGATGGTCCGACACCAGCCTTTATGGAAGACGGTATCATTAATGTATGTATCGAAAAAGCAATTGAGAGCGGTCTGCCTTTAGAGACGGCTTATCGGATGGCAAGTTATCACCCTGCCAGACATTTTAATAAGGAAGAAGAGTTCGGCAGTATTGCACCGGGACGGGTTGCTAATATCAATATCCTTTTCGATAAACAAAATCCGCATCCGGAAAGTGTTATCAGTAAAGGAGAATGGATTAAAAAAGATGGTACAGTTATTTCTCAACCATCTGTTATTCCGTGGGAAGAATATGAAGTTACTCCGCTTGAACTTGATTGGGAATTAACAGAAGAAGATTTGCAATTTTCCAGTCCAATCGGCATGGATATGGTGAACGATGTCATTATCCAGCCATATACGATTCTATCCGATGTTAGTGCAGATGAAATTCCTGCCAATAAGAGTGAACAGTTTATTGCACTGATTGATAAATATGGCGAGTGGCGTGTGAACACGATTATTCGCGGTTTTGCACCAAAACTGGGTGCATTAGTCAGCAGTTTTTCGGCAACCGGAGATATTATCTATATTGGTAATTCTAAAAAGGACTTACGTATCGCCTCTCAACGTATGAAAGAGTTGGGTGGAGCGATTGTATTAGTAGATCAAGGAGAGATTTTAGCTGAAATCCCGCTTCCTCTCGGTGGAGTGATGGCTAAGGTTCCAATGGAAGAAATAATTTCGAGTGACAAAGAACTGAAAAAAGTATTGGCAGCTTACGGATACGCCTATAATGATCCTATTTACAGTTTATTATTTTTGTCAGCTATCCATCTTCCTTTCTTTCGCATTACCCAACAGGGACTAATCGATGTGAAAAAACGGGAAATTGTCATCCCGGCAACCATGCGGTAAAGCTATTTTAATCAAAATAGCTTTACCTGGAATCAATATTATTCTGTTCTTCTTTCAGCTATTCAATGAAAGAAGAACAGGAAATACAAGGGGGAAATGAAGTGCAAATTGATAAGTTACGAGGAGAGCAGCTTGATCAGTTGTTTGATGCGATATTGTCGTTAGATACTCGCGAGGAGTGTTATCAGTTTTTTGATGATATTGCAACAATGTCCGAAATTCAATCCTTATCACAACGGTTACATGTAGCAAAAATGCTGACAGAAGGAAAAACCTACAGCGCCATTGAGCAGGAGACAAAAGCATCGACTGCAACCATCTCCCGGGTAAGGCGCTGCATTAATTATGGAAGTGACGGCTATAACCTTGTGTTAGAAAAATTGAATGTAAAATAATAAAATATGGCACAGTGTGATAAATACTGGGGATAAGTATTCTCTCTTTACAGAAGGGAATGCTTATTTTTTGTTGTGGGTAAGCAAATGTGCGCTTTTCTTTATATTTTAAGAAAGCAACATACGCTTTTAAGTCTCTCTTTTACGAATGCCAAGTTTTCTTTAAAATCTTTGCTTTATCCGTTCTAACCATGTGCCGATTTTTGTTATAATAAAGAAACGAATGTCATGATGGGGGATTAATAACGAATGATAAATATAGATGAATGGAAGCATATGTTTAAGTTAGACCCGGCAAAGGAGATTTCCGATGAAGATTTAGATAAAGTCTGTGAGTCAGGTACCGATGCAATTATTGTCGGTGGAACAGATAATGTTACTTTAGACGGCGTTTTAGATTTATTATCACGGATTCGTAGAGCGCATATGGTGCCGGTTGTTCTGGAAATTTCCAACGAAGAGACATTAACACCAGGGTTTGATACTTATTTTGTTCCGATGGTGTTGAATTCGAAAGAGAAAAAATATGTCATGGATATCCAGCAAAAAGCGATTAAAGAATATATCGACATGATGGAGTATAGTGAGGTATACTTTGAAGGTTATTGTGTATTAAATCCGGAGGCAAAAGTTTTTCAGCATGCGAATTGTGAACTGCCGGAAACAGCGGATGTGAAGGCATATGCTTATATGGCAGAGCATGTTTTTCATCTGCCTGTTTTTTATGTCGAATACAGCGGAACTTATGGTGACCCGGAAGTCGTTCGTGAAGTGAAAGCCGAACTTGATCAGACAAAGCTTTTCTATGGCGGCGGTATTGAAACGCCGGATCAGGCCAAAGAGATGAAGGAACACGCGGATGCGATTATTGTGGGAAACAGCATTTATACGAATTTAAAACAAGCACTCAAGACAGTAATAGCTGTTAAAGGAGAATAAGCAAGAAGCTCATTGAGGAAGGAAGATGCAACATGGAGCAAACGCTTGAAGCGATGATAAATACATTAAATCCGGAGCAGCAAAAGGCTGTCCGGCATACAGAAGGTCCATTGTTAATTATGGCGGGTGCAGGAAGCGGAAAAACACGCGTATTGACACATCGAATTGCTTATTTAATGGGAGAGAAGGAAGTATCTCCACGTAATATTCTAGCGATTACTTTTACCAATAAGGCAGCGAGAGAAATGAAAGAGCGTGTAGCGAAACTAGTCGGTCCGCAAGGGGAATATATGTGGGTTTCTACATTCCACTCGATGTGTGTCCGGATTTTACGCCGGGATATTGACCGGATTGGTTATTCCTCGAACTTCTCCATTTTAGACAGTGCCGACCAGTTATCAGTGGTGAAGCAAGTACTTAAAAATTTAAATATTGATCCCAAACAATTTGATCCCCGGGCGATGCTTGGCCAAATCAGTGGTGCCAAGAATGAACTGATTACCGAAGATGCATTTGCCAAGAATGCCGGTAACTTCTACGAGCGCCAAGTAGCACAGGTCTATGAAAGCTATCAGAAGATGCTGCGGAAAAATCAATCGTTGGATTTTGATGACCTGATTATGCAGACGATTCATTTGTTTGACCGTGTACCGGAAGTGTTGGAATACTACCAGAGACGATTTCAATATATTCATGTGGACGAGTATCAAGATACTAACCATGCCCAGTACTTTCTGGTAAAGCAGCTTGCCAATAGATATCAAAACTTATGTGTTGTCGGTGATTCCGATCAGTCTATTTACCGTTGGCGCGGAGCGGATATTACCAATATCCTTTCCTTTGAAAAAGACTATCCTTCGGCGGAAACGGTGATGCTGGAGCAAAATTACCGTTCTACCAATTCTATTTTACAGGCTGCCAATAAAGTAATCGGCAATAATCCTGGAAGGAAACCGAAAAATCTTTGGACGGATAAAGATGACGGTGAAAAGATAACCTATTATAAAGGCGCAACGGAGCAGGAAGAAGCTTTGTATGTTGCAGATACGATTCAGCAATTAATTGGTAACGATCGATACGAACCCAGCGATATTGCGATTCTATATCGTACCAATGCCCAATCCCGTGCGATAGAGGATACGTTTGTGAAATCGGGAATCAATTATCAAATGGTCGGCGGTACCCGTTTCTACGACCGTAAAGAAATCAAGGATATGATTGCTTATTTACGGTTAATTGCTAATCCGGATGATGATATCAGCTTCCAGCGTGTGGTGAATCAACCGAAAAGAGGAATTGGCAAAACATCGATGGATCGTTTGCAGGCATATGCGGCTACGCATGATATTTCTCTGTTTGATGTAGTGAAGGAAGTTGATTTCACGGGTGTTTCCAAAAAAGCGGCCAATGCATTAGCCGGATTTCTGGATCTTATCCAATCGCTTACAAAGCAATTGGAATTTTTAACAGCGACAGATATGGTGGAAGCAGTGCTCGAGCGGACAGGTTACGAGGAAATGTTGCGTAATGAGCGTTCCATCGAAGCGCAGTCCAGACTGGAAAACTTAGAAGAGTTTAAAACCGTTACTCAAGAATTTGAAAAAGCAAATGAAGATAAATCATTGATTGCCTTCTTAACAGATTTGGCATTGATTGCAGATCTTGACCGTGTCGATGAAGAAGATCCTGATCAATCGAAAAAAATCACGCTGATGACATTGCATGCGGCAAAAGGATTGGAGTTTCCGGTTGTTTTCTTAATCGGCTTGGAAGAAAACGTCTTTCCACACAGCCGTTCAATGATGGATGAGGAAGAGATGGAAGAAGAGCGCCGTCTCGCTTATGTCGGGATTACCAGAGCAGAAGAAGAACTTTATTTGACACACGCGCAAATGCGTACATTATATGGACGTACGAATATGAATCCGCTCAGCCGTTTTATCAATGAAATTCCTCCAGAATTAATGGAAGGAATGGAACCAGTTGAAAAAACACCATTTGGCGGTAACAGCAGGAAAGAGAACAGCTTTGGATCATGGCAAAAACAGGAAGCCCCTCCGAAAAAACGAGCTGAAAAAATACAAGGTCCCAAACCCAGTGGTGCCGAATCAGAAGACTGGTCCGTTGGTGATAAAGCTATCCATAAAAAATGGGGAACGGGTACAGTTGTCAGGGTGCAGGGAGAAGGCGATAAGCTGGAATTAGATGTAGCATTTCCTGCACCGATCGGCATCAAGCGTCTGCTTGCACAATTTGCCCCAATAACAAAGGAGTAAAAGGGAATGAATGAACAAAAGATAAAAGAACAGATGGACTCACTTGTTGAGCTCCTTAACCAATATGGTTATTCCTATTATGTTTTAGACAATCCCGCTGTCCCCGATTCAGAGTACGATCGGAAATTACGGGAACTGGAGGATTTAGAAAAAGAATATCCGGAATTTGCAAGGGATGATTCCCCTACACAACGTATCGGCGGAGAACCGCTTGACGCTTTTCAAAAAGTAGCGCATGAAACACCGATGATGAGTCTTGGCAATGCTTTTAATGAACAAGACTTACGGGATTTTGCCAGAAGGGCGGCAGAAGGGGTATCCGGTCAAGTTACTTTTGTATGTGAATTGAAAATAGATGGTTTAGCCGTTTCCCTGAAGTATCAGGATGGCAAGTTTGTCCTGGGATCTACCCGCGGGGACGGGAGAATCGGGGAGGATATTACCTCTAACCTGCGCACGATACGAAGCATCCCGTTAAGTATTCAAAAAGAAGGAACAGTAGAAGTTCGCGGTGAAGCTTTTATGCCGCATAAGTCTTTTTTAGCGTTGAATGAAGCACGGGAAGAAAACGGAGAAGAGCCTTTTGCCAATCCGAGAAATGCAGCTGCCGGGTCATTGCGGCAGCTCGACCCGAGAATAGCTGCCAAGCGTAATTTAGATATATTCCTATATGGTGTGGGTGAATGGGATGATAATAGAATAAGCCGGCACAGTGAACGTTTGGAAGCATTAGAGCGTCTAGGTTTTAAAACGAATAAAGAGTGGAAAAGGGCAGAAAGCATTGAAGAAGTGCTGGAATTTATAACCTATTGGACAGAGCATCGCCAAGATTTACATTATGAAATTGATGGTATTGTAGTTAAAGTAGACAACCTAGATCAACAGGATGAACTTGGTTTTACTGCCAAAAGTCCGCGTTGGGCGATTGCTTATAAATTCCCTGCAGAAGAAGTGGTGACCACTTTAAAAGATATTGTATTAAGTATAGGCAGAACAGGTGTAGTGACTCCTACAGCCATGCTGGAGCCTGTCCGGATTGCCGGGTCAACCGTGCAGCGGGCGTCCTTGCATAACGAAGATCTCATTCGCGAGCAGGATATCCGGATTGGTGACCAGGTCGTGATAAAAAAAGCAGGAGATATTATTCCTAAAGTAGTCCGCTCCCTTGTGGAACAGCGTACAGGGGAAGAAAAAGAATTTTATATGCCAGACGTTTGTCCGGAATGCGGAAATGAATTAGTCCGTTTAGAAGGAGAGGTGGCATTACGCTGCATCAATCCGAATTGTCCGGCACAATTGAAGGAAGGGTTGATCCATTTTGTATCCCGAAACGCCATGAATATCGACGGGCTTGGAGAAAAGGTAATTATTCAGCTCTTCCGTGAAGATCTCGTGCATACCATTGCGGATTTATATCGATTGGAAAAAGAAGACCTTCTGGATTTGGAGCGGATGGGTGAAAAGTCTGTTACCAATCTTTTACAAGCAATAGAGCGTTCGAAGGAAAATTCGTTAGAAAGATTATTATTTGGACTGGGTATTCGTTTTATCGGATCAAAAGCTGCGCAGACCTTAGCGATGGAATTTGAAACAATGGAACAGCTTCAACATGCCAGTTTGGAAGAGATTGCAGCGATTGAAGAAATTGGTGAGAAGATGGCAGATTCCGTTGTTCGTTATTTTGAGGAAGAGAAAGTGACAGAGCTGTTGAACGAGTTAAAAGCATTAGGTGTTAATATGACTTATACCGGCCCGAAAAAAGCAGAAATGACAACAGATAGCTTATTCTCTGGAAAAACAGTTGTACTGACTGGTAAAATGGAGCAATATACGAGAAAAGAAGCGAAAGAGCTGATTGAATCGTTGGGCGGAACCGTAACTGGTAGTGTCAGTAAAAAGACAGATGTTGTTATTGCCGGAGCGGACGCCGGTTCCAAATTGGAAAAAGCAGAAAAATTAAATGTAGAAGTATGGACCGAGACAGAGTTAAAAGAAGCGGCCGAGGGAGAGGAGTGATTCGCTTTGAAAAAATGGATACTATCCATTGCAGTAATCGCACTGTTTTTAAGTGGATGTATGCAGCAGACATCTAATGATGATGAGGTTGTCCAGGAAGAAACCAGCCAGGAAGAAGCCTCTATTGTGCCAACTAATAGACTTTCCGGGGAAAATTATCGTATGATTTTACCATATCAGCCAAGTGAAGCCAGAGGTGTTATTACGAACCAGGTAGCTAACCGTGTTGATATTGACGAAATGGAAGAAGGGCTCCGTCGGCTGTCAATGGATGTATATGACCCGGAAGATTATTACTTTCAGGAAGGGCAGTATTTCGATAGTGACCGTATCTATAGTTGGATTGATGAATTGAATCCGGAAGTGGATAAAGGGTCGGATGAAGAAACGTTCCGGGAAAATCCGCGTTACTTATCGCATATTTTAGAACAAAACTATTTAACACAGACGGAAGAAGATAATGTTCATTTAGAGGGAATTTCCATCGGGTTGGCAATGAAATCTGTGTACCAATTCCAGACAGATACCGGGGAACCTTATGAATATGAAGAGATATCAGAAAGTGATATGATGAATCAGGCAACAGAGATTGCAGAGGATATTGTAAACGATATTCGTGAAAATGATGAAGAATTAAGTGATATCCCGATTATGATTGGTGTATATCGGGAGGAAGAAGAATCTTCCCCTGTACCGGGAAATTTTGTAGCTAAGACAACTGTCGATGGAGGCAGCAGTTCTGTCGGCGACTGGGAAGATGTTGAGGAAGAAAATATTCTATTCCCTTCTGATGAAGGAGAAGATAAATATTATGATGATCAGGAGCTTGTTACCAATTTTGCAAATGAAATCAGTGATTTCTTCCCTAACTATGTCGGTATGGTAGGAGAAGGTTTCTATGTAGATGAGGAGCTGCAAAAACTACGTATGGATATACCGATCGAGTTCTACGGAAAAGGAGAAGTTATCGGATTTACCCAATATGTTTATGGGCTTATCGAGGAAATGTTCCCGAATTATTATGATATCGAAGTAAATATAAATTCCAGTCAAAAAAGTGAAAGCCTGCTTTACCGAAATGCGGGTGAAGATGAAATCCAGATTCATGTGTATGATTAAAAGGGTAGAAAATTTACTGTCCGTAACTGCTTTGTCAGTTATAGGCAGTAAATTTTCTTTTTTTAAGAAAATTTTTCAATGGAGTTAGAACTCATTATCGTTTCATCTGGCTATTTTCCCAAATTGAAACGATGCAGATTATGGTACAATGAATGTATCATATCGGAGTCCATATACTATATAAATTGAATGAAAGGAGTTGTCAATACTACGAGTATCAAGATGTGCTGAATGAAAAGGAGAGGCATTTTTTCAATCGATATTCCGTTTCTTGAATTGTAAGTGCTTTCCAGAACCTTTTGACCTATTTTCCTTGTTAAAGAAAATAAGGGGGATGTATGGAAAGGACAAGCATATACAAGTTTGTCTGTGCAAGGAAAAAAGAGGATGGATACTTAATTCGTGATAAAGATTAAGAAGAATGGGGAGAAAGTTAACATGATAGCAATTGGAACGTATATTAAAATACAACGTATGAAGCAGAAAATGACTTTAGGAGAGCTATCAGAAGGAATTGTCTCTTTATCCTATTTATCTAAAATTGAGAATCAGAAAACAGAACCGAATGAAGATATTATAAAAAAGCTGTGCAACAGACTCTGTGTTACCACGGATCAGCATCAAGATGAAGCAATTGGGCAACTATGTCAGAGCTGGTATGAGTTATTGGATGAAAGCAGCAGTGAACAGGAAATGGAAGCAGGTTATAGCGAAATTCAGGAATTAATGGATAAAAACTATTCCAACCATCTTGTTATGTTTGAAATCCATAAAATAAAGTATTTTTCATTGATGAACAGAAAGGATTTAGCTGCTAGCCAAATTACGCATTTAAAAGAGACGATGGATACTTTCAGTTTGGAAGAACAGTATTTTTGGTATTTATTTAACGGACGTTACAGTTTTTTTGTGCAGAATTATTATCATTCCATGTACCAATATAAAAAAGCAGAAAATATTACAGAAAGTTACCGTTTGAGTGAAAAAATCGAAGCGGATTTAAAGTATTATATGTCCATGACACACTCTAAGTTAAGAAATTCTCTGGAAGCTATTGAGTATGCTCAGGAAGCTTTGAAAATGTATATGAAACAATATAATTTTCTGCGCTGTGCACGGGCACATAATATTTTAGGAATTTGCTATTGTCATATTAAATTATATAAAAAAGCCGCTGAAAATTTCACGCTTGGATTAAAATTGGCAGAAACTGTCCATGATAAAACGGTGATTCAAACCATTCATCAGAATCTTGGTTATCTGTATGCTTCCAAAGGCGATTCAACAAAAGCAATTGCCTATTATAAAATCGTATTGAACAGCTCCGATGTCCCTTCTGGCAATAAAATGGAAGTAACTGCGCTGCTTGTGCGCGAATATTATCATGCGAATTATTATGATGAAGCAGAAGAGTATATTAATTATGGATTGAAACAATTCTATGATTTAACGGATAAGCAACCGTATATCGTATATAAGTATATTTTACGCAGCTATTATTATTTACTGGATGAAAAGTTTCATCATTTTGAACAACTATTAATTGATAATCTATTGCCATTATTAAAGAAGCAAAAAGACTATGGGAATTATATTCTCTATTCTGAACTGTTGGCAAAGCATTATGAAAGCAACAGCAACTATAAAGATGCTGTACAATATTATCGGGAAGCAAGTCAAACGTATAAACATATTGCCCATCTTTGATATTTTTTCGCGTTTAAAACCAAGTTATTCTATAATATTAATTGTAAATTATAGAATAGCTTGGTTTTTTTGGAGAAAAAGAAAGAATAACGTTTTGCCTGAATAAATTCTTATTCAGGAACAGCCATGTCCAGCTCCAAGCGCCAAAAACTAGGAGACTTCCCGTCCTGCCCTACGATAAGTCATCATCGGTTCGTCACCTCACCGTGATTCCTTTATCTCAGTTACGCCGCTCCAGTCTCTACGTTTTTAAACGGGCGCTTTCCGCTTTTCGTTCGTATGCAGAGTGATAAACTTGCCTTGTATCCGTTTATTTTGCTATTATCATTATGCGACGGTTTTAATAGGATGAATATTGTCAGCAATATTCATATCAAACAGGACTCAAAAATGGTATAATATTATTTTGATGAGTGTATAAATGGAGCAATAAAACCCATGCTGGAATATAAGTGCTATTGCGGTAGCATATTATAAAAATCAATAAAATGTTTTGGAGGGTAAAGAGATGGCAGAGATTTCAAAAGAGCAAGTAAAGCATGTAGCTAATCTTGCACGCTTGGAATTTGATGATGCAGAAGTGGAGCAAATGGCCAGCGAGCTGAGTGCGATCATTGAATATGCGGAGCAGTTGAATGAATTAGATACAGAAAACGTAAAACCAACGACACACGTATTGGATTTAAAAAATGTGATGCGCAAAGATGAGCCTAAAAAATGGATTACACAGGAAGAAGCATTAAAGAATGCGCCAGATCAAAAAGATGGACAAATCCGTGTGCCATCCATTTTAGCAAATAGTGAAGAATAAAGGAGGGTATAAGGTTCATGTCTTTATTTGATTATACAATCAAAGAATTAGAAGCAAAATTACATAATCAGGAGATTACTGTAGTAGATTTAGTCAAAGAATCTTATCGGCAAATTAAAGAAGTAGACGGAGATGTACATGCATTCCTGACACTTGATGAAGAAAAAGCATTGGAAAAAGCAAAAGAGCTGGACAAGCTTGAAGATAAATCCGGTGTCTTATTTGGTATTCCAGCAGGTATTAAAGATAATATTGTCACAAAAGAACTTCGGACGACTTGTGCAAGTAAACTTTTGGATAATTTTAATGATCCATTATACGATGCAACAGTGGTTGAAAAATTACACGCAGAAAATCCGGTTGCTGTCGGTAAACTAAACATGGATGAATTTGCAATGGGATCTTCCAATGAAAATTCCGGCTATGTACCGACTCGTAATCCGTGGAATACCGATCACGTTCCTGGCGGTTCCAGCGGCGGATCAGCTGCAGCAGTAGCAGCAGGAGAAGTGTTGTTCTCTTTAGGTTCTGATACAGGTGGATCGATTCGGCAGCCGGCAGCATTCTGTGGAGTCGTCGGTATGAAACCTACGTATGGTCGTGTATCCCGTTTCGGCCTTGTTGCGTTTGCTTCTTCCTTAGACCAGATTGGACCTTTAACTCGCACGGTAGAAGATAATGCGCGTGTACTGGAAGTTATTGCAGGTCATGATAAAATGGACTCTACCAGCGCAGATGTAGAAGTTCCAGCATACACAGAGGCATTAACAGGCGATGTGAAAGGCTTAAAAATTGCTGTTCCGAAAGAATACTTAGCAGAAGGTGTTTCAGAAGAAGTAAAAAATGCGGTGATGGAAGCATTAAAAGTCTATGAAAATCTGGGCGCAACGTGGGAAGAAGTGTCTTTACCACATTCGAAATATGCCCTTTCAACGTATTACTTGCTTTCTTCTTCGGAGGCTTCCGCAAACTTAGCACGCTTTGATGGGTTACGTTATGGTGTCCGGTCAGAGAATGCCGAAAACATGCTGGATATGTTCGTGAAATCCCGCAGTGAAGGATTTGGTAACGAAGTGAAGCGTCGTATTATGCTTGGAACCTTTGCACTTAGTTCCGGTTACTATGATGCATACTATAAAAAAGCACAAAAAGTACGTACATTAATAAAAAATGACTTTGATAATATTTTGAAAGAATATGATGTGATTGTCGGGCCGACAGCACCAACACCAGCCTTTAAAGTGGGCGAAAAAACAAGTGATCCACTGACGATGTACGTCAATGATATCATGACGATTCCAGTTAACTTAGCAGGTGTTCCTGGTATTTCTATTCCTTGCGGATTCTCCGAGGAAGGATTGCCAATCGGTTTGCAAGTTATTGGGAATTATTTTGATGAGAGCACCGTATATCGTGCTGCTCATGCATTTGAACAAGCAACGGAACACCATACAAAACGACCTCAACTGGGAGGTGCCAAGTAATGAATTTCGAAACAATTATTGGACTTGAGGTACACGTAGAGTTAAAAACACAATCAAAAATCTTCAGCCCGGGCACAAACGAATTCGGCTCTGCACCAAATACAAATGTGAATCCGATTGACTTAGGATACCCGGGAACGCTGCCTGTTTTAAACGAAGAGGCGGTTAACTTTGCTATGAAAGCAGCATTGGCATTAAATTGTGAAATAGCAACCGATACAAAATTTGACCGTAAAAACTACTTTTATCCGGATAATCCGAAAGCTTATCAAATCTCACAATTTGACCAGCCAATTGGGGAACATGGCTGGATTGAAATTGAAGTAAATGGCCAGAAGAAAAAAATTGGCATCACCCGTCTGCATTTGGAAGAGGATGCCGGAAAATTGACACACGGGGAAGATGGTTATTCGTATGTCGATTACAATCGTCAGGGAACACCGTTGATTGAAATTGTATCCGAGCCGGATATGCGTTCTCCGGAAGAAGCTTATGCATACTTAGAGAAGCTGAAAAATATTATTCAATATACAGGTGTATCAGATGTGAAAATGCAGGAAGGGTCTCTGCGTTGTGATGCTAATATCTCGCTTCGTCCAATTGGACAGGAGGAATTTGGTACCAAAGCAGAATTGAAAAACTTAAACTCTTTCTCTTTTGTGCAAAAAGGATTGGAATTTGAGGAAAAACGTCAGGAAAAAGAATTACTGACCGGCGGAGAGATTTTACAGGAAACACGCCGCTATGATGAAAAAACCAAAGAAACGATTCTAATGCGTGTTAAAGAAGGTTCGGATGACTATCGTTATTTCCCGGAACCTGATCTTGTGCCGCTATATATTGATGAGGCTTGGAAAGAACGTATCCGCAGTGAAATTCCGGAACTTCCTGATGCAAGAAGAGAACGTTATGTGAATGAATTAGGTCTGTCGGAATATGATGCAAATGTATTAACGGCATCCAAGCAGATGTCCGATTTCTTTGAAGAAGCAGTAGAACAAGGAGCCGATATGAAGCAGGTGTCCAACTGGTTAATGGGAGAAGTTTCTGCTTACATGAATAAAAACTATAAAGAAGTAGAAGAATTGGCCATTACACCAGTCGCCTTGGCAAAAATGATTCAACTGATTGATGATGGCACGATTTCATCTAAAATTGCGAAGAAAGTATTTGCAGAACTGGTTGAAAACGGCGGTGACCCGGAAAAAATTGTCGAAGAAAAAGGCCTGGTGCAAATCTCTGATCCAGAGCAATTAAAGCCGGTTATCAATGATATTCTCGATCAAAATGAACAATCTATCATTGATTTCAAAGATGGCAAGAAAAAAGCAAAAGGCTTCCTTGTCGGACAAATTATGAAAGCAACAAAAGGACAGGCGAACCCGCAGCTTGTAAACGAAATTCTGGCAGCGGAGCTTGAAAAGAGATAAGTCCACAGAATAGCACCAAGATAAAAAGAATAAAGCAAACGAGCAGGCTGCCGCATGATGTGATGTGGCAGCCTCTCAAATGGGTAAGAAAGTTACATTTTGTCGAAGTTTGTTATTTTTCTGTTCATTTTGCTTTTCAAATATATAAAAAAAGTCTATGATATGGACTAGGTGAGTTTAATTTATAGGACGTATATAACTTCCATACAGGGAGGAAAGAACATGAAAAAGGCCCGAATCATTTATAACCCTACTTCGGGACGTGAAGCAGTCAAAAAAGAATTACCAAATATCTTAGAAAAGCTGGAAACAGCCGGTTATGAGACTTCAGCGCATGCGACAACATGTGAGGGGGATGCTATCGACGCAGCAAAAACTGCAGTAGAGAGAGGCTATGACCTCATTGTTGCTGCTGGCGGCGATGGTACGATAAATGAGGTTGTTCATGGTGTAGCAGAACAAGAGCATCGACCAAAGTTAGCGATATTACCTGCTGGAACAACAAATGATTTTTCCAGAGCACTCCATATCCCTAAGGATATTGGTAAGGCTACAGACATTATTTTGGAAGGCAATTCGATGAAATTAGATATCGGAAAAGCCAATGAGCATTACTTTATCAATATTGCCGGCGGAGGAAAACTGACGGAATTAACATATGATGTCCCAAGCAAATTAAAAACCATGTTAGGTCAATTAGCATATTATATGAAAGGCATTGAGATGCTGCCTTCTTTGAAACCAGCCCACGTTAAAATTGAGTACGATGAGCATGTTCTGGAAGAGGATATCATGCTTTTTCTAATCTCTAATACGAATTCCGTCGGCGGTTTTGAAAAGCTGGCTCCCGATGCACGTTTAAATGATGGGTACTTTGATGTTCTCATCTTAAAGAAAACCAATCTTGCTGAATTTATTCAAATTGCATCACTTGCCCTTCGAGGGGAACACTTAAAAAGTAAAAACATTATCTATACACAAGCAAAGCGTATTAAAGTGACAAATGAGGATAAAATGCAGTTGAACATTGATGGCGAATACGGCGGTATGCTGCCAGGAGAATTTATCAATCTTCAGGAACATATTGAATTTATGGTTCCCGCTGAGTTTATCGAGCATCAAGAAGATTTGGAATAAGGATGAGAGTCTCTAAACAGGATTTGTTTAGAGGCTTTTTTCTTTTGAGAATGAACGGACCGGTAAAGGAGTATTGTTTTCGATTTTTACACCCTTATGATAAAATAAGGTATTAAAATCGATTACGGAAATAGAGGAAGATGTAAAATGGCGAAATCTACAGGAAAGACACCTGTTCAAAAAAATGAGCAATTATCCATCACAATAGAAGATATAACACATGAAGGAAGCGGTGTCGGGAAAATAGACGGCTATCCTTTGTTTATTCCGAAGACCTTACCAGGAGAAGAAGCACTTATCAAAGTGGTTAAAGTAAATAAAAATTATGGTTTCGGGAAACTGCTGGAACTGAAAAAAACAAGCCCGGAGCGTGTGGAGCCAACCTGTCATGTCTATTGTGGAGGGTGCCAGCTCCAGCACATGAGCTATGCCCTTCAATTACAGATGAAACAGAACCAGGTCCACAATGTGATGAAAAAAATAGCGCATCTGGAGCATGTCCCGGTACATCCGATTATCGGTATGGAGGACCCTTCTCATTACCGGAATAAGATACAAATTCCAGTTGATGAAAAAGACGGCGAATTAATCACAGGTTATTATCAAAAAAGAAGCCACCGGATTTTACAAAATCAAGATACCTGTCATGTGCACAGTCATGCGATGAATGAGGTGCTTCCATTTGTTCGTCATTTAATGAATAAATATGGCGTGACAGCTTATGATGAAAAAACACATCGCGGTGAGCTTCGGCATATTATGATTCGGACAGGCCACTTCACGGGAGAAATGATGGTTGTTTTGGTAACTCGTACAGCCAAACTTCCGGGTAAAGAACAAATGGTGGAAGAATTGAAGCAGAAGTTTCCTTTTATCCGTTCGATTATGCAGAATATCAATGACCAGCGCACGAATGTGATTCTAGGGAAGAAGACAAATGTATTATGGGGTGCATCTTATATTCATGATACGATTGGTGATTTAACGTTTGCGATTTCACCAAAGTCCTTTTATCAAGTGAACCCTGCACAGACGAAGGTGCTTTATGATAAAGCTTTGGAGTATGCTGCTATTGATGAAAATGATGTCGTTGTTGATGCATACTGCGGCATAGGTACGATATCTCTGTTCCTTGCTCAAAAAGCGAAAAAAGTTTATGGAATCGAGGTTGTGCCAGAAGCCATTGAAGATGCAAAGAAAAATGCAGCGCATAATGGAATAAATAATGCGGAATTTACCGTTGGACAGGCAGAGAAAGTGATGCCGGCTTGGAAGAAAGAAGGCCTGGATCCGAATGTGATTGTTGTCGACCCGCCTAGAAAAGGCTGTGATCCAGAATTTCTGGATGCGATGATGGCAATGAAACCGGAGCGGATTGTGTATGTTTCTTGTAATCCTTCGACACTGGCACGGGATTTGCGTATTTTGGAAGACGGCGGTTATGAGGCGAAGGAAGTACAGCCGGTGGATATGTTTCCGAGTACGGGGCACGTGGAATGTGTGACACACTTACAATTCGTTCTAAATAATGACTGAGAGAGATCATAAACTAAATTGCGTAAATGAGGGCATGTGGCTCTTATTTCGTAGTTTAGTTTTTTATATATATAAAGTAAATGATGAAGAGGGGTAAAAGATGTTATCAATCTGTAGAAAAGATTGATATGAAAAGCTGTGAACTATTGGTATCACAAAAGCTTTGAATGATGACATTCATTCAAGAGGATTTTATATTGAAATCCTTTCGCTACATCGACTCTTTTTTTCTCCGAAAAGTCATGTTTTTAATGAAAACATCATAACTTTAGTAAAGAAGCTTGATCAGATTAGAGGGGAGGGAATGCCGGTGACTAACGATAAAAACCAAAAAGGCAAAGACGATGATAATATAATTAAAAAGACCTCTCAGGAAGCGAACAAGTTTTTCGACCATACCGTTGATACGTCCGGTAAAATTATTAAATCAATTTCAGGTGAAGGAGGACTTGTTGGAAAAGCGACCGATGCTTCGGGAAATATTTTAAAGGGTGCAGCGGGGAAAGCGAACGATATTATCGAAAAAACATCAGAGGCACCCGGAAATCTTTATAAAAGTGTTAAAGGACGAAAAAATCAGAGAGGCGAAGAGAGAAAAGACCATAAAGATGAATAGGATAAGTAACAAGAAGCGGCAGGGAATAGGTTCCTGCCGCTTCTTGTTATGCGCCAGGCATGCGCGCACTCTCTAGGGTTGAAGTCCCGAACTACGAAGGCAGTAACAGTAGTTAGCTTAAGTCAAGGGCGTCTGGGGCGACCCAGAATTTGAAGGAAGCGGCAAACCTCTGCCCTTAGGAACACGGACTTCATAGAAGGCTAGGTGCACTTGGGTGAGACTGCAATACAAGTCAAAGCCCTCCACTGCACAATAGAAGTATGAAGAGATATAAATTTGCTTATATGTATTAGAAAGAACATTGCAATAGTCAGGGGCAGATCGATTGTATAAAAAATCAAATATATAGACGTGAAAAAAAACGACTTTTTATTAATTCGCAAAGAGGTGCTTTTGATATAAAATCAGCAGTCAAAATAATTAAAAACGATTCCCATGTTATACTAAAACAAAATCCTAAAGCAGGTGATATGCATGAAGGCTGCTGTAAGCAACTATGATAAAGAGAATAATCAATATGTCGTCATCCAAAATGTATCTGTACCAGTTCCTCGAGAAAATGAGGTTCTCGTGGAGGTATATGCAACCAGTTTAAATTTTGCGGATCTCTTGGCGGTTAAAGGAGCATATCATCAGCAATCAAGAGAACCCTTCATTCCTGGTTTTGATTGTGCAGGATATGTTGTCGATAAAGGATCGAAAGTAAAGCATTTTAAAATAGGAGATAGAGTTGCAGGTTTTCCTTCTGGCGGGGCATTTTCAGAATATGTATGTGTGCATGAAGACTTGCTCTATCCTATGGAGAATAATCTTGATTTTGATGCAGCGGCTGCTTCAATCAGTGTAGGAATCACAGCATATGAACTTTTATATAAAGTCGCCGGATTACGAAAAGATGAAACAGCAGTCATACATGCGGCTGCTGGAGGTGTCGGGCTCACATTATTACAACTTGCCAAGCATATTGGAGCTAAAGTGATTGGTGTTGTGGGCAGCGAAACAAAAGCAAAGTTTATCAGACAATATGGTGCTGACTATGTCATTCAACACACAGAAGTTGATTTTAAAGAAAAAGTGTTACAAATTACAAATGATAAAGGAGCAGATATTGTTTTCGATTCCATCGGAGGGCATACATTTGAAAAAAGTTTTGCCTGTTTAGCGCCTTATGGCAAGCTAATCACTTTTGGGCATGCTTCCGGGAAAAGCGGAACTGTTCGATCATATGACCTTCATACCACATCGAAAGCTGTTCTTGGCTACAGTTCTGGTCAAAGGCAAAAAGACTGCCCGCATGCTTTAAAGACAAGTGCGATTTGTTTTTTCCGTTTAGTAGCAAATGAAGAAATTAAAATACCGATATCGCATCATTTTAAATTAAGCGATATAAATGAAGCATTTAAGCGCATGGAGAGCAGAAATGTTATAGGTAAGATGGTCATTTTCAACAGTTGATAAAAAAGGCAAAACGTTTATCTATTGATAAGCGTTTTTTTGATAACAGTAGTTTTAAGAAAAAATGCTCGCTTTAAGAACGAAAGTTTGGTATAGTAATAAAAACGAACAAATGTTCTTTTACGGTTGAAGAGGATTTGCCAGTGGTTGTACGATGATGTGCAAATAAATTGTAACCGGTTTATCTTTTAAACTGTAGATAAACCAATTGCTCATGTATAAATTATCCTGCGAGGTTGCATGTAATCTTGCTTGGCATTAGAAATAATGTTTCATATAATAAAGTTAGTTATAAAAAACTTGGAACTAAGTAAGATTGGAGGGAAAAAAGTGAAAAACAATAGGAACATGACAAACGAAGAAATTGCTCCTGTTCGTCTGCATCTGGAATTAACAGATGATTACTTGTCAGATTTTGAAAAAAGAATGTTGAAAAGATATGGGGAGTCCTTAGATGGTAAGTCTATATCAAGGGATATTCTTATTCCGTCTGACATGCCGCTGCACAATCTGCATTATGCAATTCAAAAATTATTTGGATGGAAGAATTCGCATCTGCGCAAATTTCAGTTGCCAAAGTCTGTCTATCAAAATTTAACCGGTAATACAGTAAAAGGCTGGTCCGATTTAGTAGGCGATCTTTTTCAACCGCCTTCTGAAGCAGAGCGTGATATTTTTTGGGATGAAGATTACAGAAGTGGAAGTATTAATACGTGGCTGAAGAAAAAGTATACAGGCCCTTATGTATATGGCGGAAATTTAGAGCATCCGGAAGCGGCAAAACAAGACATACAGCAGATGTTAGATCATTTTTCAATGATAGAGGTACAGGAATCAGTCAGGGACTATCTGGATCGGATGAAAGAGAATCCGGATGCCGAAAGGAAAACCTTGCGAAAAGCACCTTTAATTGATCTGACACTTGATGAAATGAATGCTACTCTCACAATGGAGGGCGGTAAGGATAGTTTGTTGGAACGTTTAGAAGCAGATAAGCTGCTGGCTGCACAAAATGAATCCATGAATGATGAAGCGTTGTTTCCGGTTACCAGAGAACTGTTTTATCAATACGATTTTGGAGATAATTGGACGGTGACTATAACAAAACATGCGGATTATGCAGATTTACTGCAACAAAATCTGATTGGTGAAGAAGAGCTTACGATAGCGGAGGCGGAAGTCTTGGATAAGCATAAGCCAATATGCATTCATAAACAAGGAATCAACGTTTATGATGATGTTGGCGGATTAAGCGGCTTTGCGGAATTTTTAGGGGCGATTTATGAAGGAGATAAATCGGAAGCATCAGAAGCACGTGCATGGGCAAAGAGTCTTGGCTGGAACGTGCAAAAAATATCCAATAAAAAGATGTTATAATGATTGGTTTACAGCACAATTATAAGAAGGAATAATGGTTTGCAAACAAATCAAGAAATATTGTAACGTTTAACAAGGCATCATCTAAAAGGCACCCTTATAAAAGATGATACACCTATAAAAAAGGAGAGAGCTGAATGGTACAAGGAGTAGAATTTGATTTTGTAGTTAAAGACAGCAAAACAGCATTGGAACAATATAAATCCATTTTTGATGTAGAAGTGGTAGAGAAGACCAATTTTAAGGTTGGGAATAACGAAGCGGTATTTACTATTTATGGTACACGATTCCATATGCTTGATGAAAATCCGGAATATCAATTATTTGCACCAAAAGAAGGTCAAGCCCAATCCTTTTGGTTTAATGTAACGGTTCCAGATATCCAAGAAACATATGATAAAGCAATGGCTGCCAATGCAACAGAGATTCAGCCAGTCACAAGAATGGAAGAAATGGGTATTTCCAATGCAATGTTTTTAGATAGCTTTGGCTATGTGTGGATGCTGCATGAAGTGCATCGTGAAGTTTCTTTTGAAGAACGTGTGGATATTTTAAGTAAAGATTTTGAATAGAGGTGATGCTCGTATGCCATTTAAAATCATTCAAAATGATATAACAAAAGTTCATACAGATGCTATCGTGAACCCTGCTAATTCCACATTGTTAGGAGGAGGCGGGGCTGATGGAGCCATTCACCGTGCGGCAGGACCTGAATTATATGAAGAATGCCGTACTCTCGGCGGTTGTGAAACTGGGCAAGCGAAAATAACAAAAGGTTATCAGTTACCTGCTGACTATGTTATTCACACCGTCGGGCCGGTTTGGCACGGCGGAAAAGAGAATGAAGAGAAACTGTTAGCAGATTGCTATAAAAATTCCCTTCATTTAGCGAAGGAATATCAATTGGAAAGCATTGCTTTTCCGCTTATCTCTGCTGGTGTTTATGGGTATCCTAAAGAACAAGCATTTAAAGTTGCTGTTTCGGTTATTCATGACTTTTTGTCAGGGAATGAGATGGATGTTTACTTTATTGGATTTGATGAGGAAACATTTACGTTGATGAAGAAGTGGTATGAATCTATTACGGAATGATGATGAGTAATACAGTAGAAGATAAAAGCGGAAGACTTCTTTTTGGATATAGAAGTCTTCCGTTTTCGTTTAAAATTGAATTAGTTTCTAGTAGCTAAAAAATTCTCCGTAGAATCTATAGTAGCATACATCCCATCAAGTGCACCGACAAAAGCATAATGAACTTGTTCAGCTGGAACTTCTTTGCCATCATAAGCTAAGCTTCTTGTAGCACATGCATCTTCAATAAGCGTTGTATCATAACCCAAATCCACTGCTGCTCTCACTGTTGCGTCGATACACATATGCGTCATCATACCTACGACAATAACGTTGGTTATGCCTTTTTCTTTTAATTTGCTTTCTAATTCTGTGTTTAAAAAGCTGTTCGGAAAATGTTTTGTAATAACACTTTCATTTTCTAATGGAAGAACAGCCTCATTTATATTTGCTCCTTCCGTATCTGGAAGAAAGAAACCTAATGATGGATCACTGGCAATATGCTGAATATGAAAAATATTATCTTTTTGATTCTGTCTGAACCATTCCAGCACTTTGGCAGCGTTAGAAGCTGCTTTGTCAGTGTTTACTAGTTCCATATTTCCGTTTGGAAAATAGTCGTTTTGAATATCTACAATAATTAAAGCTGTACTCATTATTATCACCTCATGAAAAAATTTGTTATAATACCATGATAAACGATACGTCGATTTCTATCGATACGTTGATGAAACACTTTTAAGGCAAATCATTTCACAATGAAAGGAATAGATTATGGAACTTGATAATATTGATGTTCAAATACTTCAGTTACTATCTGAAAATTCGCGTATACAGTGGAAAGACTTAGGAAAGCAGATTCATATGACAGGGCAAGCGGTAGGAAATCGTATTAAAAGACTTGAGGATAATGGTGTAATTAAATCGTATTCGATTATTGTAGATGAAATGAAATTAGGGCTTTCTTATACAGCTTTTGTCATTATATATATGAAAACAGCAGATCATCATGCATTTTTAGAGTTTACCAATAACCAAAAAGAAATTGTGGAAGTTCATCGGGTGTCGGGAGAAGGCTGTTACCATTTACAAATAAAAGTTCGTTCGCAAGACCAGTTAAACCTCGTCCTTAATAAAATACTTGACTATGGAAATTATAAGTTGTATTTATCTATTAAAGAAACAAAGCAGGGTAACCCATTAAGCGCGACTTGATTTACCTTCTAGATGAAAAATGTTGATGTTTAAAAATGATTCCCAAAATCCAAGAAACTAACATGCGCAGTGCCAATTTGATGCGAAAGAAAGGTAGTTGTGAATGTATTCAAGAGCAGTATATATTAAAACAGACTTTAAATACCTTGTGGGGGTATAGTATAATGAAATCAGAAACAAATTAGATTTAAATAATCCTTGGAGTAAGAGAGGAGAATGAATATGGGAAAGACTGCTGAACATATGAATCCAATAGAACAGAAGAAAATGTGCTGTGTAGAAGAAGGAGAAGATCCCAATGCATATATGCCCGATGAACTCCAACGAAATTTAATGAATCGCATGAGTCGAATCGAAGGACAGGTGAAAGGTGTTAAACGTATGATTGACCGCAATGTATATTGTGATGATATCTTAACGCAAATGTCGGCGGTACAATCTGCTTTACATTCTGTTTCAAGGCTGCTTTTAGAAAGCCATATAAACACCTGTGTAATGGACAGATTAGAGAATAAGGATCCAGAAATTGTGGAAGAATTTATGACAACCATCTCAAAAATGATAAAATAAAAATTTTTCACTTGACAATACCTATCAGGGGTATGGTAATATGAAAATGAATCAAATATTAGGAGGTAATTTAAATGGAAAATAAAACACTCAATGTACAAGGAATGTCTTGCGGTCATTGCGTTCAATCTATTGAAGGGAATGTAGGAGAATTGAATGGAGTGGAATCCGTCAAAGTACATTTAGAAGATGGAAAAGTAGACGTATCTTTTGATTCAGAACAAGTCGGTTTAAAAGAAATTACAGAAGTAATCGAAGAACAAGGCTATGATGTTGCTTAATATAGAAGGAAGATGATCGTGCTGTTTCAGCACGATCCCCTTTTTGAAATTTAAATACCCCTATAAGGTATATGGAGAGGTGAAAAACAATGGGAGCACAAAAGGAAGCGAATCTACAAATTCAAGGTATGACTTGTGCTGCATGTGCCAATAGAATTGAAAAAGGCCTCAATAAAATAGATGGCGTGGAAAATGCAAATGTCAACTTTGCAATTGAAAAAACAAAAGTTGTTTACGATCCTGAAAAAACAAATGTACAGGATTTTGAAGATAAAATCGAAAAATTAGGTTATCATGTTGCGCACAATAAACAAACATTTGATATTTCAGGTATGACCTGTGCCGCATGTGCCAATAGAATTGAAAAACAATTAAATAAAATGGAAGGCGTTTCGAACGCTACCGTTAACTTTGCTTTAGAAAATGTGGCGGTAGATTATGACCAGGGTCAAGTTACTGTCAGCGATATGATGGAAACGGTAAAGAAATTAGGTTATAGCCTAAAAGTGCAAGCGTCTAAAGAAGAAACGGCCAATAATAAAGAAGAAGAAATTCGCCATCAAACTGGAAAATTTATCTTTTCAGCCATTTTAACCCTTCCTTTATTATGGACGATGGTGACACACTTTGAATTTACGTCGTTTATCTATTCCCCGGATATGTTAATGAATCCGTGGGTACAACTAGCATTAGCTGCACCCGTACAGTTTATCGTTGGTGCACAATTTTATAAATCTGCATATAAAGCATTGAAAAATGGCAGTGCGAATATGGATGTTCTAGTCGCATTAGGTACATCGGTTGCTTTCATTTATAGTATTTTCCTTGGAGTAGAGTGGCAAATCCAAGGTCAGGTTGGCATGCCGGATCTTTATTTTGAAGCTTCCGCAGTTATTATCACATTAATCTTGCTTGGAAAATTATTTGAAGTCCGTGCGAAAGGAAGAACCGGTCAGGCAATACAAAAATTGCTTGGCATGCAGGCGAAAACTGCCCGCGTGATCAGAAACGGGGAAGAACAAGAAATTGCAATTGAAGAAGTAATCGTTGGTGATACCGTCATGGTACGTCCTGGTGAAAAAATTCCTGTGGATGGTCAAATTGTTAAAGGGGAATCCGCAGTTGACGAATCGATGATTACTGGGGAAAGCATCCCCGTTGATAAAAAGACTGGTGATGTGGCTATTGGTTCAACCATTAATAAAAATGGATTATTAACCGTTGAAGCGACAAAAGTTGGTAAGGATACAGCTCTTTCGCAAATTGTGAAGGTTGTTGAGGAAGCGCAAGGAAGTAAAGCAGATATTCAACGTGTAGCGGATCGTGTATCTGGTGTATTTGTTCCAATTGTTGTAGGGATAGCGCTTGTAACAGGACTTGTATGGTATTTCTTTGTCGCACCTGGGGATTTACGTTCTGCTTTAGTCCCTGCGATTACAGTATTGGTTATTGCCTGCCCTTGTGCACTTGGTTTAGCTACTCCGACATCCGTTATGGCCGGGTCAGGGAGAGCAGCAGAATTAGGCGTATTATTTAAGGGCGGAGAGTATTTAGAGAATACACGTAATCTAAACACGATTGTTTTAGATAAAACAGGAACAGTAACGAAAGGCGAACCTGAATTAACAGATGTTTTGCCTGAACAAGGTTTTACAGAAGAAGAAGTGCTCGCTTTTGTGGCTTCTGCTGAAAATAATTCCGAACACCCGCTTGCAGAAGCAATTGTTAAAGGTGCAAAAGCAAAAGGTGTTCAGATTCAAGAAACCGATTCTTTTGAGTCAGTACCGGGATACGGTATCCAGGCCTCTGTGGATGGAAAAATGATTTTTGTCGGTACTAGAAAACTGATGAAACGAGAGAATATTGATACCTCTTCTGTAGAAGATAATATGGAAAACCTTGAATCAGAAGGAAAAACAGCGATGTTAATTGGGTTAGAAAATCAATTAGCTGGTGTGATTGCAGTTGCAGATACTGTAAAAGAAACTTCCAAATCAGCTATACAAAGAATGCACGAGCAAGGACTAGAAGTCATTATGCTGACTGGAGATAATCAGCGGACAGCTGACGCAATCGGAAAACAGGTAGGAATCGACCGTGTGATTGCAGAAGTTGTTCCCGAGCAAAAAGCAGATGAGGTTAGAAAACTTCAAGAGGAAGGCAAAAAAGTTGCTATGGTTGGTGACGGTGTTAATGACGCCCCAGCGTTAGCCGTGGCAGATATCGGCATGGCGATTGGTACTGGAACAGATGTAGCGATTGAAGCGGCAGATATTACACTGATGCGCGGTGATTTAAATAGTGTGGCAGACAGTGTACAAATTAGTGCAAAAACAATGCGTAATATTAAACAAAACCTGTTCTTTGCCTTTTTCTATAATTCAGCTTCTATTCCGGTTGCAGCGATTGGACTGCTCGCTCCGTGGGTTGCCGGAGCAGCGATGGCATTCAGTTCTGTATCTGTTGTAGTAAATGCTTTACGATTACAACGCTTGAAGTTAAAAGGAGGCCAATAAGATGTCCATTAAGAAATGGGTTTCCTTAGGGATTATTTATGTAGTGGCAGTTTTTGCAGCATTCGGTATTATTACCGGACAAAATCCGCTGGCGAGCGGAGAAATGGAACATGATGAACACGCAGAGGAGCATGGAGGGATGAATCATTCAGCTGAAGAAATGTCTAGTTCTGGAGACATCCCTGCAGGTCTTCAAGAAGCATCAGATCCGACATTTGAAATTGGCAGCGAAGCAATCATAAATGCCGATCATATGCCAGGAATGGATGGTGCTGTGGCGGAAATCTCCGGTGCGTTTGATACGACGGTTTACACCGTATCTTATACGACAGAGGAAGGGCAGGAAATCAGTGACCACAAGTGGGTTATCCATGAAGAATTGGAAAATCCAGATGCTGCTCCATTGGAAGCTGGCACGAAGGTTGTATTAAATGCGAATCATATGGAAGGAATGGACGGTGCGAATGCAGAAATCGATTCTGCAGACGAAACGACTGTCTATATGGTTGATTTTGAAACCACAGATACTGGAGAAGAAGTTCAATACCATAAATGGGTAACAGAGGAAGAGTTAGCACCGGCAGATTAAGAGTTACCCTCTTGTAAAAAAGTTCTTCTCATAGGATCTGTCGAAACAAACGGAAATGCTTTGAATTATCATATGAAAAAATCAAAGGAGGAAGTAAATATGGATCATAGTCATCACCATCACCATAATCATTCAGGTGAATCAGAGGTAAAAGTAAATGTAACGTATAAGGACGGAAAAATATCTATCGCCTTAGAGGATAATGCCGGAAAAGCGCCGGAACTGGCTTTAGCACATGAAAAAGAAATGCATTTTATTATGGTATCGAATGATTTAGAGCAGTATTATCATTTGCATCCGGAAAAAGAGCAGGAAGGCCATTATATCATTAACCAGCCTTTAAAGGATGGTACGTACAAAGCCTTTGTTGATATTACGCCAAAGGAAAAAGCATATCAGGTAGCTCCTAATACTGTTCAGGTCGGAACGAAGGAAACAGGTAAAGCTGATTTGAAGTCTGACGATGATTGGACTAAAGAAGTGGATGGAAAAACCGTTACGTTAGAGGATGTCAAAGCAAAGGCTGGGAAAGCTGTTCCTTTAGATTTTAATATGCACGGAGAAACCCCTGAGCCGTATTTAGGTGCGTTAGGTCATGTGGCCATTGTAGATGAAGCTGCAGAACAATATATCCATGTTCATCCAGATTCTGACGACACCACTACATTTCATGCTCATTTTCCGAAGCAGGGAATGTATAAAATTTGGGCAGAATTTGAATTTGATAATAAGGTACACACTTATTCATTCAACATTGATGTAAGTGAATAAGTAACAGCCTCATACCTGGAGGAGGTAAGTTTACAAATGGCTGCATATCATTTGGAAATCTATACAAGACCGACCTGCTCGGATTGCCAGGACTTGAAAAACTTCTTAGAAGAACATCAAATCCCGCATAAACAATATGACTTAGCAAAACAGCCAGAAAAAGAGAAAGAATTGAAAAAGATAACAGGGAATAGAATTGTTCCCGGAATTGTTTTTTCTCAATCTTCTATATTAGGTTTAAGGAAAAAAGCTAAGAGTATGACCGGATTTGAGCAAAATAAAGAAGAAATTAAAAAGTTGTTGGAAATCAGCTAATAGAAATAAATGGATTCCATAAAGAGTTTTAATGTCTTTATGGAATCTACTTTGTAATAACGAATTGTTTTTATCATTTTAAATACCTTACTAGCGTATTGTATAAAAGTGGTGAAAAAGTATAAAGAGGGGGAGTCCATATGGAAAGTGATGATAAAAAGATAAAAATAGCTGTCAATGGAGGTATTGGATTTGGATCAAAACTAAATGCCAATCAGCTGCTGACCATTTCCAAGTATATGGATGAAAGCGAGGAGCTGGAATTAACCACTTTTCAACAACTTTATATCGAAATACCAGAAAACAAAAAAGAAGAAATAATAAAGGAATTTGAAAATGTGGGGTTGGCTTGTTACCCAGTAGGAAGTTATGTGAAGAGTTTAAGAACCTGTAATTTCTGTAAAGGGGAAGAGCGGGAAGGGATGCCTGTTGCCAAAGAGCTCAATAAGCGATTTGCTGGCAAACAAGTTCCTTTTACATTAAAGATGGCTTATACAGGCTGTCCGATTGGCTGCGGAGAACCAATGGTCAGCGATATAGGCGTTATGAAATTTAAAGATCAGTACAATTTATATGTAGGTGGAAAAGGTAAGGGATTCGATGCAGAAGTAGGGATGCTTTTGCAAGAGAACCTGGAGCCGGAAGAGCTGTACGAAATGATAGAGAGAATCATCGATAGTTATGCAAAGCTCGGCAAGAAAAGAGAGACTTTCTTTAAATTCTGGAGAAGAATCGGGAAAGAGCAAATGGTAAATATTTAAATAACATCTATATGATGTTTGGTTACATGTAATATTGGAGGTAATACAACGATGTCTACACATACAAATACAAACTCACAACCAGACCCTAAACGGTGGAAAGCACTGTTTTTATTATGTTTTGCGAACTTCTTGGTAATAATGGACGCATCTATTATTCAGATAGCACTGCCGTCCATTCAGAAGTCACTCGGTTATACGCAAGAAAGTTTGCAATGGGTGATGAGCGCATTTTTGCTCATATTTGGAGGCTTCCTGTTATTAGGAGGGAAATTAGCTGATTTATATGGCAACCGCCGTATTTTTAATACTGGTGTTTTTATTTTGGCAGTTTCGTCTTTATTTGCAGGTTTAGCCTGGAGTGAAATAAGTTTAAATATATTTCGTGGAATGCAAGGATTGGGATCTGCTTTCATTGCGCCTTCCGCTCTATCTATGGTCATGCGGCTGTTTAATTTCAGCTCGTCTGAAAAAGCAAAGGCACTTGCTTTTTGGGGCTTGTCTGGTGCAGCTGGGGGCGCATTCGGAATTGTATTTGGCGGACTTTTAACTGGATCACTCGGCTGGCGCTGGACATTGTTCATCTATGTACCGTTAAGTATTATAGTTTTGATTTTTAGCCCGAAACTATTACAAAAATCCGGACAAAGAATGAAAGGTCGTATTGATTATATTGGTGCTATTTTAGTCACAGTGTCTCTGATGTTACTTGTATATGGTATTGTATCAGCGGAACACAGCGGCTGGACATCAAGTAATGTTATGATTTCTCTTATTACAGGTGTTGTTCTGTTTCTAATTTTCCTTCTTGTAGAATCCAAAATGAAAGAAGCGTTATTACCACTTCATATATTTAAAACACCTAATTTAGGTATTGGTAATGTCGGCGTCTTTTTAACACAGGCAACATGGTTCCCATTAATTTATATGTTGATCCTTTATCTGCAGCAAGTACTGCAATACTCTCCAACAGCTGGTGCAATGGCAGTACTACCTGTACCTTTATTTATGGCCTTCTTCATGATTGCAGTAGCTGAAAAGGTATTGGCTAAATTAGGTATAAAAATGACGATGGTAGTAGGTTTTGTTATTCTTGGCTTAGGTAATATTCTATTTTCCCAATTTGCAACAGTAGATGGTACTTACTTTATCAGCGTATTATTCCCATCATTTGTAGCAGCACTTGGTAATGCACTTGCTTACTTAGCGTCTACAACAGCGTCTGTATCAGAAGTAGAACCGAAAAAATCGGGGCTTGCTTCCGGTTTATACAACACGAACTTCCAAATCGGCTCTGCTATTGGTCTATCCGTTATGGTTGCAATTGCGGGTACGGCAACAAGAGCGAGTGAAGCTACTGATTCAGTTGTTGCTTTAAATGAAGGTTTCCAACAAGGATTCTTCTGGGCAGGTATGATTGCTTTTGTTGGAGCTGTTTTAGCTTTGTTGTTTGTTCGAACAAGAAAATAATAAGACTTTATTCGGTTAACATGGATTCTCTGGCAAACATGGAACAGTTCTAAAAAATAAATGCACAGACGAAGAACAGAACAAAGACTAAAAAAGATTCCCTCCAGCAAAATATTGCTGGAAGGAATCTTTTTTTACAGTTAATCCTGAATGTATCCTGTTTAGCTTGTCCATTTATTCAGCGCGGGATTTGTAATCATAGTCGCTATATCGTGCCACCTTGTATTTTTTATTTGCAATTTTAGATTGTCTGATTTTATCTTCATTTCTTAACTCTTTCAACACGGCCCAGCATATAAAAACAGTAATGATCGTAAATGGTGTGGCTATAACGATAGCTATTGTTCTGACTGCTTCCAGACCGCCGGCTAATAAGAAAACAACAGCAGATCCTGCAGTGACCAATCCCCAGGTTATTTTGAGATTTCTTGTCGGATTAGGATTACCATTGCTGCTCAACATTCCTAACACAAAAGTAGCGGAATCTGCTGAGGTGATAAAGAAAATAAAAATCAGTAGAAGAGCCAATACACTTAAAAAGGAACCTAGTGGAAATTCACTTAGAAAAGCAAACAAAGCTCCATCCACATTTGCATTTATCGCTTCAGCTAATTGACTGTTGCCTAAATCATGAATTAAGTGCATAGCGCTGCCTCCAAGAACGGAAAACCAGATAAAGGATATAAAGGAGGGTACTAATAATACACCTAAAACAAATTCTCTAATGGTTCTTCCCTTTGAAATCCTGGCGACAAAGGATCCTACAAAAGGAGACCATGTGGTCCACCAGGCCCAGTAGAATACGGTCCAGGTACCTATCCAATTGCTTCCTTCACTATCAAACGGTTCCATCCGAAGACTCGTAGGCAGTATACTTCCCACATAACTTCCTGTGGTGGAAATCAGTATTTCAAAGATCTGTCTGGTAGGACCTAAGATAAGTATGATGAACACGACAAAAGCCATAAGTACCATATTAAAGTAAGAGAGATATTTAAGACCCCGATTCAACCCTGACCACGAAGAAACAATAAATAATAATGTAGCAAAACCTATAATAAGTAACTGATTAGAAAATGTAATTGGTACGCCCCATTGCGCATTCATCCCATTGTTAATTTGTAAAGTACTTAATCCAAATGTGCTTGCAACCCCAACGGCAGTAATAAATACAGAAACAATATCAATTGTTTTGCCGGGGGTTCCGTAAATTCTTTCTCCTAACAATGGGTGAAAAATGGAACTTATGGATGGCGGTAATCCTTTACGAAAATGAAAATAAGCCAATCCCAGCGCTACAGTACCGAATAATGCCCAAGGGTGCATCCCCCAATGAAAAAAAGTAGCTCTCATTGCTTCGGTGGCAGCTTCTGCAGTTTCACCTTCTCCAGTGGGTGGTGTTATGTAATGCGAAACAGGTTCAGCAACTGCCCAAAACACCAATCCAACTCCCATGCCTGCACTGAACAGCATGGCAATCCATGACAGCGTACTATAAGCAGGCTTATCTGTATCTTTTCCTAATCGTGTTTTCCCGAATTTAGAAAACATTAAATAAATACAAAAAGCTACAAAAATAGTGCCTACAAGTAAGTAGAACCAGTTAAAATAAGTCACTGTAAAATCCAAAAATGCAGCTGCTTTTTCTCCTAGCCAATTATTAAAGACCACACCGATAATTACGAACAATATACTTAGCAATAAAGAAATACTAAGAACGCTGTTGCGTTTAAACAAGAAAATTCCTCCTCATTTTTAAAATTAAATCTAAATAATAATGAATAGTGATTGAAAGAATTTTTGATACATCCTCAGGATAGAATCCCCCCTTTACAAAATACAACTTTAATATTACAATTTTTTGAAATCGCTTTCAAATGATAATCATGATTATATCATAATCAGAATAATTAGTATATATATAATTTGGATAATTTACCAAATTAATAATAAAGCAAAAAAATTTTAAAATGCCTATTGCGTTCTATAATAATCATGATTATAATATAATCAAAGTAGTAATCATGATTACTTTTTGCTACTGAAAGAGGGGATGTGTACATATTAGTTTCACTTTATTTCTTTAAATAAGCACGAAGCAATTTTAGCAAAATATTTCATAACAAAAATAAAAGCGAAAAGGAAGTGTTTCATTTAATGAGTAATTCTAAAGAAGTAGACGTTTTATGGTTATCTCAGGAAGAATGTATTGAAAGTGGCGCAAAAGATATGGACATGATTCTGGAATATGTAGAAAAAGTAAATCTATGGTTAGCAGAAGATAAAGTGGTTGAACCGGAATTATTACATTTATTATGGGAAGAAGGAAATTACTCTGGAAAAAGAATCGGTGTACACGCTGCTTTAATCCAATCTGAAGAAATGCGTGTTGCAGCTGTAAAAGGTATTCCAAGTAATCCTTTGAATCCGGTGGAAAGACAGACACCAAGATCAAATGGAATGATTATTCTTTATAATGAAGATACAGGCTACCCATTTGCTGTGATGGACGACACGATTGTAAGCGCTTTACGTACTGGGGCTTCCAGTGCTTTGGGGGCAAAATATTGTGCTCGCCCGGATTCAGAAGTCCTTGGGCTGGTAGGTTGTGGTGTGATTCAAAACGCTCATATCGAGGCTACAAGCAAAGTGATGAAAAACATTAACACGGTACGTTTATATGATATGAATGAGGATCGCGCAAAACAATTCGCTGAAAAGTGGAAACACTTAGGGTATAAATTTGAGATCTGTAAAAGTGTAGAGGAAGCTGTAGCGCAATCCGATATCGTATATACAGCTACAAACGTCAACTTAGGAAATGAATACATTCCTAAAGAATGGATTAAAAAAGGCTCTTTCCACTCCGGTGTATCCATGTGGGATCATAAAAACGAAGCTATTTTAGAAGGTTTTAATAAATATTGCATGGACTATAAATTACGCTTAAAAGATGATAAATATCCTTTATCCGAGTTAACGAAAGCTGGTCAATTGGACGCGAATGATATTACAGAGTTAGGCCAGGTCATTAAAGGAGATAAAGTTATTCGGGAAAATGAAGATGACAGCGTCTTTTTTGTAACTTTGGGGATTTGTGCAACAGATACAGCAAACAGTTATAAGATTTATCAAAATGCGAAGGAACGCGGATTGGGAACGTCAGTAAAACTGTGGTCTGAACCAGCAATGTATTAACTTTTTAGGAGGTGATTTTTTGCCTATCGAACCATTTAAAAATGACGCACCTACAGATTGGGGAAAAACTGAAAATAGAGAAGCGCTAAATAAAAATTTAGAATATGTACGATCCGAGTTCGGGAAGGAATATCCTCTGATTATTGGAGGGAAAGAAGTTTTAAAAGAACACAAATTGGCTTCTTATAATCCAGCTGCACACCATGAAGCGGTTGGTTATATGAGTCAAGCCGATAAAGAAAATCTTGAAGAAGCAATAACGGTTGCAAAAAATGCTTATGAACATTGGGGTTCTTTAACTTTTCTGGAAAGAGCACGTTATTTATTCAAAGCATCTAAGATTATGCAGCAGCGTAAATCAGAATTGATTGCATGGCAAATATACGAAGCAGGTAAAAATTGGGCGGAAGCTGATGGAGAGATTAATGAGGCAATTGATTTTCTGGAAATGTATGGTCGTAAAGCGATAGAGCTCATGGAAGGAAAAGATCTTGTAACGTTATCCGGTGTTGAAAATCATCTTGAATATAAACCGCTTGGAGTTGGGGCTGTTATTTCTCCATGGAATTTTCCCATAGCGATTGTCACAGGGATGACCGTATCCGCTATCGTTACTGGTAATACCGTATTACTAAAACCAGCTTCCTTAACGCCAATTATAGCAGCAAAGTTCATGGAAATTATGCAAGAAGCAGGGATTCCTGATGGCGTCATTAATTTCGTACCAGGATCGTCCCGGGAAATTGGAGATGATTTGGTAACACACAGAGATATTAATTTTATTTCGTTTACCGGATCAAAAGAAGCAGGATTACACATTGATGAATTAGCTCATAAAAGAATACCAAATCAGCGTTGGGTAAAACGTGTTATTGCTGAAATGGGAGGAAAGAACGGTGTTGTTGTGGATGAGTCAGCAGATTTGGATGCTGCAGCTGACGGAATCGTGACATCTGCATTTGGTTACCAAGGACAGAAGTGTTCTGCCGGTTCAAGAGCTATCATCCATGAAAGCGTTTACGATGAAATGGTCGAAAAGATAGCAGAACGTATGAATCATCTTCATGTTGGTCCAGGTACAGAGAATAATCCGATAGGGCCGGTCATTGATGATAAAGCATTTAATAAAATCAATGAATATATCGAAATCGGTAGTAAAGAAGGGGAACTGGTTTTTGGAGGCAACAGTGATAATACAGAAGGGTACTATATTACTCCAACTGTTTACAAAGACGTTGCGCCGGGTGCAAAAATAATGAAAGAAGAAATTTTTGGACCAGTTCTGGCTATATGTAAAGTAGCCAACTTTGAGGAAGGAATTGATGTATATAATGACACCGAGTTTGGGCTGACAGGAGCATTATATACAAATAATCGCGAGCAAATCACTTACGCACGAAGAAAAATGGAATGTGGGAACTTATTCTTTAATGGTAAGTGTACCGGGGCATTAGTAGGAGTCCAGCCGTTTGGCGGCTATTATATGTCCGGTACTGGTGAAAAAACTGGAACTTTAGAGTATCTATTACACTTTGTGCAAGCAAAAACAGTTGCTGAAAATTATTAATTTATCGCAGTGTAACTGGCTATAGGTCTCCCACTTCAAGAATGGAGAAAAATCGAAAAGTCTAAGTGGGAGATAGGGCAGCCAGTAACGGCCCGATTCGTTCAACTAACCATCAGCGGGGGACGAAAGCCCCCACTGAAGGAAGTTTCACTTTATAAATATAAAAAATGGGAGGTTAATAGTATGAAATCAATCGAAGGCGGTTTCCCAAGTTATGCAAAGTTTGAACCTACGTCTCCAGGAAGTGATTATTATGATCCAAATCACTTTCATGAAGAGTTAGAAAAAATATGGTTTAAGACATGGCTGCTTGCAGGACGGGAAGAAGAAATTCCGAACAGCGGCGATTATAAAACCGTTCAAGTCGCACATGAAAACTTTATTGTTACCCGTGCTTCAGATGGCAATATCAATACGTACTATAATGTATGCCGCCATCGCGGTTCCCGCTTGTGTACGACAGAGGCAGGAAACTTCCCTAGAGGAAGAATTATCTGCCCTTATCATAGCTGGATGTATAGCGGAGATACTGGTGAATTGACCAAAGCACCAAATATCTCAGATGAGGATGAAGGGTTTGATAGAAGCGAGCATTCTCTGGCAAGCATAAGAACAGAAACATGGGATGGTTTTATTTGGATTAATGCGGATCCGGATGCTCCTACCTTGCATGAAAGCTTTAATTTACCAGAATCATGGTCCATTTATGAACAATATCAAATGCACAGATTAAAAGTTGGTAAAACAGGAACCTATAACGTAAAAGCAAATTGGAAATTATTAATGGATAACGCGGAGGAATGCTATCATTGCGGTACGATTCATCCGGAATTAAGTAAAGCTACTCCACCGATGCAACCTAGACAATGGGTGGATGAAGAAGTACCGGAAACGAAGGTTATCAAACACGTTGGCTCTATGGGATTAAATCCTGGATTCGAGCGTGTGAATGTAGACGGAAAAGCATACAGACCAGTATTTCCGGGATTAAGTGAAGAAGATCAGCGAAAAATTTCCTATCTGCATATTTTCCCGCACTCATACCTTTGCATGGCTTCTGACTATGTGTTTGTTGCGGCTATCTTCCCGGTTTCAGCAGATGAATCAATCGTGAAAGGGTACTGGTTGTTTGATCCAGATGTCTTAGAAAAAGAAGACGCCTACCTCGATGATGCAATTGAGTTCTGGGATGTAACGTGTCAAGAGGATTGGGAAGCTTGTGCATTAGCTCAGCTTGGAAATGAATCCAGATCATATAAAAATGGCGGCACGCTGACGCCGATTGACTGGCGGGTTGCTAATTTTAAGAAGTACGTGAAAAATGAACTGGAAAATAATTAAGTGACAGACAGGGATATGGTGAAAGATATCAAATCTAACATCACTATATCCCTTTTTCCAAAAATGCTCTCCCTGTCTTGGCGACCATGAAGGAAGGAGATGAGAACATGACGATTCAAACAGAAAATCTTCAATCGGAGGGAAATATGGAGGAAAACAAATATACATTTGTTGCATCAAGTGATTCAGTTAAAGAAGGTGAAATGATTGATGTGCCACTTGGAACAGAAACCGTAGTTGTGGCACGAGTAGACGGTGCTGTATTTGCGGTAGATGGTATATGTACACATGCTTATTCAGAAATGGTTGACGGTGAGTTAGAAGACCATTGTTTATACTGTCCTCTGCACTTTGCTTGTTTTGATATTCGGGATGGATCTGTATTAGAAGGTCCTGCTGTTACTCCGTTGTCTGTATATGACGTATTAGAACAAGAAGGCTCTATCTGGATAAAAGCTTTGGATATATACGGCGAATAAAGATGTAAAATGAATATGGATACCATGATATGACATTGTAAAATATATTCTGATTTAAAGATGATTGGAGAGGATGAACAATGACTACTACTGTTGAAACGATTGTAATTGTTGGCGCTGGTATAGCAGGAACACATGCGGCTGAAGCACTGCGTATAGAGGGGCATGAAGGCCGCATTGTGTTAATTGACCGTGATACGCAGCTCCCGTATGACCGTCCGCCGCTATCAAAGGAATATATGCTGGGCGAATCATCGGAGACAGATATAACTTTGCAAACGCATGAAAATTTAACAGAATTGCGTATTGATTTGAAACTGGGAGTTGAGATCGTTTCAATTGATTCAGAGAAACAAACTGCAGTTTTATCAGATGGAGAAACAGTAAAATGGGATAAACTTTTATTAACAACAGGATCTAGTTTAAGAGAATTACCAATAAAAGGATCAGACCTTGAAGGTATTCATTACTTGAAGACATTATCCGATGCAAAAGCAATAAGGGGGAAATTGGATGATATTCAACAGGTTGCTATTGTTGGAGCAGGTTTTATTGGAGCAGAGCTTGCATCTTCATTTAAAAAGCTGGGTAAAGAAGTAACTTTATTGGAACGTGCGCCGCTTCCACTAGCTCATATTCTCGGAGATGAGATGGGAGAGTATTTCCTTCAAATGCACCAATCTGAAGGTGTAGACGCTATTATGGAAGATAGTGTTGTACAATTTAATGGAGATACGCATGTGGAAGAAGTTCTGACAGAAGAAGGGAGAACAATTCCATGTCAGGCAGTAATTGTTGGTGTCGGAGTTATACCTAATACTGCATTGCTTAATAAAGAATTACAGATTGACCGAGGTTATATTGTTAATGAATTTGGTGAAACCTCATTGCCAAATGTGTATGCTGCCGGAGATTGTGCAATGTGGCCGTTTTTAGGAAATAACATTCACATAGAACATTGGGATCATGCGATCAATCACGGTAAAAATGTTGCGAAAAATATGCTGGGCGGGGAGCAGACTTCTTATAAAACAGTCCCATATTTTTGGTCCGATCAATATGATTATCGTCTGCAATATTTTGGTCATACAAAGAATTGGGAAACGACTGTCTTACGGGGGAATAAAGAAGATAAGGAATTTAGTTATTTCTATTTAAATAAAAGTAATGTGATAGAGGCAGCTTTACTTGTTAATCAACCTAAAAATGCTTTGTCAGTTCGCCGTCTAATTAACCAGCAGCATCCTGTCGTTCCAGAGCTATTGCCAAATACGGATATAAAACTAAAAGAATGCATGTATGTAGAGGCGAATTAGGATGAGCTATATCCATCAATTTGCATTAAAAAATCAGAGATTTTATAGTGTTGAAGGGGGAGCGAAGTAAATAGCGCCCCTCCTATAATGATGAACCCTATAAAAAACGCTTTCTTTCAAAGACCATTACGTGATAAAAATTTGAAAATCGGTAGAGATACTATGTTATAACAGCGCTGAGGAATAATGAATTTTCAAAATATCTCTTCCTAAATTATAGAAAATATGGATAATATTGTTTATATTATTCCTCAGATTTTGAAAAAGTCAGCTGAAAGATTGTATGTTGTTGCAGCGGTATTAGTATATTTTTAAATTTTTTTGAATGGAGAACGAAAGAAAACGTGATTTGTTGTAAAAGGAGAGAAACAATGCATACAATTCCAGAAAAAATGCGTGGCGTATATTTAACCGGAAATGGTGGATTCGAAAAATTAGAGTATCGTACAGATATCGATGTTCCAACACCAAAAGCAGGAGAAGTATTGGTGAAAATAGGTGGAGCAGCTATAAATAATACAGATATAAACACACGTATTGGATGGTATTCCAAGAGTGTTAAATCAGAAACGAATGAAGGCGGCGCATCAGGATTTAAAGAAGAAGTTACAGATGATGGTTCATGGCTTGGGGAGGCAATGCACTTTCCAAGAATTCAAGGAGCAGATGGCTGCGGTACTGTTGTTGCTGTAGGAGAAGGTGTCAGTCAAGACAGACTGGGTGAAAGAGTATTGATACGTACGGTACAACAAAGAGAATCAAGTGAAAGTGGATTGGAATCCATTACTTTTGGTTCCGAATGTGATGGTGCTTTTGCCGAATATGCATCCGTACTGTCAGAAGAAGCCTTTGTCATCCATTCCAGTTTATCTGATAAAGAACTTGCCACTTTTCCTTGCGCATATGGAACCGCTGAAAACCTTATTTCCAGAGTGGGTGTCGAAAAAGACGATGTCGTTCTGGTAACTGGTGCTTCAGGGGGCGTTGGTGCTGCGCTCGTACAGTTAGTGAAAGTAAGAGGTGCGAAGGTTATTGCTGTTTGTGGCCAAGACAAAGTCGAAAGAGTAAAAAGTTATGGCGCTGACGAAATCATCTTCAGGGGAGACAGCTATGTAGAAAAGATTGGGAAAATGAAAGTGGATGTCGTTTTAGATGTAGCAGCTGGAGACATGTGGCCAGAGCTTTTAGATGTTTTGAAAAAAGGTGGAAAATACGGTGTTATTGGTGCAATTGGCGGACCGCTTGTAGAGCTGGATGTGCGAGATCTTTATTTAAAAGATTTAAGTCTGTTTGGAAGTACGTATCAAACAAAAGAAGCCTTCTTGAATCTTATTCGATATATTGAAGAAGGAAAAATCAAACCTGCCGTAGCAAAAGAATTTCCATTAAAGGATATGGTAGAAGCTCAAAAAGCTTTCTTATCTAAAACATTGGCTGGGAAGTTTGTCATTGACGTTACTGCGGAATAGATACACTCTATTACTGATTAAAGATGAAAAGATAGTTGATAGGGGGATTTTCCTGTGAAAATAGAAAGATCGTTTGATGCGATTGAAGTACATGCTGGATTACCTATGAGGGTTGTTACTTCAGGGATCCCGACAATTCCGGGAAATTCAGTATATGAGCAAGCGCTTTGGCTGGAAGAAAATGATGATCAGTTAAGAAAGTTAATGCTTAGGGAACCCAGAGGCTATCCGCCGATTTGTTGTAACCTTATTGTGCCTGCAAAACATCCTGATGCAGATGCAGGTTATATTATAATGGAACAGCTTGAATATCCTATGATGTCAGGCGGCAATACCATAAGTGTTGCCACTGCATTATTGGAAACTGGCATGATACCAATGCAGGAGCCTGTAACAGAGTTTGCTCTTGAAGCTCCTGGGGGAGTCATTCCTATTACAGCAAATTGTAAAGATGGTAAAGTAACACAGGTTTATTTTGATAATGTGGCATCTTATGCAGTGCATATCGATGCAGAAATTGATGTGCCTACACTTGGCAAAGTAAAAGTCGATGTAGCTTGGGGCGGAATGTACTATTGTATTATAGACAGCAGACAATTTGATTGGCTGGAACTTGTTCCGGACCAAGGGAAAGAAATAGCAAAAATATCTGCCCTTTGTACACAAGCAGCCAAAGAACAGCTCGAAGTCCCTGAGCACCCGGATTATCCGGGGATTGGGATCACGATTTCCATCATGCATGGTCCAACGAATAATCCCGACGCAGATTCTAAAATTGTAAATACGATGTATACCGGCGACATTGATTTTAATGATGAAAGCACTTGGACTGGTGCTTTGGATAGGTGCGCTTGTGGAACAGGTACTTCAGCTTTAATGACTATTAAGCATGCTAAGGGAGAATTAAAAGTAGGTGACAGCTGGAGAAATGAAGGACTAATTGGTATTATTTTTGAAGGAAAGGTTTTAGGAAATTCAAAAGTTGGATCGATGGATGCTATCCATGTAAAAGTAGGCGGGCAAGCATGGATTTATGGATTCACAAAGTATATTTTAGATAAAACAGATCCATTTTCAGAAGGCTATACCGTGGGAGATATATGGTGAATATTCGGAATATTGATAATTTCATTTATTTAATAAAAAAAGCGGTTAATGATCAAGGTCTGGTTTATAAATGAAACTTTGTAAATTGATAGGAAAACAGCAAAGGTTGGTATAAACCACCTCAATAAAAAGGAGACTTTGTTTCGTTTTAGTCTGAATTTAAAGAGGGGGGGAGTTCTATATGAAAGTTCTTGTAATCGGTGCAAACGGACAAATCGGAAAACATCTCGTTGCTCAGTTGCAAAACAGTGATGAACATACAGTAAGGGCAATGGTCAGGAAAGAAGCGCAGGAAGAGGAATTAAAACTATCTGGAGTAGAAACCGTTTTGGGTAACCTGGAGGGCAGTGTAGATGGACTGACTAAAGCGGCAGAAGACTGTGACGCAGTTATTTTTACGGCTGGCTCAGGGGCACATACTGGACCGGATAAAACCATGTTAATTGATTAGGATGGGGCTATTAAATCAGTAGAAGCTGCGGAGAAAACTGGTGTGAAACGCTTTGTAATGATTAGCGCTATCCACAGAAATAAAAGAGAGAACTGGCCGGAAAAACTTGCCCATTATTCAGCAGCAAAGCATTATGCTGATAGATTTCTTCAAGCGAGCGGTTTGAACTATACGATTCTGCGACCAGGCGGTTTGTTAAATGAGTCAGGTATCGGCAGAATTAAGGCAGCGGATTATTTGGAAAGAGATACAATTCCGCGAGAAGACGTGGCACGGACTGCCATTACATCCTTAAATGAAGAAAACACGTATAAACGTGCTTTTGATCTTGTTACAGGTAATACAGAAATAGAAGAGGCATTAAAAAAACTCTAGATGCAGCTATTTACAGTTTTTAAGAAATGAATAAATATCTGAGCGTTTCTAGCCTATCAATATTAGAAATCAAAATAAGGAGCAGAAATCTCATCATGTCAATGTTGTTTACACCCATAACGTTTCAAGATACAGAATTAAAGAATAGAATTGTTATGTCCCCGATGTGTATGTATTCATGTGAAAGGGATGGAATCATTACACCATTTCACTTCACCCATTTAATAAGCAGGGCGGTTGGTCAAGTTGGTTTAGTTATGACAGAAGCTACAGCCGTTCAACCAGAGGGGCGTATTTCCGTACAAGATTTGGGTATTTGGGATAATATCCATGTAGAAGGGTTAAAGAAACTGAATGAACAGATACATGCTTATGGAGCTAAAGCAGGCATTCAACTTGCGCACGCAGGTAGAAAAGCAGTAGTGGATAGCGGTATTTTCGCTCCATCGTCCATTCGCTTTAACGATAAGAGTAAAGTTCCTAATCAAATGGATATGAAGGATATTAAACGGACAATTGAAGCATTCAGACAAGCAGCTCGACGTGCTATGGAAGCAGATTTTGATGTTGTTGAAATTCATGCAGCACATGGATATTTAATTAATCAATTTTTATCTCCCTTGGCTAACAAAAGGACGGATCAGTATGGCGGACCACAAGAAAATCGTTACCGTTTTCTTTCTGAAATTATTGAAGCAGTAAAAACAGAATGGAAGGGCCCTATCTTCGTACGAGTTTCAACGGATGAATACCATAAAGAGGGTAATACCTTAGAGGATATGTTGTATTTTACAAATGAAATGAAAAAACAGGGTATTGATCTCATAGATTGCAGCTCGGGTGGAGTTGTACCAACAGAAATCACTTCATATCCTGGATATCAAGTACCGCGATGTGAAGCTATTAAACAAGAAACGCTGATAGCTACCGGTGCTGTTGGACTGATCAAAACTGGAATACAAGCAGAAGAAATTTTACAAAATGAGCGAGCAGACGTGATAGTAATTGGAAGAGCCTTATTAAAAAAACCATACTGGGCAAAAGTAGCAGCCGATGAATTAGGGTACAATATTGAGGCACCAAAACAATATCGCGGTTGGCAATAAAAATGATTAAAAGATGCACCTTACGCATTTCAAGTTTTATCGGCGTGTAACTGGCTAGAGCTGGTACTGGGACTGTGCTTACCAATGCTGTCAGGTTAATAGATTTTCAAGAAAATAATAATAGTTACAATTGTAGAGCAATAAAACTAACCAGCGGAGGAAAAACACGGAGACTCCTGCGGAAAAGCGCAAAAGCTCTTCGGTAGGGCGAGTAAGCGCAAAAGCCCTTCGATCGGATTCATTCTAGCCTACAAGATGCAGGTCACAAAGGTGCCTGAAACAGGACGTTGCGAACCTAGCCTTTGTCCCTTTATCGTTTCAATGGGGGATGAAAGGAATCCCCCACTGAAAGAAGTTTCACTTTATTAGAGAGCCATCATTTGGTTAGATTCTTTAGTTAACCAATAGTTGCTAAAAAGATAGTCTCCTGTATAGATAAATATAGGATTTTATACTGTTGGCTTGAAGGTAAAGGAAAATCCTTATATATTCATTTTATTTGCAGGTAAGTAAAATAACATTCAGCAAACCTGGACTTTAAGTAGATTATTTTGATAGATAAATGTATTCATATATGTAACCGAACTATAAATTAATAAGTCAGAAAGTTGGTAATTTTTAAGGTGGTTTAAGGAGGATTATTATCAAACAGAATATTGTTTTAAGGATTTCAATAATCATCTCTTGCTGTTTAATCGTTCTGGGTCTAGTATTTAGAAGTTGGTTAGAAAAAGTCGCTCCAATGTTTTTAAGTTTTAATGCAAATTACTTTGGAGTTTTTTATCTATTCTCTGGTCTTATCGTTGTTGTAGTTTGCGGATATTTAGCATTTTCCAAGTACGGAAATATCAGATTGGGAAAGGATACAGAAAAACCTGAATTTAGTACTGTTTCTTGGATTTCAATGCTTTTTGCAGCCGGGATGGCAATTGGTTTAGTATTTTGGGCCACTGCGGAGCCAATTACGCATTATTTATTTCCGCCGCAAGGGGAAGGAGCTACTGCCGAATCTGCTGACACTGCGATGAAATATACTTTTTTTCATTGGGGACTTCAGCCTTGGGGATTGTATGGAATCATAGGTTTGGGTATGGCTTACTTTCAATTTAGAAAAGGGCTTCCTGCCAGGTTTAGTTCTATTTTTTATCCACTTTTAAAAGAGAAAATATATGGTCCGATAGGAAACGCTATCGATATATTTGTAATCATCATATCGGCAATTGGTTTGGCGAATTCATTTGGGTTAGGCGCATTACAAATTTCTGAGGGAGCAAATATATTATGGGGATTTTCAAACACAATAGCTGTTTCCATCGTAATCATCATTATTGGAACTATTTTATTTATGATGTCTGCAGTTACTGGACTTAAACGTGGTATTAAGTATCTCTCCAATGTGAATATGATCTTAGCTCTTCTGATTACCTTATTTATTTTGTTTTTGGGGCCGACTAAACACATAATTGATGTGTTTATTACTGGTACTGGCAGTTATATAAGTGATTTTTTATCGATGAGTACCAGGTTAGCTCCATTTAGTAATGAAGAACAAAACTGGATTTCAAATTGGACCGTATTTTATTTGGCATGGTGGCTATCTTGCGCCCCTTTTGTAGGCGCTTTTATCTCAAGAGTATCCAGAGGGCGAACGATTAAAGAGTTTGTATTAGCAGTACTAGTTGTACCTTCACTCATGTGTTTTGTTTGGTTTTCTGTATTTGGAGGGGCAGGTATTCACCTGATTCATGAATTAGGGAATACTGCTTTAGGAGATATCGTAAGTTCAAATGTCACCACTGCATTATTTGCGTTTTTGGATTATTTTCCAATGAGTTCTCTCACGAGTGTTCTAGTTATGGTATTAAGTTTAGTTTTTTTTATAACACAAGCCGACTCTGGATCTTTTGTATTAGCAATGTTCAGTTCAGGAGGAAATCTTAACCCGCCTAATAAAATAAAACTGATCTGGGGCGGTGTTCTTTTTAGTTATGCCATTATTTTGGTTATTGCTGGAGGATTGGAGACTGCAAAATCAGTACTTATAGTCTTCACTTCACCGCTAGCTTTGCTAATCTTATTAATGTATTATGCGATTATAAAAGGATTAGTAAATGATGAACCTGAATTAAACAGGGAATATTCAGAAGGAGAAAAGGAGGTTAGTTAATCTAAAAAAGCTGCAAGGACTTTTTATTTGTAAGCGCTTACTGACGTTAGATACTATTTTCCTTATTTTTATTTAAACTAAAAATGAATTAGAAAGGAATGTCTATGTTTAAAAATAATTTAATTTTACGTGTCTCTTTAGTTATTTCATTAGCGTTTATGGTTTTTGGTATTATATTTAGGGATTGGTTGGAAAAAGCTGCTCCTGCTTTCTTAAGTTTTAATGTGAATTATTTTGGTCCGATTTATCTGGTGGTTACTTTATTAATTGTCATTGTTAGTGTCTACCTTATGTTCTCAAAATACGGTACTATCAAATTAGGGAAAGATTCAGATAAGCCCGAATTCAGTACAATATCTTGGATATCCATGTTATTTGCTGCGGGAATGGGAATTGGATTGGTTTTTTGGGCGACGGCCGAACCCATTACGCATTATATATCTCCTCCTGTTGGGGAAGGATCCACTTCCGAATCAGCCGAACTCTCAATAAAATATACATTCTTTCATTGGGGGTTACATCCATGGGCGTTGTTTGGTTTAGTTGGCTTAGGAATGGCTTACTTTCAATTTAGAAAAAAACTTCCTGCCAGGGTAAGCTCGATTTTTTATCCTGTTTTGGGCGACAGAATCTATGGTCCATGGGGTAAAACAATTGATATTTATGCGATATTTATAACAGTTATAGGTATTGCACAAGCATTTGGATTAGGCGCAATTCAAATTTCTGAGGGAGCAAATTTTCTTTGGGGTTTTTCTAATACAACAACTGTTTCCATGTTTATTATCGTTTTTGGTACTGTATTATTTATGATTTCCGCACTTACAGGTGTTAATCGCGGGATAAAATACCTTTCTAATTTTAATATGCTGTTAGCTTTTGTTTTGATGATGTTTATTTTCTTTATAGGACCTACAAAACAGATAATAGATATTTTTATCACTGGAACAGGAAGTTATATCAGTGATATCGTAGCAATGAGTTCACAGTTAGCTCCTTTTAACGGCGACCAGCAAAATTGGGTCTCTAATTGGACAATATTTTATCTTGCGTGGTGGCTAACCTGGGCATCGTTTGTTGGTGCATTTATATCCAGGATATCAAAAGGCAGGACAATCAGGGAATTTGTCATGGCCGTGCTTTTCCTTCCTTCCATATTATGTTTTATTTGGTTTTCTATTTTTGGAGGGGCAGGTATACACCTTATCCATGACCTGGGAAATAGTATGTTGGGAGAAGCTGTCAATACAGATGTTACACAAGCATTATTTTCGTTCTTGGAGTATTTTCCAATGAGCTCTTTAACCAGTGCTTTAATGATGCTTCTATGTTTAGTATTTTTCATCACTTCCGCCGATTCAGGTACTTATGTGCTGGCAATGTTTAGCTCTGGAGGGAATATTAATCCTGACAATAAGATAAAGTTTATTTGGGGGTTAATTATTTTTAGTATTTCAGCAGTATTTATTATAGCTGGAGGCTTAGAAACGATAAAGACAGTAGTTATTGTAGTATCCACTCCCTTTATTATATTTATGCTATGTATGACATATACGATATTAAAAGCGCTGAGAAGTGAATTTAAAAAACCAGAAGAAAAAGAAGATATTAAATCAAAAACCGGCTAGGGAACAGATTCTGTTATGTTTTTAAGAACAACAATACTTTTGTTTTGGTTTGATTAAAAAGAGGTATTTGTTTAGCAACAATATATATTTTGATTTTATCGCAGTGTAACTGGTTGTTGGTTATCAACGGGATAAGTAAGCGTAGGCCGAGCCCCAGCCCAACCAGTTACACTGCGATAAATTAGAACATAATAAAATATCTTCCTATTAATATAAAATAGAGGGATAATAAACAAAGCGTATTTGTTTACTTTAACAAATTAATAGAGGGGGATTATTATTAAACTGACGAAACAAATATTTTTTATATTAACTGGCACTTTACTTGTTGCCTTAGCACTCACTGTATTTTCAATGCCTAACCAAATTTCGGATGGCGGAGTGCCTGGGATAGCATTATTGCTTTACTTCCAATTTGGCCTCTCTCCTGGTATTGTTACGTTTATTTCATTTATTATCCTGCAATTGATAAGTATTAAATTTTTGCCTAGAAATGTGCTCATTATAACCACCATTAATGTTCCGCTTCTTTCTTTATTTATCTTTTTAACGGAAAATATAATTACCGAACCTCTGGGAGATCCTTTGGTTGCAGCTATATTTGCTGGCCTAATTGGCGGGGTAGGACTTGCATTCATTATACAAGCTGGGAGTTCAACAGGAGGAACTTCTCAAATTGCAAGGTTATTGGCGCAGAAATTTGAATGGAATATTATACTTACAACGTTTCTCTTAGATACTGTTATTGTGTTTGCAGGAATTTTTGTCATTGGGCCATTATATACATTGTATACAGTGATATCGTTATCAGTTGGGAAAATCGCAAGTGATTATGTTATTGGCGGTTTAGATGCGAAAAAAGCTGTTACCATTGTATCCCAAAAGTATCGCGAGATTGGCAAACAAATAACAAAAAATATGAGTTCAAGTGCTACATACTTTAATGGATACGGTACATTTACGGATCGGGAACAATTAATTTTATATGTAGTTGTACCAAACTATCGTTTAATCTTTTTAAAACGAATTATTCGGGAAGTAGATCCTGACGCTTTCATTGTTGTTCATAATGTGAAAGATGTATCAGGAGGAACATTTTTCGCTTCACCTGAACCAGCAGTAGAAGGATTAATGACCGATGATATTATGAATGAAGCAGAAAATGATAATCAGGAAGCAGATAATGAGACTAAGAATTAGACAATTTTCATTTATATAGAAGTCCTGCGTAAATAATTCAAATAAGCAGCATTCGTAACAAGCGGATGCTGCTTTAGTTATTATAGGAAATTATAAAAGGCATTTTTGTATCATGTTTCCGTGTTTCTTTTCGTATTCTTGATTCACAGCTGAAAAACCTTTATAGTAGTAAAGTAGTTCTGCATGATTTTATCACAGTGTAACTGGCTAAAAGACTCACACTTCAAGAATAGAGAAAAATTGAAAATTTTAAGTGAGAGATCCATCAGCCAGGAACGGCCTGATTCGTTCAACTAACTTCCAGTAGGTGAAAGAAACTCCTACTGAAAGAATTTTCACTTTATAAGGTAAAGGAGGGATTCCAAATGTCTAATAAAGAGCTTCAAATGCAGCGGATGTGGCAGTATTTTGTTGATGCTACAACTGAAATTATTGAACAAAAAGGTATTGATAATGTAACTATACGGGAGATTGCAACGAAAGCAGGGTATAACAGTGCTACGATCTATAATTATTTTCAGGAAGTTTCTCACCTGATTTTTTTTGCAGCACTAAAATATTTAAATAAATTTATTGACGAGCTTCCGGAACATATGGAAAAAGGAGATACTTCTTTAGATAAATACTTATTGAGCTGGGAAAGTTTTTGTAAACATTCCTTTGAAGAGCCCGAAATTTACAACGCTATCTTTTTAGCTGATTTAGGAGAAAATCCAGAAGAGCTATTAAAACATTATTATAATGTCTACCAGTCGGATTTATATGGAGAGGTGACAGAGGATATAAAGACAATTTTAATTGATTATAATCTTTCAACAAGAAGTCGAAATGCATTGAATCAATCTGTTCAGGAAGGTATATTATCAGAAGAAAAAGCAGCTGTTATTAATGAGAGAACCGTGCTGATATGGCAAGGTATGTTAATCACTGTGTTGAATAATCGACGTCATTTGAGTGCAGATGAAGCAACCAATAAAACGATGCAGCACATAAATGAGATTGTAAATGATTATAGATTGGTCAAGTAAGGTATTCGTTCATTGTTTAGATGGTCTCTTAACCTAGAGAATTTAAATAATGAGCGATTATGTTTTTTTAGGGTATCATAAAAAACAGTATTTTAATGATAACAACAAACGTTTAATACGGCACTATTTTACAATTTTGCCAGGTGATAAAAACAAGGAACTGCAAGAGAGCAGCTCCTTGTTTTTAAATGCCTTATTCCGAGCTTCCGTCTGTTAAATGTGATTCCAAGAACCACAGGTTTTTATCCAGTTTACGGGATACTTCTGTAAATAAATCGGATGTATCCGGATCTTCCTCTGCGGATACTTCAACTGCTTCGCGCATGTTATTTGCTACGATTGCCCAATGTTCTGTCAGTTTTTCAAGTACCAGAATATCTTTGGTGTTTTGAAGTTCCCAAGCAGGGAGTCTGGTTTCAGATGCAATGAATTGTACCGGCTTTCCTGCTGAACCGCCTAAGCTACCTGCTTGCTCTGCAACCGTGTCAATTAATTCAGGCAGTTCGTCCGCTAAATCATCAAAAAACTCGTGGTATGCAATAAATTGTGGTCCGCGTACATTCCAATGTGCCAGTTTTGTCTGAATAAATAAATCCGTTAAATCTGTTACCTGCTGGTTAAGAAGATCAATCATATGCTCTCTGGATTTTTCTGAATGTGCTTTTCTGAATGTACTCATTTTTGGTCCCTCCTGAATCTACTTTCATTATAATTATATTTCTAATATTACTAATACCCAACTTTATGTAAGAATAAACATAAGAAATTTGGAGGATATAAGATATATTAGTTATTTAGAATGAATATTCCCGCCACTTCATTTCTATCGAAATTTGAAGTGGAGGTTTCTGCGGTGTCGACTTTAAAGATGACGATTAACCACCAGTGGAGTTGACACATCGGTGTGCTGAAAACACCCAACCCCGCTATCTCATTGGTCCTGCCTCCTGAGACTACTTTTATTTTACAATCAAAGATACTGGTCTTCGTAAAGCATCTATACTGGCAAAGTCATGATGAAAAGCATCTTTAAAAATTTTCCGCATAATATTTGCAGCGCCATTCACATCTGCATGGATGCGCTCTTGGTTTTTTGAAAGGTACATGCCACGTTTGATACGTTTCCCTGAAAATACAGCGATTTTATGCTTCTGACCATAAACAGGGATGTCATCGTTATCAAGAAAGCTGGCCTTCGATGTATAAGATTCTTCTGTCAACACCACGGTTATTCCATGCTTTTCTGCTTTGTATGTGATCATTTGAATAAGCAGGCTGTGTGGGATATTTGTAAAGGATTGGTTATTTCTTTTTCCTATCGTGACATGTTGCTTCCAATCTTTATTTTTCCCGATAATAATCGTGTCAATATCCTCTTCCAAGGCTATTTTCAAGATTTGAAAACTGGCTTTATGAAAGAGATCTTTGATTTGAAGAAATCGTTTTCGGCTGATCTTTTCCAAACGTTTGGATGTAAATGAACCCTCGTTTGATTGTTTTCCCTGCCGGAGGATGCTTGCATGATAGGCTTTTAGTTGATTATATCGTTGATTGATGGATTTGACGTTTTTGCCCTTCACTAACATTGGTCTTTTGCCCGTATTCGTGACGATGGTTGCAAGGTTATCAATACCTAAATCTACAGCTAAAAAACGGTTTTTGGATTCTTTCTTCTCTACTTCTATAGGAACCTGAAAAACTAACTCCACCACATAATGACCATACTTTGGAACCACCCGAACCTGCTTGAGTTTCCCTTCTGAATAACCTAATTTTCCAATGTTCAGACATAGTTTTGTTTTAGGGAACTTCAAAAATTTCTTGGCTTTTACTACACAATCCTGATTGGAGAAGACGACTTCCTTTTCTTTTAAACGACAATATGACGGTATGTTAGGCCGTGCTTTAAATTTTATAGGGTTCTTTTTATATTCCCGCAAACTGCCATAAAAGGCTTTCCAGTTTTGAAAGACTGTTCTCATGATGCCTTGACTCGATTGGATTGGCAGGGATTGATAATCGGTCTGTTTCATCGATTTAAACAACGCATCCAAAAAAGAATAAGGTATATACGGATGATCCTTAGAGGGCATCTCAAACAAATGACATTTGATTTCCTTTTGTTCTGACTTGGCTTTCTCCTGTTCTTTCACACTCCTTCGTTGGTAAGCTTTCAGCTGGTTCGCATTGATTGCAGGCAAATGAGTTTGAAGGCTTTCCAATACTTCTTTTTGTAACGGCTGCAGTTCCTTTTCTTGTTTGAGACCTGTAAAAACCTGCCGGATGTAAAAGTTAGTTGTGTTATGCATATTCTTTGCGTTTTGGCACATATTTTGAAAATACAGATGCATCCGGTGTCCTTTTTTCACCCAAATTTGCAAGGTTCGATAAACAGCCATTTCATTTCCGCCCCCTCTTCCAGAACATTAGTTCCTATGTTTCTATCATATCATAGGAGGGGGGGGGGAAATACCACTATTCTGAAAGTTGTTAACAACTTTTTAGACTATTCATGTTATGCCGATGCTGTTAAATATTTCTTTGGGTTTTCTTAACATCTAAATTACTAAAGTATTAAAACCGCCAATTCACCTCTCACCTAAAATTCTATGGAATTTTTGAGGAAGGAGTTCTCTTGGCTGAAATGATAGAAAAGTCGATTCTTTCCTTAATCAAAATAACAAAGCATGCATCCATAAAAATAGATGTATATTCATTATTACGCCGTTAATTCCCTCCATACGTTAATAAGCTAATGCGGAAGTTCTATTTTTAAATGAACGTACTATATTTATAGTATACATTGGATTATTTCCTGTAATGTTTGTAAAAATGAAAAAATTCTGTTCCTTTAATACTTTTTCATTGTAATCGCTTTCCTTTTATAAGATAATTAAGACATGATTACTACTACCATTTAACTAAAAAGGGGGAAGAAAGAAAATGAGGATTAAAAAAAGAAAAGGTTGGATGTTATCTGTTCTTCTGTTTGGGCTGCTTTTTTTACTTGCAGCGTGTGGAGGGGAAGAAGCGGATAGTGAAGCGAGTTCAACAGAGCAGGAGAAGGAGGAAACACCGAATGTAGTTGTAACAGGTGATACGATTAATTCGCATACCGTTGAGCATGCTGTGTGTGTTGTGAACAGCAGATTTGAACAAGGTTGGAGAATGTTATTCCGGGCTTCCGTGACGGATGAAAACACTGGTGAAATCATTGAAGATGCAGATGTAAAAGCAGTTTTAGAAACGGGAGAAGAATTTGAAATGGAACTGGGACCGCATGGACCGGAAGAAACGCTGCTTTATACAGTGCCATGGGAGATTCCGGAAGATTTCACGACAGGAACACTGGATTATGAAATTATTGCAACGGTAGATGGAGAAGAGTATACGTTTGAGCCGTTTGACGTAGAACCTTCTAAATTGACTATTATCGAATCTGGAGAAGGACAGGATTCTGATGAGTAAGTGGAAATATGGTCTTATATTTATTTTATTTTTAACAATGGTTGGGGTGGCTGCCTGCTCTGCCACGGATAGTCAGACTGATGCGGACGCTGAGTCAAACGAAGAAACCTCAGAAGAAAATTCTTCTGAGGAAGCGTCTGAACAGGAGAACACGATGACTGGAAAACTTACACTTGATGAGACAGAGGGCGAAATTGGTGATGAAGTGCACTTAACGGCTGAAGGGCTTGATCCCGATGAACCGCTTCAAGTGATTTACGTTGACATGGAAGGCAAATACGAAATTGAAAATAATTATTCCTTCCTTGGGACAGCTTATGATGAGGTTGAAAAAGAAGTCGGCGAAGGAACCGCTGATGAAAATGGAGAATGGAGTGGAAGTATCACCATCCCTGATGGGTTTGGTGATGATCATGATATTTTAATTCAACAGGATGGGAATGCCATTGCAAAAGCAAATTTCTTTGTAGAAACTGTTTTTACCATGTCTCCTGAATCTGGACCGCCTGGTACCGAAATTACAATAGAAGGAGAAGGATTAAGCCCGAATATGTACGGCAGCATTTGGCATGTGAATTATGATAATGCCTATACAGGTATGATTACAGCCATTTCTACTGATGGAAAAGCAGAAGCGGTTGTACGAGCTGCAGGTTCCCCCGGTACGCATACGGTGACGGTAGAAAGTGGAGCCAGCGGTGCACCATATCTCAGCAGAGATTCATCGGCAATCAATTATATTGAAACACACTTCTTTGATTTTACGATAACCGATGAAGCACCTGATACAGATACGGATATGGCATATGTAGAAGAACCTCCAGAGCCTGCTGACGGAGGTATTCAGATGCCTGAACCAGAAAATAAAGAAGGTGTCCAAATTTCTCTGGATAAAGAAATGGGCACGGTGGATGAAATGGTGACACTTAGTGGAGAAGGACTGCCTGAAAATCAGGAACTGACTTTAGATTGGCATACGATGGTTGGAAACCGTGTTTCTACCGAAGGGTTCGCACCTGAAATTATGGAAATTGATACGGTTGAGACAGATGAAGACGGATCGTTCACGCATGAATTTCCAATTCCGGACGACTTGGGAGGTTTGCCGCATCTTATTGAAGTAAAAGCGGGCGACGAAGTGTACGGGCAGGCATACTTGCGCATTCTCCCGTCTATTGTTTCGATTGAACCGGAAGAAGGGCCTGCTGGAACACCGATAACTGTTGAAATCAAAGGAGCCGGCTGGACGGAATTTGATAATGCTCTGGGTGTGACCTACGATAATGCCTATATAGGGTATATATGCGGATTCAACAGTCAAGGCACCATTAAATTGCCTTTGACAGCTTCCGGGGAGCCTGGATATCATACAATTGATATTTATCCTTCTATTTATCAAGGGGAAGACCCGATACCTGATATTTATCGAAAACCGCAATTAACCTATCGGGATGACCACCCGGGAACGGGAATTCCTGCGATTCGGACGTTTTTTAAGGTGACAGAAGAATAGAATAATAAAGTTCACTTTCCTGGAGTTAGTTTTTTTCTAGCTTCGGGTTTTTTATGGATTATTTAACTATGTGCAAAGCGAATTAGACAGGATTCATTCTTTTCGCATAAACCAAACTTCATTCAGTGGAAACTTAACGGGCGGTTCTCCGTGATAAATACGAAGAAGATAATAAAGGAATTATTTTTAATTTTCATGTACCCTGTCTTATAAGAGGATGTTTTCATAGAAAGGGGTCTGATTATGAGAGAAGCGATTATGCTTATTGTAGATTTGATTAACGATATTCATGATGTGATTGCCAATACGTTTGGTGCGGGTATGACGGATAAAGAGCTGCATTTCTGGATTTTTGGCATACTGGGAATTATCACGTTCTTTTTCGTTTACATTGTTTTTAAAATCTTATCTAAATTAAAGTGGAGCATTGCTATTTTAGCATTTCTTTATACATTTACGATGATGGTTGTGCTGGTATTTGCTGTCGAAATACAGCAGGCTTATACCCAGCGCGGAAACATGGAATTTGCAGATGCTGTGATGGGATTATGGGGTTTTGTTGTCTTTTTTGGTGTGTATGCAATGATTGCTATTATTGGTTACTTTATCTATAAAGCTATTAAAAAATAAAACATGTATATATTGTCGGTTTCTGAAAAGAAGGGAGTGAAGTGATATAATGGTATATTTAGGCTACAAACCTTTATTAGAGGGTGAAAAAGTAAAGCTTCGTCCTTTTAAAGAAACGGATTTCCCTTTTATCAAAAAATGCTTAACAGACCCGGAAGTTTTAAAATTAACCGGGAGTGATATGGATTTTGATTGGGAAGAAGAAAAGGATATTATTTATGAATGGTACCAGACAAGATATCTGGAAAAAGATCGTTTGGATTTGGCTATTATTGATAAGAAGCAAGGTACTTGCGTAGGTGAAACAGTAGTGAACTTATATGATGAAACAAATCATAGCATGAATTACAGGATTCTTATCGGTCCGGAGGGAAGAAACCGTGGTTTGGGTACAGAAGCAACACAGCTTATTATTGATTATGTGTTTCAAAACACAACACTTCATCAATTGACGTTAGATGTTTTGGACTTCAATCCAAGGGCAAGGCATGTTTATGAGAAAATTGGTTTTGTAAAAAGTGGTATCCATGAAAATGAGTTGCAATTTGACGGGGAATGGATTGATGCAATTCAGATGCGTTTAACCAGGGAAGATTGGCTTAAGAGAAATATGTAATATAATGCTTGCTATGAAAACTGAAAATAGCATATTATCATTCTACAAAAGAGGTGAAGAAGAATGGCAACAATAAAGGGAAAACCGATCGAGGAATGGATCAGAGCGTATCCAGATTTGGGCCCAGTTTTAAATTATACCCCATTTTTTTGGAGCAACCCCTATGTGCAGAATCAGCAGGAGGGACTGCAAAATCAGCCGCTTCAATTGGCAGATATACAAAATGCCGAGGAACGTTTGACGCGCTTTGCTCCTTTTATCGCAACGGTTTATCCGGAGACGGAAAATACAGGAGGAATCATTGAATCTCCGCTAAAAAAAGCAGACCAGATAAAAGCTAGAATAGAAGACATAACGGGGCAGGAAATTCCAGGTACGTTTTACTTAAAATTAGATAGTCATTTACCAATTTCCGGTTCCATCAAAGCAAGAGGCGGCATCTATGAAGTGCTGAAACATGCAGAAACATTGTTGCTGGAAAACCAACTTCTATCCGAAAAAGATAACTATCGTAAAATGGCAGGGAATAAGTATCGGGAGTTTTTCTCTCAATATACGATTTTAGTAGGTTCTACTGGTAATTTGGGACTAAGTATTGGTGTTATCAGTGCCAAGCTTGGTTTTCATGTTATTGTCCATATGTCAGCCGATGCAAAACAGTGGAAAAAGGATTTATTAAGAGAGCGGGGCGTCAAGGTTGTGGAGCATGTATCGGATTATAGTAAAGCGGTAGAAGAAGGCAGAGCAGAAGCGGCAAAAGATCCGAAAAGTTATTTTATTGATGATGAAAACTCAAGAGATTTATTTTTAGGCTATACGGTAGCAGCGATTCGTTTGAAAAAACAATTGGAAGAGCAGGAAATTCAAATAAGCCCGGAAACCCCGATGCATGTTTATCTGCCATGCGGTGTCGGCGGAGGACCTGGCGGTGTCGCGTTTGGATTAAAAGTGATTTTCGGTGATGCGGTAAAATGTTATTTCGCCGAACCGACCCACTCCCCGTGTATGTTACTTGGGATGATGACAAGCATGCATCATACGATTTCCGTCCAGGATTTCGGACTCGATAACCAAACCGCCGCAGATGGTTTAGCTGTGGGCAGAGCATCCGGTTTTGTTGGAAAAGTAATGGAGCCGCTGATAGAAGGAATCTATACAGTCAGTGATGAGCAAATGTTCCGTCTTATTACAGAGATGGCGGATGCAGAGGGAATTCATCTAGAACCATCAGCTGTTACGGGATTAATGGGCCCTGCTTATGTCGTTCAAAACAATCCTGAAGTGACAGAAGAACATATTCATCTGATTTGGGCTACTGGCGGGAGTATGGTTCCAGATGAAATAAAAGAAGCGGATTATCAGAAAGGGAGACAATATAAAAATAATCCGGATGCAACATAGTATGTAAAAAACGCAAACCAGATATTTCTTCTGATTTGCGTTTTTCAGTTTCCTATAAAAAAGAAACATTCTTTTTAGGATTTCTTCTTTTTTAACAACCTGGCGTTAAAAGCGACAATAATGGTACTTAGTGACATTAACACAGCGCCGACTGCCGGATCCATAACAATGCCCCAAGGAGCTAAAATACCTGCTGCTAATGGAATAGCAATAATGTTGTAGCCGGCTGCCCACCAGAGATTTTGAATCATTTTGCGATAGGTTAACCGGGAAAGTTCAATAATGGAAACAACATCAACCGGATTGCTGTTTACTAATACGATATCTGCTGTTTCCATCGCCACGTCTGTACCGGCACCGACTGCAACACCTAAGTCAGCAGTAGCTAAAGCAGGAGAGTCATTGATTCCGTCTCCAGTCATCGCTGTCCTTTTATTATTTGCTTGCAGTTGTTTGATCTGATCCGCTTTTTGATCAGGTAGAACTTCGGCAATTACATGATCAATGCCGATTTCTTTGGCCACACCATTTGCGACGGTTTGATTATCACCAGTCAGCATCTGTGCTTCGATACCGAGTTCATGCAAACGGCGTACCGCTTCTTTAGAAGAATCTTTGACCTGGTCGGCAAGTGCAATCATGCCAATGCATTGTTCTTCCTCTAAAACGAAAATAACGGTTTTTCCTGCGTCAGATAACCTATCCAAAGCGGCTGTATCATAAGCAATGTTGTTTTTATCCATATATCCGGGGCTTACAGCTAAATACCACGTATCTTCCAGTTTTGCTTTGATCCCGGCGCCGGTTATCGAATCAAATGTTTCCGGCTGTTTCAAGTCTATCTTCTGTTTCTTGGCAGAAGCCATGATACCGGCAGCTATTGGATGCTCCGACTGTGCTTCGATGGAAGCTGCTTTTTGTAAAAGCTCATCCTCGCTGATACTGCCATTAGGTACAATATCTGTTACAGCAAATTCCCCTTTGGTTAATGTCCCTGTTTTATCGAATACGACAGTATCGATTTTTCGTGCATCTTCAAAACCTGCACGATTACGGATAAACAGGCCATTTTGCGCTGACAGGTAAGTAGAACGGGCGACGACTAAAGGAATCGCCAATCCTAATGCGTGCGGACAGGAGATAACCAGAACTGTGACCATTCGTGTCATGGCTTCTTCCAGTCCATATCCTAAAGCTATCCAAACTACAAACGTAATAATACCAGCAGAGACAGCTACATAAAATAGTAATTTGGCAGCACGGTCAGAAAACACTTGTGTTTTTGATTTGCTTTCCTGCGCTTCTTTAACAAGCTGAACGACCTGTGAGAGATAGCCTTCTTCACTTGTTTTGGAAACCTCAATTGTCAAGGAACCAGATGTGTTGATGGAACCGCCGATGGCTTCATCTTTTACCTGCTTTTCAACAGGAATGGATTCACCGGTCAGCATCGATTCATCGATAGAAGATTTCCCATCTATAACAATACCGTCTGCTGGTATTTTTTCGCCGGGTTTTATCCGTACATGATCCCCTTTTTGAAGCTCTGAAACATGAACAACCTCTGTATTACCCGCCTGGTCGATTTTGGTTGCTTCCTGTGGCATCAGTTCCACTAAAGATTCCATGGAATCAGAGGCTTTGCTGACTGATTTCATTTCCACCCAATGACCCAGTAGCATAATCGCAATCAGTGTTGCCAGTTCCCAGAATAAATCATGCCCCTCCAGGCCGAGGACAGTTGCTGCACTGTAAACATAAGCTACAGTGATTGCAAAACCGATTAATGTCATCATTCCTGGCGATTTTTGTTTCAATTCATCAATAGCGCCTGTTAAAAATGGCCAGCCGCCATAGAAGAAAATAAGGCTGGCTAGAATCAGCTCTATCCAACTATCCCCGGTAAATGAGAGATTGTAGTTGAAAAACGACTGAATCATATCAGAAAGCAGAATAATTGGCACGGCCAAGACAAGCGAAATGTAGAAACGTTTTTTAAAGTCTGCAATCATATGCTCGTGATGATGCTCATGCGAATGTGAACGATGGTCTTCATGATGATGTCCATGATTAGGTTGTTGTGTATCGTGATGTTGGTGTTGTTCATGCATTTGTCATTCACTCCTTTCTTATTTCTATTAGTAATATACCCCTTATAGGTATGTGAAAAACATGAAATTGTCCATTTTGATGACGAGGCTTATACAAGCAAACAAAAGAACAATATTATGATATAATTGACCATATAGAAAGCAATTATCAAGAAGGGAGCGAATTGGCAATGACTTTAGCAGAGATTTTTCGGAATGAAGGAAAAGAAGAAGGGAAAGCAGAAGCACTAGCTAATACAACCATTCGATTAATCACCAAGTTTGTAGCTCCGCTTGCAGAAGATATCAAGAAACAGATATACGAACAGGAAATAAGCACATTGGAAATAATCATCGATCATATTGATGAATTGGAAACAATAGAAGACGTCAAACAATATTTGAAATAGAAAGGAACGGAAATACGGAAATATAATGGAGATTTTTAAATACAGAAGCAAGTGATATAAAGCTGATATGTTTAATATGAATGGGGAAGTGCCGAAAATTTTTTGAAATTCCCCCTTCCCATTCTCTGATAAATCTGATAAGATAGTGAAAATATCAAAATAGGAATGCAAGGATAAGGAGTAGTACTTGTCTGACTTGTTTGCAGAAAGTTGCTGGCGGATGAAAAGCAATAACAAGGAAGCAGGGAACTCACCTTTTGAGCAGCCTTAGTGAAACCAAGAGTAAAAGAGAGTAATTAAGGACGGAACCCCGCCGTTACACGGGAAGGATATAAGTGCGTGTTCAAAAAGACCGATAAATAGGACCAAGAAGTTCAAGGCGACGAGATTTTTACGAACGGAGCGTATGCTTTATAATACGTGAGTATCGGAAAAATCTCGTCAACGCAGAAATTCGCCGTGTCATTTTTATTGGACTTTTTGAACATCCTCTATAAGATAAATTTGTCTGTATCCGGATAAGTGCATGGTAATATATGATTATCATGAAACCGGGGTGGTACCGCGTAAGCATAAGTCTTTCGTCTCCAAGCAATCTACATTGCTGGAGAAGGAAGGCTTTTTTTAATTGCATTTAATCTGAGGAGGAATGAAACATGTTTAATCATCAAAAATACGGAAAACAATATTTTATGCCGCCGACTGTTTCGCACGACTGGGTCAAGAAAGAAACCTTAGAGAAGGCACCGGCATGGTGCAGTGTAGACCTGCGGGACGGGAATCAGGCACTGCCGATTCCAATGAATTTAGAAGAAAAACTGGCGATGTTTCAGCTGTTAGTAGATATTGGATTTAAAGAAATTGAAGTTGGATTTCCGGCTGCTTCCGATACCGAGTTTACATTGGTGCGAACGCTGATTGACAACAATATGATTCCGGATGATGTAACCATTATGGTGATTACGCAGGCGAGGGAACATATTATCCGTCGGACCTTTGAAGCCATTGAAGGGGCGCCGAAAGCCATTGTACACTTATATAATTCAACGTCAGAGGCACAGCGCAGACAGGTATTTAAGAAATCTAAAGATGAAATTAAACAGATTGCTTTAGACGGAGCTGTTTTAGTACAGGAGCTGGCTGAACAGACAGAGGGGAATTTCTATTTTCAATATAGTCCGGAAAGTTTTTCGGGCACAGAGGTCGATTATGCATTAGATATTTGCAACAGTGTACTGGATATTTGGAAGCCGGCATCCGATCATAAAGCGATTATTAATATTCCGGCAACCGTGGAAGTTGCGATGCCGCATATTTTCGCCAGTCAAATCGAATATATTCATAAAAATCTCTCCTATCGCGATGGGGTTGTTTTATCCATTCACCCGCATAATGACCGGGGAAGCGGTGTGAGTGATGCAGAATTCGGCGTGCTCGCAGGAGCAGAACGCGTGGAAGGTACGTTATTTGGTATCGGCGAGCGGACCGGCAATGTGGATTTGATTACTTTAGCGATGAATATGTATTCGCAAGGGTTTGATCCGGAATTGGATTTCAGCCAGATGAATGCGATTCGTGAAAAGTATGAAAAGCTGACCAGAACAGAAGTGCATGAAAGACATCCTTATTCCGGCGATCTTGTTTTCACAGCATTTTCTGGTTCGCATCAGGATGCCATCTCCAAAGGAATGAAATATCGTCAGGAAAATGAAGTGGAAGAATGGGATATTCCATATATTCCAGTGGATCCGGGAGACATTGGAAGAAATTATCAAACGGATGTTATTCGAGTCAACAGCCAGTCCGGAAAAGGCGGTATCGGCTATATCCTTGAAACAAACTTTGGCGTGAAGCTCCCGTATAAAATGAATGAAGCGATGGGATATGCCACGAAAGAAGTATCGGATCAAACCAGCAGAGAGCTGGCTGCTGAAGAAATTTATCAGGTATTCAGAGAGAATTATGTAGACTACCATCCGTATTTTGAACTTGTGAATTACCATTTTAATAAAGGAAACGGGCAGGAAGTTACGTTAACTATCCAAACAGAGGAGGAGCAAGTCGAATTGCAAGGAAATGGCGCCGGAAGTCTGGATGCCATCAGCAATGCATTAAAAGCTTACTTTAACATGGACTATGCTTTAGAAGTTTATGAGCAGCAATCGTTAGGTAAAGATTCTTCTGCAGAAGCCTGTGCACAGATTGGTATTTCTCATCAAGGAGCAATTTATTGGGGTGCAGGTATTCATGAGGATATTACCGCAGCATCTATTTACGCTTTAGTAGTGGCGGTAAATAGACTGGAGGACGCCTTGATCAGCCAAAAAGAAACGGTGAAGTAATGTAATAAAACGTTTAGAAAATTTTCCTATCAAGGAAAGCCTCCTTTTTCAATTTCTGTTGAGAAAGGGGGCTTTTTTATGTCGTGACACGGCGGATAAGCAATCCTTAAGAGGAAATAATATGTAATCTCATAATAAAAGGATACGTTTTAAGCTGTTCTATTCATTTCTATTGTTTCTATAATGCCTGAACAGGGTATACAAAAAGAGAGTCTTATGAAAGATGGCGGCGTAAATTATTTAAAAATGGATACAGTAACATTTGACAGGGATAACAAGGAAGGAATGAATGAAATGTTAGTAAAATTATTAGAACCATTAAATGTTCCAGATGCACTGATTGAGAAATTAGCAGAACCGATTAAACAGAAAGGACATGCATTTACTTACTATAATGAAAAAACAACGGATACTAATGAACTGGCAAAACGCAGTAAAGACGCAGACGTTGTGATGATTGCCAATAATCCGTATCCCACCGAAGTAATTGACCAAAGTGAGAATTTAAAATTAATTAATGTTGCTTTTACAGGCGTGGATCATGTAGGGATAGCAGGTGCAAAAAATCAGGATATTCTGGTATGTAACGCCGCCGGGTATGCAAACCAGGCAGTAGCTGAATTAACCATTGGCCTGGTGATGGATTTATATCGTCATATCACACAAGGAAATGAAGATATCCGCGCAACAAAATATTCTGGAGCTTTTCAAGGGAAGGAAATTAAAGGAAAAACAGTCGGTATCATCGGTACAGGAAAAATAGGTATCGAGGTTGCGCGTTTATTTAAAGCTTTTGGTGCAAAATTAGTGGCCTCCAATCAGGCCAGTATTAATCCGGAAGCAGTGGATTTGGGTGTAGAGTATATGGATTTAGATGATATGATGACGCAATTGGATATTGTAACTCTACACGTGCCATCTATACCTAGTACCCAAGGGTTAATCTCGAAAGAAAAACTGGATTTAATGAAAGAATCCGCCGTTTTAATCAACTGTGCAAGAGGACCGATTGTGGATAATGATGCCCTTGCAGATGCGTTGAACAATGGTAAAATTGCAGGAGCTGGTATTGATGTGTTTGATATGGAACCGCCAATTCCAGACGATTATAAACTATTGCATGCAAAAAATGCGATATTAACGCCGCATGTCGGCTTTTTAACGGATGAGGCAATGGAATTACGTGCGGAAGTGGCGTTTGAAAATACGCTGGCATTTTTAGACGGGAATCCTCAGAATGTAATGAAGCGGTAATGTTTTGAAAAATAGCTGTGCGATAAAAAATAATATGCACTTGTTTTTCTTCATTTTAAATAGGGATGGTATAATGCTGGTAGGAGGGCATGATATCATCCCTTTTTTGTAGTTTGTTCATCAGGAAGTTATCAGAAATTTGTACAGAGTTATAGATACAGTTACGTAATGTAAGTAAGCGAGGAGGCAATGGAATGAAAACCTATTTGTTCACAGCAGCATGGGGTGTTATCGTCTGGGGAGCTGCTACATTATTTTTCCGAATTTTTGGAGAAAAAGTTCTGTTTCCACCTGGTACGGATGCATTTACATATAGTTCCGCAATGCTTCTAGTTGGAACAGCCATCCTATTAATGTTGGTCGTCTATCTCTATACCTTATTTGATAAAAAAGATTATGCAGCGATCCGATTTGGAATTGTAGGAACGATGATTGGTTTAGTACTGGATAGCTTTGTTTTTTCAAATTATCAAATAATCTATCCGAACTTAAACGAGACACAGGTTATTGCTTTTTCATCCTGGATGTCTTTTGCTTATGCCTTGTATTTAGTCATTCCCTTTTTGTTTCAGCAGAAAGTCAGGCAAAAACAAGTTGTAAGAGGAAAGTAGAAGCTTTCATATCTTGCTTTTTAATTAGATGCCTCTTTATTTCTTATCTTTCAGGTGTACAATGAAAGTAGAGGTGATTGCTAGTGAATCCAAACATCACAGCGGAGCAGCGAAAAGCAATTATGGAAAATGATAAAGCATATGATGGGCAGTTCTTTTATGCGGTGAAAACAACAAAAATCTTTTGCCGCCCTTCTTGTAAATCAAGAGTTCCCAACTTTGATAATGTCACGATTTTTAGAAAAGCAGAAGATGCTTTGCAGGCTGGGTATAGACCATGTAAGAGATGTAAATCTGGAGGAAGCAGCTTGCCGGATGAAGAATGGGTTTTGCAGGCGGGAAATTATATCAGAGAAAATTATGCAACGTCTTTAACCTTAAACGAGCTTGCAGAAGCAGTTCATGGCAGTCCTTATCACTTGCATCGCGTGTTTAAAAGATGGAGAGGAATAACTCCTTTGGCTTATTTGCAGCAAATAAGGCTGGAGAAAGCAAAGGATTTTTTAATAAAAACGAATTTATCTGTTAAGGAAATTAGTCAGCTTGTAGGAATAACAAATCCAACTCGCTTTACAACCCTATTTAAAGAAAAGAATCATCTAACACCTCGTCAATTCAGAAAAGCGAACAGGGAGAAGGTATCTGAAATGAAGAATAACCACGAAGAAACAATATATTATGGAAAATTAGAGCATAACGGCTGGTCGTTCTATCTGGCGGCAACCGATAAAGGGCTATGCTATGTTGGATCTCAAAAGAAAGAAATAGATGAGATAGAAAGCTGGGCTGAGAAAAAAAGAGCAGGTGCAGAATTGGTACATGATGAACAGAAAATCAATGCTTATAAGGAGCAGCTGATTTCTTATTTGGACGGAGAAAGAACACAATTTGATGTACCGATCGATTTAAAAGGTACTGCATTTCAAGAAACCGTTTGGGAAGCACTGCAAAACATTCCTTATGGGAAGACCGTTTCTTATATGGATATAGCGGAAAAAATAGAAAAGCCCAAAGCTGTCAGAGCTGTTGGTGCAGCAATCGGCGCCAATCCAGTAATGATTCTCGTTCCATGTCATCGTGTGATAGCAAAGGATGGTAAGCTGACAGGATTTCGCGGTGGTATTTCGATGAAGGAAGGGCTCTTAGCATTGGAGAAAAAGGCATAATTGCACTTAAAAATAAAATCTATAAAAGATGAAGGCTAAATCGAATTGGTTTAGTCTTTTTTTATGTATCGAAAATAATCACAACCATATTTTTATCTATTTTTAATAATTATTTATTGATTTTCGATAAAATTATATCTATAATCAATATTAGTATTATGAAATTAAAAATGGAGACTAAAAAAATGAAAGCAATCAAACAACTTATTCGATTCGGCTATGAACAAGCATTATCCTGTGTTTTTCCGGTAATTATTTTTGCGTCTTTAGCTATAACAAAGTTTATCGAACTTCCTTTCTTATCAAGATATGATTGGTTATTAATCATCTGTTTACTGACACAGGTTTTTATGATCATATCTGGATTGGAAACAAAAAAAGAGCTGGTAGTTATCACATTATTTCATATCATCGGGTTGAACTTAGAAATCTTTAAGGTGAATATGGGTTCATGGGTGTACCCGGAAGAAGCATATACGAAAGTTTTTGGAGTTCCGTTATACAGCGGGTTTATGTACGCAAGTGTAGCCAGCTATTTGTGCCAGGCATGGAGAAGGCTGGATGTAAGGCTGGTAAAATGGCCATCTATTCTTTTAGCGGGTCCGCTCGCAGCTGCGATTTATTTGAACTTCTTTACCCATCATTACTGGCTGGATATACGGTGGTGGCTATCTGCATTGGTCATTATTGTTTTCTTTAGAGCGCATGTGGATTATAAAGTTGGTAATCAACGTTATCGTATGCCTATTATCCTTTCTTTTTTCCTGATTGGATTCTTTATTTGGATCGCTGAAAATATAGCAACTTTCTTCCAGGCATGGGAATATCCGAATCAGGCGGAAATGTGGAGTATGGTCCATCTGGGAAAAGTAAGCTCCTGGCTGTTATTAGTCATTGTCAGTTTTTTAATTGTGGCGATGTTAAAGCAATCGCAGGCGAAAATAGAAGGAATGCTGGATAGAAGTAATCAAGATATTGTCAGAAGTAAAAGTTAATGAAACATGAAATATTGCATTTATCAATGAGGTGATAGTTATGCCAAAAAGTTCAACAGTATTTTTAAAAACAGTCGTTTATTTAATGGGGTTACTTATATTTGTATTGAGTATCTTCCTGATTCCGCAATTCATAAACAACATTTCGGATGGGCCGTCTATGGTAAAATGGGTAATCTACCCGATAATCATCGGATTTCTTTTAACAACGATTCCTTATTATATGGCGCTTTATCAGGCTTTACGACTATTAAAGTTAATTGACAAGAACGATGCCTTTTCAGAATCCGCCGTTTTCACATTAAAAAAGATTAAGCAATATGCGCTGATTATTACAGGTATTTATATTGTTATGATGCCATTTATTTATATCTTTGCAGAGAAAGATGATGCTCCAGGAGCTATCATTATTGGCTTTGTTCCAATGTTTGCATCCTTTGTGATTGCCGTATTTGCATCGGTATTGCAGAAAATCTTGAAGAATGCACTCGATATTAAAACAGAAAATGATTTAACGGTGTGAGGTGAGCGTATGGCAATTATGATTCATATGGATGTTATGCTGGCAAAACGAAAAATGAGCGTGACGGAATTGACCGATAAGGTTGGAATAACGATGGCGAATCTCTCTATCTTAAAAAATGGAAAAGCAAAAGCAATCCGTTTTTCGACGTTGGAAAAGATATGCGAGGCTTTGGAATGCCAGCCTGGAGATATTTTAGAGTATGTCCCGGATGCGGAAGAAGGAGAAACGTAAAATGTTCCCTGAAGCTTTATCACAGTGATTAATGGATACTGTATAAATCGAAGAAGTGAAGTATCGATTAACATCCAAACTCCTTCATATTAAAAGAAAAATAATAAGTATAGGAATTGTCTCAAAGGATCAATTTTACGGTGACTCTCTCCTAAGACACGAACAGCCATTAACCCTAAAATTTTCGAGGTTCATGGCTGTTTTTAATTGATGTAAATGGTGACAGTATTTGACTTCAAATATTGTAAAGGGTAAGATACTGTAATATCCTGTTCAGATAGTAAACCAATAATTTGTTTTAAAAATCATAAGTGAGATTAGGAAACAGTAAGGAGTACGTTTATGAGAATAGCAGATGCATTAAAAATTGGAGAGTTATCAGCAGGAACACTAATTACAGGACATGAAGGATTAAACAATATAATTAATTCGGTTGAAGTAATGGAGGTTCCTGAAGTATTGGATTGGGTGACACCTGGTATATTGATTATGACTACTTTCTATTCGATTAAGGATGATGAAGAAAAACAAATTGACATTGTCCAAACGTTAATTGAAAAAGGTGCATCTGGGATTGTGGTCAAGCTTGGAAGATTTATTCATGAGCTTCCGGAAAAAATGATCGAATTGGCAGATAAAAGAGATTTTCCGATTATATCCATTCCAAAGAATATTTCTTATATAAATATATTGATGCCTCTATATGAAAAATTATATGAAGAGAAACAACTGCAGATTCAAACACATCATCCATTTTTTAAACTGGAGGAATCAAGTTTTACCTCCATGGAGCAAGCAATTGAAAACATTGCGGAAATCGTGAATGCTTCCGTTTACGTGGAGGATCTGGAAGGGAAGCTTTTGTATCGCTCTGCCAATTTTAAAACGGATGGATGGAGAAAATCGAGCGCTCTGTTTTCTTCACCGCAAGTTACTTCTTATTTAAAAATGATTGAAGAATGGATTAGAGAATTCAACGATAAGTCATTTATTATTTATAAAATGCAAGGGTATAAGAACAAAATGTTAATCCCTTTAGTTTCTAAGAATCAAGTTTTTGGTATTATTCATGTACTCTATGCAGATGAAAAATTAGCCGAAATAGATGCTGTCACGATGAAGAAAATGAGTAATAAATTGAGTGAACTATTTCTGAGTGATCAAATTTATTATCAAAAACATCGACTATACGAAATGGAGTTAATGGAATCTTATTTACATGATGTGAAGGACAATGAAGATAAGGGGATAACCATTGTGCACTTTCAAGCACCGTGGATAACACAGGCAAACCAGCCGGAAAATGTATTCGTGGATGCTTCCTGTCTAGTCAGAAAAGAGCTGGATGTCTTGTTGAATCAATTTGAATGTGGGAAAACATTTATCTTTGAAAAACATAATCATTTTTATGCTTTTCATTATGGGGACAAGGCTGATTATCCAATGGTTGTGAAAGCGTGGCAACAGCTGGTCATGCAATATAACGCAGGAAACAGCGCAGAAACGATTCGTCTTTCAATTAGTCCTTGCATATCGGATGGTCAAAATTTCGATCAGGCGCTTCACTCCGTTACAAAAATGATGGAAATAGGGAAAAAGGTAAAACCGGAAGAAAATGTCTATCTCCATGACCAATTAGGAATTTATGAGATATTGATTCATTTAACTTCAGAGGATGTTGTACAAAAATATACGGATACGGTCTTATCTCCATTGCTCCGGGAAGAAAATGATGAGTTACTCCAAACATTAATCGTTTATTTGGATAATAACGGGAACATATCGAAAACCTCTGAAAAATTATTCATTCATCGTCGTACATTAAATTACCGGATAAATAAAATTGAAGAGGCATTAAATATGGATATTAGTAACCCGGAGGCTGGTTTTATTTTACGTTTTTGTTTGAAAATAAAGGAATTATCTTGAAAAAAGAAGCGCTAGAGATTTTGTAATGATAGAGTGGACTTTATTCTGTAGAAATTTTTGTATTCACTGAATATTGGCAGCGGTTTGTTAAAATATTGAAAAAATGACAGAATCCGAGCAATCCTCAAATTCTATGAGCAGAGTTTGAGGATTGTTTTATTTTGAAGTGAATAGGGAGTTCAACCCGTTTCACAACAGCTGGAACAAAGCATCCTTTTCATCATTTATAGAAAGCTATATGATAGATGCTTCCCGGGCCGTGGAAAAAGTGTGAAAATTTATTGCGCATATATTGCGCATTTTTAACATTCTAAAACATTTTATAACTCTTTATAATAGCCGGAAAGGAGATGAGGTAATGTTAGGAATTGTCAGAGTATTAACAACGGACGATGAAAATATTTTGATGGAGCATGGAAAAAGAATGAAAGAGCTGTATCATATTGCCTCAAAAACAAAATGTATCGGAGAACAGCCGAACGGTATATACGATAATGAATCGGAAGCAGAAGCGATACCGAAGATTATTTCTCTGGCGAAAGAACTATCTCAAGAAAGAGATATCGATGCCATTACTATCAGCTGTGCTGCAGATCCTGCATTAGATGAAGCTCGCTTGGAAACAGATATTCCAATCATCGGCGCAGGTGTCTCAGGTGCACATGCTGCCAGTATGGTCGGGAGTAAGGTTGGAATTATAGGGATAACGAAAGAACCTCCCGTAAGAATGAAAAAAGAGCTTGGAAGTCGTTTTCACGCTTATACTTCTTCATCAAAGCTTAGTAAAACAACAGATTTATTCAAAGCGAATGCAAAACAGGAATTACTGACACTTGTTCACCAGCAGATGGAATCAGGTGCAGATGTTATTTTATTTGCCTGTACGGGATTTTCAACTATTCGTTTAAAAGATTATTTACAGAAAAGAGTGAAAATTCCTGTGATTGATTTAGTCGAAGCGCAGGCGATAGCTTATCAGCTAATAGAAACGAGGGAAAAAGATGAAGAAGAAAACGTTTGATCCTACATTTATCATATTCTCTATTATTATCGCATTTTTAGGTGCCATTATTGGGATGCAATTAATTACATCCCTGGGGATCACTCCAAACACCTCTATTATCGGTGCTCTGATTGCGATGTTAATTGCGAGAATCCCGATGCAGATGTTTTATAAATATCGTACATTAGAAAATCAAAATTTGGTGCAAACGACGATATCTGCTGCAACCTTTGGCGCGGCAAACAGCTTATTGATTCCAATTGGATTGCCTTATGCGATGGGAGTTCCTGAGTTGATTATTCCTATGCTTATCGGTTCGGGTATTGCGCTTGCAATCGATGCTTTAATCCTATACAAGGTGTTTGATACAAAGCTATTTGGTTCAGATGAAGCGTGGCCTTCAGGAATAGCGACAGCAGAAGCCATTAAAGCAGGAGATGAAGGCGGAAAGAAAGCTAAATACTTAAGTTTGGGTATTCTTGGCGGGGTAATCGGTTCTTATTTTGGCATTTCGATGTCCGCCTTTGGTGTAGCCTTTATCGGTAATATTTGGGCACTTGCCATGTTTGGAATCGGCTTGTTGCTTATGGGATATTCTGATCCATTATTCGGAGTAGATTTAAATGCATATTATATTCCGCATGGCATGATGATCGGAGCAGGAAGTGTGGCACTTTTACAGTTTATTTTCATCCTTGTCAAATCGAGAAAGCAACAGCGGAATATGAAAGAAGAGACATCAGAGCATGTGTATACACGTACGGAAAAAGATATCAAAACGGGTTTTGGACTTGGTTATCTATTTTATGCTCTAGGTGCAGTGGTGGTTGCCATTTTAGGTGGAATCATGACAGATATGCCTCTATGGCAAATTGCAGTATTTGTTTTATTTGCTGCCCTTGCTGCCATCATCAGTGAAATGATTGTTGGTATTGCCGCTATGCACTCCGGATGGTTTCCAGCATTTGCAGTAACGCTGATTTTCTTATTAATCGGCATGATGATTGGATTTCCGCCGATTGCCCTTGCATTATTAACTGGATATACCGCTTCTACCGGACCTGCCTTTGCGGACTTGGGATTTGATTTGAAAACAGGTGTTATTTTACGAAAGGGAACAACGCTGGAGCAAGAATTATTTGGAAGAAAGCAACAGCTTAAAAGTGCGTTTATCGGATTTGGTGTTGCATTTGTCGTTGTTTTCTTATTCGCAGAGAGTTTCTTTGAACAAGGGCTCATTCCCCCTGTTGATGCCGTTTATGCAGCAACGATTGAATCTGGTCTGACTGGAAATGTTGGCATGCTGATATTACTATGGGCCATTCCTGGGGCAATTATCCAGCTTATTGGCGGTCCAAAACGTCAAATGGGAGTTTTATTTGCGACAGGCTTGTTGATTGTTAACCCGCTCGCCGGCTGGGCTGTTATCGCTGGACTGATTATCCGAATCGCGATTATCAAGCTTCGAGGCCAGGAGGCAGAAAATACAATGTATACGATGGCAGCCGGGTTTATTGCTGGTGATGCGATTTATAGTTTCTTTTCATCTATATGGAAAGCAAGATAATTAGGAGGATTGGACAATGGTTAGAAAAATGTTGACAAAAGAAGATGCAATTCGTGCTGTATATGGAGGATGTATTCTCGGCGGAGGTGGAGGCGGCTGGATCGCTGACGGCTTAGAAAAGGCGGACCTTGCTTTTGCTTTGGGAAAACCGGAGCTGATTACAGTCGATGAATTACAGGATAACGAATTTGTTGCTTGTGTTTCGTTAGTGGGAGCTCCATCTGCTGAAGAAATGTATGTAGATTCCGGGCAGTTGGTTGATACCGTCCATCGAATGAAGGCCGAGTTTAATCAGCCGATTGCAGCATTAATGACAAATGAAAATGGTGCTTCAACCACGATTAATGGCTGGCTGCAGGCGGCAGCATCTGGTTTGCCTGTAATAGACGCCCCTTCCAATGGAAGAGCGCATCCAACAGGTTCCATGGGGTCGATGAATCTTTCTGAAGTAGCGGATTATCAATCGATTCAAACCTTTGCTGGAGGGAAAGGCGATAAAGAAGTAGCTGGTTCTATTACAGGTACACTCGATCTTACTTCCAGTGCAGTCCGCTCCATCTCCGTGCAAGCTGGAGGCATGGTTGGTGTTTGCCGAAACCCGGTCGATACGCAGTATATGAAGGAAAACGCAGCAGTTGGGGCAATATCACAGGCAATGGAATTGGGAAATGAATTTTTATCTGTGCCGGAGGGTCCGGAACGCATTGAAAAAGCAGTAACGTACCTAAAAGGAAGAATTATTCATTCTGGTAAAGTGAATGAATTTCAATTGGATAAAACTGGCGGATTTGATGTCGGTTATGTGCGTATTGATGATTTAGAGCTTACTTTTTGGAATGAGTATATGACTGCAGAAAAGAATGGGGAGCGTAAAGGAACATTTCCTGATCTGATTATGACTTTCGATGTAGAGACGGGGAAACCGCTTGTCAGTGCAGAAATGAAAGAAGGCATCAAAATAGCTGTTATGTCTGTACCAAAAGAGAACTTACTTTTAAGCTCTACGATGTACAATCAGAAGTTATTAAAAGCGGTAGAGCCGATTATCAATAAATCTATTATCTAAGGAGCTGAAGAGAGAATGTCTTTAAAACAAACAATGGAAGTTATGGAATTATTAGATGATGCAAGTATTAATGGCGAAAAAATTGTAAAACTGTTCGATGAAATGAATTATTGCGATGCTAGTTTTGAGACAGTAACCGGGGAAACTGGTTCGACTGATTTCATTAAAGTAGTGATTAAAGGAACGAATGGAAAGGTAGACGGAGGGGATGCTCCTTCTCTAGGTATTGTTGGAAGATTGGGCGGACTTGGTGCACGTCCAAATCGTATCGGGTTTGTTTCTGATGGGGACGGTGCGGCCGCTGCAGTTACAACAGCTCTGAAACTAGCAACGATGGCTGAAAAAGGAGATCGTCTGCCTGGGGATATTTATATCACCACACATATTTGCCCAAATGCACCAACTCAACCGCATGAGCCTGTGGATTTTATGGGATCACCGGTGGATATTTTGACGATGAATCAATATGAAGTATTCCCAGAGATGGATGCAGTATTATCTATCGATACGACAAAAGGAAATAAAGTATTTAATCACCGGGGAATAGCATTGTCACCAACTGTGAAGTCGGGATATGTGTTAAAATTCAACGATGATTTAATAAGAATTATGGAAATGACAACGGGAGAATTACCAGTCACCTTTGCAGTCACCACACAGGACATTACCCCGTATGGGAATGATGTGTTCCATATTAACAGTATCCTCCAACCAGCAGTTGCGACTGATGCACCAGTTATTGGTGTAGCAATAACTGCGCAGACAGCTGTTCCAGGAAGCGGTACAGGGGCTAGTCATGAAGTGGATGTTGCACAGGCTGTCCGTTTCTCTATTGAGGTAGCCAAAGAATTTACTCAGAAGCAAATCGAATTCTATGATAAAGCAGAGTATAATCGTTTGGAAGAACTTTATGGATCGATGAAACATCTGCAAACATTAGGGAAAGCTTAAAATGGTAAATGGAAGTGTAGGCGTTCTAACAATCGGACAAGCTCCGCGTACAGATGTTACTCCTTCTATTCAGAGAATTCTTGGTCCAGAAATAGAAATCGTTGAAAGAGGAGCTTTGGATAGGCTCGATACGGATTCATTTCATACCGTTGCGCCGGATACTGCGGATACAACGTATATATCCAGGGTCAGAAACGGAGGCTCTGTAAAAATGGGAAAATCAAAACTTCTTCCACTGCTTCAGGAAGAAAGAGATACGTTGGAAGAACAGACAGATGTAATTATGATGCTTTGTACAGGAGATTTTCCAACTTTACAAGGGGCCAAGCCAATTATTTATCCAGACGTTGAGTTAAACAAAGCTGTCCGCGAGGTAATGCCGTCTGGAAATCTGGGGTTAATTATTCCATTAGAAGAGCAAAGAGATTCGCTGATTGAAAAGTGGAATCATCCGGAAATAAAAAAGCTTGTGGAAGTAGCTTCTCCTTATGAAAAAAGTGATATAGAAGGGGCTGCAAGAGCTTTAAAGAATCAGGGGGCGGATTTGATTGTCCTTGATTGTATGGGGTACAATGAAAAGCATGAAGAAAGAGCGATGAATGCAAGTGGATTAAGCGTATTTCTGCCAAGAAAAGTTGCTGCTTATGCAGCGAAAGCATATTTAAATAAATTATAATTTTAAGGCATAGAAAGAAGGCAGTAAAATGAATTCTTTTCAGCAAACCGTTGCGAAATTAATGAAGCATAATGTATTTGCAGAGAAAGATGCGAAAATGTTAGTGGTAACCGATCATAGTACCGAAGCTCTGGGCAAGAAATTTCAAGCGGCTTTGGAGCAGGATGATTGGAATGCGGATTTACAAATCATGTCGGATCGCGATAAATCAGGGGAAGAACCGCCGGAAGCAAATTCGGAAGCGATGCTTGCATATGATCTTGTATTTTGCCTGACCAAGCATTCCCTTACTCATACGGTTGCAAGAAAAAATGCAAATGCCCATGGGGTAAGTGTGATTACGATGCCGGGAATTACGGAAGATATGATTCTGCAAGGAGCGATGAGTGCAGATTACAAGCGTGTCGAAAAAGAAACAACCGACATGACTGCTAAGCTGACAAAAGCGAAAGCAGTAACCATTACAACTGGAAAAGAAAAAAATCTTAAGCTTCATATTCCACTGGAAGGAAGAGATGGAATAGCCAGCACAGGAATATTCCGCGGCAAAACAGCATCAGGAAATCTTCCATCTGGGGAAGCATATATTGCTCCTGTAGAAGGATTAGCGGAAGGGAAAATAGAGATAAATGGCTCTATGGCAGGAATTGGATTGGTAGATGAGCCTGTTGTTCTGACAGTTGAAAAAGGACGACTTGTTCAAGCAACTGGTGAACAGGGAGCATTACTGTTATCCCTTCTTGGAGAAGGAAATGGGCGTTTGGCAGCTGAGCTTGGAATTGGCACGAACCATGCTGCGAGAATCACTGGAAATATTTTAGAAGATGAAAAAGCTTATGAGACGGTTCATGTTGCTTTTGGCTCTAATCATACTTTCGGCGGAACGAATAAAGCAGATGTGCATATTGATTGTGTTACCAAAAACCCGCAATTAGATTGGGAATTTGAATAGAAATAGAAATAGAAAACAGATATTCCGCTAGGGGGTATCTGTTTTTGCAATCATGCGTATGTTGCTGCAGTACAGAGTTCCGGCATTTCTCATAAAACCAAATGAAGCTCATGTATTTTTATCTTTCAACAAATCAACCAACTTATACAGATAATACGCTCCCCTTAATTGCTGTTCAATTTGATAATCCATATAATCGAGCGCATCGATCACCATTTTTCTGGCATCTGTTAGACTGTGATGTTGTATCTTATCCAATATATCGCGTACCGTATCCAAGAAATAAACAGAGGATTGTACGGTTTTAATAATCAGTAATTTTCTCATATCCTCGCGAGTATATAACCGATAGCCATTTTCCGGATTTCTTTCAGGAATAATTAACCCTTCCTTTTCCCAATGCCTAAGGGTTGTTGCAGCAACATGGAGCTCATTTTCTACTTCTCCAATCGAATAATGTTTCTTTCGTTGCTTTTTCATAAAATCTTGTATATTGTCCGGGTTTAGGATCGAAACAGCATCCATGGCGTGCTGTTTTCTTTCGTATAATTCAGCTTGTACTTCATTGACTTTCCATAATGCTTCAATATATTTATTTTCCTGCAGCAGAGGCATCACGATGCGGACAGTCCCCATGCCAAAACCTGGGTACATGGCGCGGATACATTGAAAATAGGCTTCGTGAACCTCTGTGTATACCCGATAACCATTTGCTTTTCGGATAGCTTTTGGCACAATACCCCATTCCTCATAGTGTCTAAGTGCGCTTGTTCCTACATCTAGTTTTTTAGCAATATCAATTGGTCTTAACTCCATAATTACCTCCAAAGATTCAACTAAAACCTTATAGACCCGTGACGGGTTTTTATTGATGAACGTTATTATAGCGTATCATTTATTATAAAACATTGCACTTGCACAAATGTTATATGATTGAAATAGATGTTTTTAAGGAGGGATATCAAGATGCCATTCGTAATGAAAACACTATTTTTCTATATCACCATGAAAAAAACGTTGCGATTGCAATCAGAATCTATGGATAAAACAGAAGCTACGGAGGAGGAATATCAACATGCATAACATGATGACTGTAAAAGGAGCCCAGGAAAATAATTTAAAAAATCTCTCTGTATCTATTCCGAAGAATAAATTGGTTGTCGTTACAGGTCCCTCTGGATCTGGGAAAAGCACACTCGCTCTGGATACCTTATTCAATGAATGTCAGCGCCAATATCTAGAATCAATGGGGATGCAGGGAATCAATAAACCAAAAGTGGAGTCTATCAGTGGTTTATCACCTGCTATCAGCATTAACCAGCATATTACCAACCGAAACCCGCGCTCGACAGTCGGGACGATGACAGATATGTATACCAGTCTGCGAATGGTATTTGAAAAGCTTGGAGTAAGAGCTTGTCCGAAGTGTCAGCACAGAATCAACCCAATGACTTATGAAGGGGAAGTTGAAAGAGAAGCAGATAACTTCACAGAATATATCTTTTGTCCAAATTGCGATGAAAAAATGGAAAAACTAACGCGTACCCATTTCTCTTATAATACAACGGAAGGAGCTTGTCCGACTTGTAAGGGGTTAGGAAAAACGGTGGCGATTCATTTGCCATCGGTTTTTCATGAGGAACTTTCTTTAGAAGATGGTGCTGTGGACATTTTTGTTGGTCGTTACGGCGAATATCAAATTGCTGTTTTAAAAGCAGCTTTTCGGTATTATCAATTGCCAGATGTTGATCATGTACCGATCAAGCATTTCAATGAAGGACAAAAAGCGATTCTTTATTATGGAGTGGAAAGCGATGAGGTGAAGCAGCTTTTTCCAAACGTGAAGTCTCCCAAAACAGTAGAAAAAGGGAAGTTCCCCGGTGTGTTGACTTCGATGTGGCGCCGTTATGCGGAACATGATGGTTCTTCAGCAGAAGCAGATGCTTATTTCTATTCCCAAACCTGCCCAGACTGTCATGGAGAACGTTTAAATGAAACGAGCCGGGCAGTTACTGTAGATGGCTGGACGATTCCGCAATTAGTTGTTCATTCTTTAGAAGAAATGGCTGCATGGTTAAGCCGATTAGAGAGGTCACTGAATCAAATAAGTTATCAGCTTGTTGAAACTTTCACGCAAGATGTAAAAACAAAGCTTTCCCGTATTATCAAAATAGGGCTAGGCTATCTGACGCTGGACAGACAAGTCATTACGTTATCTGGTGGAGAGGCGCAACGGATACGGTTATCTGCACTTTTAGATTCCGCACTGACAGGCGTGTTATACATTATGGACGAGCCGACAGTCGGGCTGCATCCTAAGGATACAGCAGGTCTCATCAGCGTCTTAAAACATCTCCGTGATTTAGGAAATACTGTCCTATTAATTGAACATGATGTCGACGTCATGAAAGAAGCGGATTATATTATTGATATTGGCCCGGGAGCTGGAAAGCTTGGCGGCGCTGTAGTTGGACAAGGAACCTTACAAGAATTGATCAATGAAGAAACATCTGTTACAGGGCAATATTTGCGCACAGAAAAACCGAAGAAAATGAATAATCGAACTGGTACGAAGGAAGGTATTACGATATATCACGCCACAGCAAATAATCTGCAGGATGTAACAGTAACTTTTCCGGCAGGATGCTTAACAGCAGTAACAGGCGTTTCTGGTTCAGGAAAATCTTCTCTCTTATTTGATGTGTTGGCAAAAGCAGATGAGACCATTCATGAAGGATTTGAAAAAGTAACTGGTCTTGCGCCTTATAATCAGATGATTATTGTCGGCCAGTCCCCACTCAGCAGGATGAAACGGTCCAATACAGCAACCTACATTGATTTGTTTACCCCAATTCGGTCATTGTTTGCCAAACTGCCGGAAGCAAAGGATAAGAAGTTCACTGCAAAGCATTTCTCTTTTAATACAGCAGGAGGTCGTTGTGAAAACTGTCAGGGACTTGGTTATGTAACGACGAACATGCTCTTTTTCCCTGATTTAGAAGTCGTATGCCCGGAATGTCAGGGAAGAAGGTTTAAACAAGAAGTATTAGCAGTGAAATATCAGGGCTATTCCATTAATGATATTTTAGAGAGCTCTGTGCATGAATGTCTGCCTATCTTTGAAGGGGAAAAGAAGATACAAGCCACTTTAAAGCTTCTGACAGAAATCGGTTTAGGTTATCTAAAAATGGGCCAATCCTTAACTACTCTTTCAGGAGGAGAAGGACAGCGGTTAAAGCTTGCGAAAGAATTGATGAAGCAGGGGAAAAAGACTTCTCTTTATTTATTGGATGAGCCAACCACTGGACTGCATCCGAATGATACGATCCAGCTGCTTAAACTGTTAAACCGTTTGGTGGATGCAGGAAATACAGTGATTATGGTGGAACATAATAGTCAAGTAATTGAAGCGGCAGACTGGATTGTTGACTTAGGCCCTGAAGGTGGCGCAAAAGGAGGAAAGGTGATTGCCGAGGGAACGCCGGAAATGATTAAGGAAAATAAAGACTCATTTACAGGGCAGTATTTGTAAATCACATTTCTTTGAATACAATACAGGTTGTTTTAAAAGGTTATCCGACTAAAAGAAGGATAACCTTTTAAAATTTCTCCATCATAAATAGAATGAATCTTTATCAATAAAATAACGTAAGTAGTGAAGGGAGCGATTTTTCAATATAAGTTTACATATAGATGATACAATCTATCAATCAAAGGCGGTGCGATAAAATGAGTTATGAATTTCATGCTATAGCAATGGTTATCGTTGCATGTATCGTTTTTCTGTCCATGTTTTTATTGCGTAAACCGAATAGACACTCTATTCGAATTGGTTTAATCAGCTGGATTGTTTTAAGCGCCTACTTTTTTATAGAAGCAATGGTTATCCGAGCTGCTACAGCACCTTACAGTTTTCTAGACCAACCCATGAGTGACCTGGGGGTAACTAGTTGTGGAACGGACACCTATGTACTTGCAACCTATGCTATTTGTTCCCCTTACCACTGGCTGATGAACTGGACGTTTTTCTTAACAGGTATGGCTATCTTGATTGGTGCTGTTTTCCTTTATCCATTGTGGCCTAAAACCCTTTCTGCAATATTAGCAAGTGTTTTTATTGGTATTTTTGGAGCAAGTTATAGCATCTCCGGCATTGTGCCTGCAGATATTCATTTTAATTGGCACACGTTAACGGCACTTCCAGGAATGGTTGTACAGGTGCCCGCAATGATTTTAATTAGTATCGCTATCTATCAAAAGATGCCCCGTCTATTTTGGTGGACGATTATTTGTACGGCAGTCTCAACAGGAGCTCTATTAAGTCTATTCTTACAGCCAGTATTTACGGATCTGCCAGGCGGGTTACTTCAGCGTATCCTATATGCTTCGGTGTATATATGGTTAACAGGGATTGCTGTTGGTTTTTGGAGAAAACGTTATCCATATTGAATTCACGGTTTTTAGATGCTATGATTTGTATATTCAGATAATTATAATCAAAAAGAAACCATTCATGTAGCATTATAAATGAAAGATATTTCAATTATATAGAGGTGTAGAGGTGAATAGTAATGGATAATATTGTATATTTTGATCAAATAACATGGCGGAGAAATAATCAAGAAATTTTAAAAGATATCAATTGGCAAATTAAAGAAGGAGAGCATTGGGCCATTTTAGGCTTGAATGGCTCTGGTAAAACCTCCCTTTTAAATATTATTACGGGTTATAACTACCCTACATCCGGAAAAATGACGGTCTTAGACCAGCTTTTTGGAAGAACAGATTTATCTGAATTACGAAAATCGATTGGTTATGTCAGCAGTGCTCTGGACCGCTTTCAGGAAACAATCCAGCTGGAACCAGTTGAAAATGTTGTTGTCAGTGGAAAATTTGCTTCTTTTGGTATTTATGAAGAGGTAGCAGAGGAGGATTGGCAGCAGGCTGATCAGATTCTTACAGATCTTCGTTTATCCTATTTAAAAGGTGAAAAATTTCAGGTACTGTCTCAAGGAGAAAGAAGACGAGTGCTTATCGGCCGTGCGTTAATGAGCAGACCAGAGATCTTAATTTTAGATGAACCTTGCTCTGGCTTAGATATTTTATCACGTGAAGAAGTATTGGAATTAATGGATGATTTAAAAAAGAATACGCATCTGCTTTATGTTACCCATCATATTGAAGAAATGACAGAAGCCATTTCGCATGTTGCTTTAGTGCGTGATGGAGAATTAGTTGCGACAGGAGAAAAACGCGATGTTCTAACAGATGCTTTATTGAGTGAAACATTTAAAATTCCTGTGCAGGTACATTGGGATGGAGGCAGGCCGTGGTTAACGATTGAAAAAAGAAAGTAGTTCCATAGACGCATGCTTAAAAATATACAATCCTCTATGAATAGTCATTTCTAATTTTAAGGAAAAGGTGTATGATAAAGAAGAAATTAGAAATGGAGGAAATAAGATGAAAAGTAAATTTTTTAGGCCTATGGTCATGGCTGCGGCTTTCGTATTGTTGCTGGCAGCTTGCAGTAATGATGAGGAAGAAGCGCAAGAGCCGGCACCAGAACCGGATGAACAGACAGAAGAAATTCCGGAATTAGAGGAAAAAGAAGCGGAAGAAGTATTACAAACCTATAAAGAAACCTACCAAAATGTCATGGAAAATGCAGAAGAAGACGGAGAAATAACAGCGTTTGATTCTTTGGAAGATCTTCAGCAGGAATTCATGACAATTATGTCCGAAGAATTAGCAGAAGATATCACAGATACTTATTTTGAAGAGAATGAAGAAGGTTCTATCTACATAGCTGATTCAGAAGAGCCCATCTGGTTTGATGAAGAAGAAACGTATGAATTAGAAAAAATGGAAGATGATTTGTATGAAGTAGAACAAGAACAGACGGATAACAGAATGCTTGTTACATATTCTATTTTCTGGGATGAAGAGAAATGGATTGTCTCCAATGTGGAAACGGAAGAAATACCGGCTGAGGAAAGTAATGCTTCCAATAATGAAGCAGAAGCGGATACGGAACAAGGTACGGATCACGATACAGACCAATCCGGACAGGAAAAGAATACAGATAATGAAGCGACAGATGAAGGAACCAATGAACCAACAAATGAAGAAACGACGGTAGAAACAGAGGAAGAAGATACAGATGAAGCAACTTCATCTGGAAATGATACAAATGGCACGGAGGATGCAGAAGAAAATCAGACCAGTCCTGATAGTGAGGAAAATGATGATGCCAATCAAGATGAAACAGAGTCTGGTGATACAGAGACAGAAACATCAGATGGTGCTGACACGGATACAGATACCTCTGAAGACAACCCCAATTCAGACCCAGTAGAGGATGGGGAAGAGAATGGGGAAGAACCAGCTGGAGAAATAGATGAATCAGCTGCGGAAACAATTGTGAAAGAGTACTTAGATATGGACAATGAAGATTTGTATTATGCTACTGATCATCAAGATGAAAATGGAAATTTCGTGGTTCAAGTATATTCGATTGTTGGACAGGGAGATGCTGCACAAACATCTACGTATGGCTGGTTTATCGTTCATGCCGATACAGGGGAAGTAGAATCCATGTGATAGAGAAAGAGTAAGAATCTGGCGAGACATTCTTGATCATAAGGATGTTTCGTCCTTTTTTTAATCAAAAGAAACCCAAAGGGCTGTCATTCTTTTCTTTTAGGGAAACGCTTATATTGATGTATAATGTAATAGAAAGGTATTTATGCATATTTTGGCATATGCATAATTTTAACCTTGCGAGGAGCGTAAAAGATGAAAAAAGTCGCGTTAATCATAAATACCCAATCAGGGAAACAACAACTGGCCCGGAAATTAGATAAAATTACATCTAGATTGAACGAAGCATTTGAGGAAACAGCCGTCTATCAGAGTGAACAGGAAGGAGATGGAAAACGGCTTGTTGAAAAGCATGCAGAAGAAGTGGACCTGCTGATTGCAGGTGGCGGAGATGGGACAGTTTTTGAAATCATGAATGCACTCGCTCCTTTGAAAAAAAGACCGGTATTTGCCATTTTGCCAGGTGGAACATGCAATGATTTCTCCCGGACACTTGGTATCAGCCAAAAGCCGCTAGAAGCGTTGGAGCAAATTATTAGGCAGAAGCGAATTCAGGTGGATGTAGGTAAATACGGTGAGCATTACTTTTTAAACTTCTGGGGTATCGGTATTATTTCCAAAGTTGCTGAAGAAATGGATGAAGCAAATAAGCAGATTTTTGGAAGAGTTTCTTATTACTTGAATACATCGAAGCTTGCTTTTAAGAATGAAGCTTTTGCATTGAAATTAGCCAGTAAGGAATTGGATTTTGACGAAAAGGCAGAATTGCTGGTTGTCGGCAATGGTTCCTTTCTCGGCGGAATTCAATCCTTTTTTCCGAATGCAGATGTACAAGACGGGAAATTTGATGTGCTGATTGTCAAAGAAGCGAAATTAAAGTATTTAAAGAAATGGCTAGAAGCGAAAATACAGGATGATTATCCGGAAAATGAAAAAGACGATGATATTATTTATTTTCGGACAAACCGGTTAGAAGTATCTGCTTCCCCGGAACAAAACATTGATTGTGATGGAGAGTTTTTAAATAAAACACCGACAATTGTGGAAGTACTTCCAAAACATCTGGAAATGATTTATGGGAAGATGACATAAATGACAAACTGATGGATAAGTCTGTGCCGATGCTGAAAAGATAAGGCAAAGACTTGTCCATCTGTTTTTTCATACTAGCGTTTCAACTTTTCCATTAGTTTATCTGCTTCTTTTGCCTGTGACGTATAGCTGTTATTTTTCCAATGATTCCAGATTTCCGATATGAATAAGGCAATGAGCGATAATACGGAAACAAGTTCTTCATTTGATAGAGGAATTAGTTTGTAGCCCAAAAGCATAGCCGCTGTATTTAAGAAAACAATCGTTAATACAGCCAATCGAACCCATTTATTATTTATTTTTGACACGTTTTCATTCATAAAAGAAGCCTCCTCTTTGGCTCAATGTAAGCTTCATTGGGACTAGGGTCTATAAATTATCTCATTTTGGCACTAACGGACAGTGGGTTGGCTGGACGAATGCTCACAGCAAGTCCCAATTCCAGTGCGATGCCGTTATAACGCCATGATGTTTTACTTTATAGGTATGTTTTGTTTGAGATAATTATGAGCAGAGAAGGCTTGAAAATAATATCAAAAGTTGAAAGAAGCCATTTTTGAAATAACGGCCTGCTATACTAAATACTTTCCTTGATCTGGAATATGAACCATCGGCTGCATGAATGGAGAAGAAGCTGTTTTTTTAAATTCATAGATGTTATCAATAAATTTTGCCATCGTATTTGTTAAGTAAGTATCTGCCCGTCTAATAAAAACAGTTGATATATCACTATACTTTTGAGGAATTTGGTAACATTGAACGACTCCGGCAGCTTCCAGATGGCTGACTGCCGATTTGGAAACAAGGCTGATGCCAAGCCCCGATATAACACTTCCTAAAATTGTTTCCAATGTACCGAATTCCATGATTTTTGCATCTGTTATACCTTCATCGTACAACCAGTTTTCCAAACGTGTCCGGTAACTGCATCCTGCATTAAACACGAGTAGAGGCTTGGTTTTTAAATGCTCATAGTCAACTCTTTCGCTGTCAGATATGATAACAAGTTCCTCTTGGAAAACGTTCATTTGTTCAATCTCCGGATGTTTACCGATTCCTGAAACAAACGCGCCATCCAGCTTATGTTTCAATACGTGGTTCATGAGTTCTTGTGATACGCCTGTTTTCAATGTTATATCTACTTTAGGGAATTTTCTGATAAAGGGAGATAAGACCATCGGGAGTTTCATAACGGTTTCTATTGTCCCAATCTCTAATGCACCAGATGGATTGTCGGAATCCCGAAAATCCTTATTCATTTCTTCTATCATCAATAATATCTTTTCGGTATAGCCAAGAAGTTTTTTTCCTTCTGAATTCACTGTGGTTCCTCTGCTGTGACGATCAAATAATTGGGTTTGTAATTTTGATTCCAAAGATTTTATTTTGGCTGTGACGTGTGATTGTACATAATTAAGTTCATCTGCTGCTTTACTGATGCTTCCGTTATGGGCAACGCTCTGAAAAATCAATAAGTCTTTAATCTCCATTTCCAACCTCCTCATTTTCCATTCATTCATAGTGATAGCAATTATCTTTTTTTTTTTTTAATTACTCAACTTTCGCACCTTAAAAAGTAGCTTTATTTCCATAGAAAAAGGAGTTGTTTGTTCCTTTGTTAACTCCCTTGACAAAGGTATAGAAGGTAAGGTGTAAGGCAACCGCTACGGCGGACCGTTTTGCTTTCCTAGGGGCACGCTCTTCAGCTAACTTTTGCCAAGAAGAGCGCTTGGCAAAAGTGGATCTTCAGATGGTGCTGATCCCTCAGGAGTCAAAACGGTCCGCCTCCGCTAGTGAGATTTTCTACACGGTTGATATAGCTGAACAACTAAACGTAGATTAGACAGAACAAATTTTTCGTGGTGCATGGTAAAAATGTTCCGCAATCATTCTGTTCTGTGCATGAAAGCGATTCTCGATATAAGCTCCATGTTGTCATGATTTGAACTGCTGAACCAACCACTGGAAACACCAGAATGATTGTGTATTCAAGCTGAAAAGCGATTATCTAACCTAATTTCATCAGGATGTTATTTCTTCCAAGTGCTGTAACGTCCTATTAGAGCGCAGGCCAACCACGTAGACTCCTAAGTGGTTTACAGGCTAAAACCGTGACTCCTGGGGTTGGGGCTGCGCTTACTCGCCCCACCGAAAACCATTGCGATTACTCACCCCATCAAAACCGTTGTACGTCGGAAAGCGGAGTGGTTGGCCGGAGCGGTTGCTATACACCATATCCTGTTCAAAAATAAAAGGATGATTGAACGAAAAGCAAGCATGATAATAGAAATCATGTTCATCCTGGTACAGCAAGAGTTATATGCTTATTCTTAGGTGCGAAAGTTGAGTAAATTATTATTCGTGATTGCGTTTTCATTTTATAATATACTTTAACAATAAACAAGCTGAAATGACTGAAGATAGTTGTCGAATCACCATATATCATTATGAACTTCCTTGTCTCTGACAGTGTTTCTCTATTTTAGATTGAACGGTCCCGATCTTTATAAATCCAGGGTCATCAGAAACATTGATGTACAAACATAAAGAAAAGGTATAAAATTCAAAATTTGGAGTTTACTGCATATCGAAAAGGGAACAATACCTGAAACAGAAAAATATTCAGTAATCATAATATACGTTCCTGTGTAACGTTGAAACAAAGCGCCATAAAGTTTGTATGATGGTTTTCGTTCAGAAGATCGTATATTATCAGTTTTACAGATAGGACACATCAATATTAGATATTTTACCTGTTGCCAGTTCGTATTTATGATAGGGATAAATACGAAATTTTTGAAAAATGAAACCAACTTGATTATTTATTAAAGGGGGGATTCGAATTCATACTTCTGTAGAATGGCATCGCTTACGCACGATGGTTATAACAAAATCAAGGAGGAATGATGATGACAAATAAAGGCGTAGTGTATAAGGAACCGGGAGTAGTGGCAGTTGAAGAAATTGGATACCCAGAACTTATATTAAGAGATGGTCCAGGCGTCAATCCCTTGAACGTTGGGCGGAAATGTGAACACGGTGTCATTGTCAAAGTGGTTACAACGAATATATGTGGAAGTGACCAGCATATGGTTCGCGGCAGAACAACCGCTCCGTCCGGACTGGTTCTTGGCCATGAAATTACTGGAGAAGTAGTTGAAACAGGACGCGATGTAGAGTTTATTAAAAAAGGTGACTTTGTTTCCGTTCCGTTTAACATCGCTTGCGGGCGCTGCAGAAATTGCAAACAGCAGGATACACATATTTGCGAAAATGTGAACCCGGATCGTCCCGGTTCTGCATACGGTTATGTGGACATGGGCGGCTGGGTCGGCGGCCAGTCCGAATATGTGATGGTACCTTATGCAGATTTTCAGCTGCTGAAATTTCCTGATAAAGACCAGGCAATGGAAAAAATACTGGACTTAACGATGCTGTCTGATATCTTTCCAACAGGCTACCACGGTGCGGTAAGCGCAGGAGTTAAACCCGGGTCTACCGTATATGTAGCTGGAGCTGGACCTGTCGGATTAGCAGCAGCTCACTCTGCTCAGCTGCTGGGTGCGTCGGTTGTCATTGTCGGGGATATGATAGAGGAACGGCTGGAGCAAGCAAGAAGCTTTGGCTGTGAAGCGGTAAATTTGCGGGAGCATGCTAATTTAGAAGAACAGATCGAACAAATTCTGGGTGATCCGGAAGTGGACTGTGCCATTGATGCAGTCGGTTTCGAAGCGAGCGGTCACGGAGAAAATGCAGAAGAGGCTCCGGCCACTGTATTAAATTCTATCATGGATATTACCCGGGCTGGCGGACGTTTAGGGATTCCTGGGCTCTATGTAACAGGTGATCCGGGTGCTAAGGACAAGGATGCGCAGGAAGGGGCATTAAAAATCCGATTCGGTTTAGGTTTTGCCAAGGCGCATACATTTGTTACCGGGCAAACACCTGTCATGAAATACCACCGAGATTTGATGCAAGCTATTTTAAGTGACCGGGCACAGATTGCCAAAGCTGTAAATGCAACGGTGATTTCACTGAATGAAGCGCCAGATGGTTATAAAGCATTTGATGGCGGTGTTGCTAAGAAATTTGTTATTGATCCGCATGGTTCATTAAAGTAATGTTTGAAAGATTATCTCACTATTTTTACTAAGGAGGAATCGTTTGATGCGTGAAGTGAATCTTGAACTAGCAAAAAAACTTATTGATGGTGCTGAAAAAGAAGCCCAAAATATCGGGGTTTCTATGGTTATATCCGTTGTCAATGAAGGCGGAAATCTTATCGCTGTCCATCGTATGGACGATGCATGGCTGGCCAGTATTGACATCGCACAAAATAAAGCTTGGACTTCTGTTGCGCTAAAGATGCCAACTTCGAATTTAGCTGAGGCAACGGTTCCACACGCAGAACTGTATGGAATAAACACGACAAATAATGGACGGCTCGTTCTTTTCGGGGGAGGCATTCCGTTAGTAGAAAATGATCAAGTTGTAGGTGCTGTAGGGGTAAGCGGAAGTTCTGTAGAGCATGATATGCAAGTAGCACAGGCGGCAGTAGATGTTTTTGATAATGGCTGAATTTGAGACAACTTCGTGAACTTTTGAAAAATAAAAAAGAACCTTGCATAAAGTAAAAATCTTTAGTATGATATTCTATAATTTATTAATCAAAAGCGACGAAGAGGACATGAATGACTTGGAAGGTTCCAAGAGAGGAGAGCAGAAGGTGTGAGCTCTCCAGCAAAGAAGAGTCATTTACCACCTCGGAGCTGTGTTAGAGTAACAACTGGCACCGTAATATGCAGCGTTATTGCAAAATGAAGCCGTCAATCAGGTTGGCGGGAATTTGGGTGGAACCGCGAAGATAACACATTCGCCCCTTCTTAGGAAGGGGAGGATGTGTTTTTTTAATACGATAAAATATAAGAATCATCAAAACGATGAAGAGGACATGAATGATCCGGAAGGTTTAAAGAGAGGAGAGCAACTGCTGAGAGCTCTCTAGCCAGGAAGGATAATTTACCACCTCCGAGTGCGTCAGGGTAACAACTGCCGCCGTAAACATGCAACGTTACTGCATAATGGAGCCGTCATTCAATGTGACGGGAATCTGGGTGGAACCACGGAAAAGCATATTCGTCCCTTTGTAATAGAGGGACGTGTATGCTTTTTTATTTGGCAGTAAGAAAGTTTACACTTTCTTACTGCATAAGTGTAACTAAGATTGACACCTAAAAGCTTGGTGACAACCAAGTTTTCTAACATCAAACGGAGAGGGAGTATCAAAAAATGACAAATGAAGTAAAAATCATATTTCCGGATGGAAAAGAAAGCTATGTAGAAAAAGGAATTTCATTAAGAAACATCGCAGAAAGCATATCGATTGGTTTAGCGAAGAAAGCAGTAGCAGGAAAGGTGAATGGCAAACTGGTAGATCTCAGTTATTCGATTTCCGAAGAGAGTGTGATTGAACTGTTGACACTGGAGTCGGAAGAAGGACTGGAGGTTATGCGGCATACTGCTGCACACATTTTAGCACAGGCAGTGGAGCACCTTTACGGGAAAGGGAATGTTCAATTTGGGGTTGGCCCGGTGATTGATTATGGGTTTTATTATGATATGAAGTGTCAGGAATCCATAACGCAAGCTGATTTGGTAAAAATCGAAAAAGAGATGCAAAGCATTATTCAGGAGAATATCCCGATTCGTTCGTATGCACTCTCTTTAGAACAAGCAGAGGCGTATTTTAAACAGCAGAATCAGCCTTACAAAATAGAGCTGTTAAAGAGCATTCCCAAAGATGAACCGATTACGATTTATAAGCAGGGAGACTTCTCTGACCTATGCCGGGGGCCACATTTGCCATCTACTGGTTATGTAAAAGCATTTCACCTTACCAATTTGGCAGGCGCCTATTGGAGAGGAGATAGCGATAATGAGATGCTTCAACGTATTTATGGCATTGCCTTTGCAAAGAAAAAAGATTTAGAAGCGCATTTGCATTTCTTAGAAGAAGCTGAAAAAAGAGATCATCGTAAATTAGGAAAGCAATTGGAGCTGTTTATGTTTTCGGAAGAAGCACCAGGCATGCCGTTTTATTTGCCGAATGGTCAAATGATTCGTCAGAAACTCGAGGAGTTTTCCAGAGAAGCACAGCTAAAAGCAGGCTATCAGGAAGTGCGTACTCCGCTTCTGATGAACCAGCAGCTTTGGGAAGAATCCGGTCATTGGGATCACTACCATGAAAATATGTATTTTTCTGAAGTAGACCATACCAATTTTGCATTAAAACCGATGAATTGCCCAGGACACATGTTGATTTATAAACAAAAACTGCATTCGTATCGTGATTTGCCAATCAGGCTGGCTGAATTTGGGCAAGTACACCGACATGAATACAGTGGGGCGTTAAATGGACTGCTTCGTGTCCGTACTTTCTGTCAGGATGATGCCCATATTTTTGCTAGAGAAGATCAAATTGAAGCGGAAATGGAAAAAGCAATTGATTTGATAGATAAGATCTACGGAGTATTTGGTTTCAGCTATGCTGTTGAGTTATCTACTCGACCGGAAAAATCAATGGGGGAAGATGCTGCTTGGGAATTGTCAGAGCAAGCTCTAGAAAATGTTTTAAAGCGGATGGAGCTTCCTTACCAAGTCAATGAAGGGGACGGTGCGTTTTACGGCCCTAAAATTGATTTTCATATCAAAGATGCCTTAGGGCGCAGTCATCAATGTGCGACACTGCAATTGGATTTTCAGATGCCTGAAAAATTTGATTTAACCTATATTAATGCAGCTAATGAAAAGGTGCGTCCAGTTGTGATTCACCGGGCTATTTATGGTTCTATTGATCGCTTTTTAGGGATTCTGATTGAACATTTTGCGGGGGCTTTCCCGGTATGGCTGGCTCCTGTTCAAGCGGTTATCTTACCAGTTTCATCTGTGCATCATTCCTATGCAAATCAGCTAAAGGAAATTTTTGAGGAAGCTGGTATACGTATGGAAACAGACTATCGGGAAGAGAAGCTGGGGTTGAAATTAAGAGAAGCACAGATGAAGAAAATCCCTTATATCTTTGTTGTTGGTGATAAAGAAGAAGAGCAGCAAGCCATCAACGTCCGGAAATATGGGGAAAAACAGAGCCAGAGTGTATCTGTCAGGAATGTGTTAGACCGTCTTAAACATGAAATTGCTGAAAAGCAAATATGATTTTGCGAAATGAGGAATTTCAGAGCATAAACCTTTGATTAATAACTATTCATTCTCTCTGCTTTCGTATAAAATGAAGGTATCATCTATACTGGAAGGGGATGAGTGAGGATGACAATCACATTTATGAAAATTGACAAGTCGAACTATAAAAAATGCTCGTTATTAAAGGTGAATGATAATCAAAAAGATTTTGTAGCTCCGAATTGGTATTCCGTTTTGGAAGCTGTATATGAAGAAGAAGAGAAACATCCATATGCGATTTATGATGAAGAAGAGATGGTTGGGTTTTTAATGTATTCTTATTACCGTGCAGATGAAGAATATGGTAAAGATTCATGGTGGCTGGAACGATTTATGGTTGCGAAAGATTTCCAAGGTAAAGGTTACGGCAAAGCATCGATAAAGAAATTTATTAAGGATTTTCAGGGAGATTATCCGGCGGAAGAATTACGCACATCAGCTGTGAAAGATAATCATGTAGCTATCACATTGTATGAACATAGCGGTTTTCAGCGGACAGGGGAGTTTGTTGAAGGAGAAGCTGTGCTGTTGTTGGATGGTTAGAGAATTTAAAATAGTAGTAAAGGACAGATGAAAATGACAATCATCTGTCCTTTCTTCATTTGGAAACCTTCTTTTTAGAAAAGCGATGTAAAAAGTTGTTCAAAAAATAGAACAAAAATGACACGAAGAATTTCTGCGTTGACGAGTATTTCTCAATACTGGTGTATTCTAAAGCATACGATGTGTTCGTAAAATGCTCTTCACCAATTCTATTTTATATAACCTTAAACACGCAATATAAGAGGTTGATAGTATCGTACGCCCCCTTTTTTTGCGGATTAATAAAAATTATTAATCAATCTGATTAAATTTTGTAATAATTTAATTTTTCTTAAAATATTGATTTATTATTGTATTCATGTTTTAATTTTTAATAGCAATAACTGGTAGTGACGTCACAACCAAAAAAGGTGAAAATGAGATGATTGATGAGACATTATATATTCCATTACATATCCAAATTTATAAAAGTTTAAAAGAAAAAATAACAGCGCAGAAGTATACTGAAAAAATACCAAGTGAGCGAGAATTAATGGATATGTATTCAGTAAGCAGAACTACAATAAGGGAAGCTGTAACAAAGCTAGTAAATGACGGATTGTTAATTAAAGTGCATGGAAAAGGAACTTATGTAAATAAGAAACCTCCGATTCAAGAGTGGTTATCTTCTTTGAACAGTTTTACAGAAACAGTAAGAAGAATGGGGATGGTGCCAGGCAGCAAACTATTAACTTCTAAAAAGTTAGCAGCAGATAAACATCAGATAGAAGTATTTGAAGAAGATGTATTAATGATAGAAAGACTTCGTTACGCGGATGAAAAGCCCATTGCAATTGAGAAGCATTACTATCCATTATCAATCGGGGAACGCTTAACCCAATTTAATCTAGATAAAGAAACAATATATGACTTATTAGAAAATGAGTTAGGTATTGTTCTAGATGAAGCAGAACAGTATATAACAACAGAGATAATTGAAGATCATTTAGCACAATATTTAGAGATACCTTATGGCTCAAATGTATTGCTTGTAGAGAGAATAATAGTTGATGATATAGGTAATGTCATTGAGTATTATACTGGGCAATTTCGCCCTGATAAGTATACGTTTCGTATGAAAACGAAAAGGGCCATTAATAAAAAGTAACTGATAGTGTGGACGTATTATTTATTTTTATGTAAGCGCTGTCAAATGGAGGTTGTTATGAAAAGGCTATTTCTCTCGATTTTCGTTATTTTCGTATTTTCTTTGATGGTTTTTTTAGGTAATGAAAGGTTATCCAGACTTTCCGGATCAACGGAATTAGAAGTCATTACACTTAGAGCTGCTCAGTCAAAAGCTTGGAATCATCCTGTTTCGCAGGGAATCGATAAATTCGCTGAACTGGTAGAAGAAAAATCAGATGGAGAAATAATCATTGAAACGTATCATGATGGATTGATCGGAGATGACAGAGAAGTGATTGAAAGTGCACAAAGAGGAAGTATTGCTTTTGCCAGCTCCTCTACACCGAATATGACCAGTTTTACAAATTACTTTACTGCTTGGGATTTGCCTTATATTTTTGAAAATAAAGAAGAAGTATATAAAGCAATTGATGGAGAGCCCGGAGATATTGTTCGAGAAGAGATGGAGCAATCAGGATTTAAGGTTATTTTCTTTCCAGACTATGGTTTCCGACAAATTGTTAATAACATTAAGCCAGTTGAAAAGCCATCTGATCTTAATGGGATGAAAATTAGAACAACAAATTCAAGGATTGAACAGGGAGATTTTACTGCTTTTGGGGCAAGTCCGACTCCTGTTGCTTGGTCTGAAGTTTTTACAGCATTGCAGCAAGGAACAGTGGATGGCGAGGGCAATTCGTATTCTCTTTTATGGGATTCGAAGCATCAGGAAGTACTCTCGCATGCAACGGAAGTAAACTATAATTATAGTTCAGATATTCTCGTTATGAATAAAGAACTCTACGAAGAGTTAGAACCAGACCAGCAGGAAATTATTATGGAGGCTGGTCAGGAAGCGATGGAATGGCAAAGAATCGTTGCAACAAAAAGAGATGAGGAGGCTAAACAGCAATTTATAGATGATGGAATTGAAATATATGAACCTACGGATGAAGAGTATTTAGAATGGAAGCAGGCGACAGAAATAGTCTGGGATCAATATGTAAGGGAAGGATATGCCGATCCCGATTACGTTGACATTATTTTAGATACATTGGGAAAGACAAAAGAGAATATTTTTGAAGAAAAAAGGAGGTGAGTTGAGTGGAAGCAGTTGTAGATAATAAAAGTGATAATCATTCCAATGAACCACCCAATTTTTGGATGAAGGGTCTTTCTTTACTTGATCGTAGATTTGAAGAAATTTTCATTGTGTCAGGATTTTTGATTTTCATTATTCTGATTAATCTTCAGGTAATTAATCGTTATTTACTACCATTTTTAGATATTGGAAATATTACTACATGGACGGAAGAGCTTTCAAGATACTTGTTTATATTCGTATCTTTTTTAGGAGCTAGCCTGGCAATACGAAAAAGGGAATCTATTCAGGTCAGCATATTAACCGATAAACTGCCAACAAGCATCCAAAAAGGTCTTCTGCTATCAAATACATTATTTATGTTCTATTTTAGCTATATGATGATAGTTAATGGTTTTGAGCTAATATCCTTTCAGATTGATACACACCAAACAACACCTGCCTTATCCATTCCGATGGCAGTTCCTTACAGCGCCGTACCGATTGGATTTGCACTAATTATGATTCGTTTAATCCAGATATTTATAGAAGATACCAAAGAAATATCTATGAAAGAAGGATTATTGGGAATTACTTTCGCTATTATCATGATTCTTCCCATTGCTTTTCTCGGAGAAGCGGCAATTTCACTTGTATTATTTGGTTATTTTATTCTATTTATATTAATCGGTTTGCAAATTGCATTTGCTCTGGGGGCAAGTACGTTGGCAACCGTTCTGGCCACTGACGCAATTCCGGTTGATTTTTTTCCGCAAACAGCATTTACAAGTATTGATAACTTTCCTATTATGGCGGTTCCATTTTTTATTGCAGCAGGGGTTATTATGGGTGGAGGAGCAATTATCAAACGGTTATTAAATTTGTCAGATGAATTGTTAGGATTTTTACCTGGCGGTTTAGCATTAGTAGCCATTATTACTTCGATGTTTTTTTCAGCAATAAGTGGTTCTGGACCCGCGACGGTAGCAGCTATCGGGACATTGCTCATACCTGCAATGGTTAAACAAGGGTATAATCCAGGCTTTGCAACTGGAGTGGTGGCGACAGCTGGGACAATTGGAGTTATTATTCCTCCTAGTAACCCTTTGGTTATTTATGGTGTTGTATCGCAAGAGTCTATCTCTCAATTATTTCTTGCTGGTATCCTTCCAGGCGTTTTTACCGGCATCATTTTATTAATTGTAACTTTTATCATTTCCAAGAAAAATGGCTGGCAGGGTGAACGAACATCATTTAATCTCAAAAATTCCGCAAAGGCTGCTTGGGACGCTAAACTTGCGTTATTGGTTCCAGTGATCATTTTAGGCGGGATTTATGGCGGCTTTATGACTCCTACCGAAGCTGCAGCAGTAGCCGCTGCTTATGGTATTGTTGTCGGTATGTTTGTATATAAAGATTTAGGCTTAAAAGGTGTTTATCAAAGCCTTGTTAAAGCAGGCATTACTTCTTCCATGATTATAATGTTAATGATTATGGCAAGCATATTTGGCCGGTTAATCACATTGGAACAAGTGGCAGAAATTGTGGCTGAATTTGTCTTATCATTAAGTGAAAATAAATACATCATCCTCTTATTCTTAAATCTATTCTTATTACTTATCGGTTTAGTATTAGAAGCATTGGCCGCAATCGTAATACTGACGCCGATACTATTACCAATGGCCATGGCAGTTGGCCTTGACCCAGTTCATTTTGGACTGATAATGATCTTTAACTTAGCAGTAGGTTTTATTACACCCCCAGTCGGAGTTAATTTATTTGTAGCAGCCAGTACTGCGAAAATCAAAATCGAAGAAATTATTAAAGGAAATAAATATTTACTCTTAACGATGATTGTTCTTCTTATATTACTTACGTACATTCCAGAACTTAGTATGTGGCTGCCGGAGTTGGTGAGAAGTTAAATAACTATAAGTGGTAAAGGGAGGAAATTATATGGATTCAATATTTCAGCCAAAACAAATTACGATAGGTGAAAACAGCTTACAAGACATTGGGAAGTGTGCTAAAAAGCAAAAAATCACACGCTTGTTGGTTATAATAGATAAATTTTTAACAACAGAACCGTTAAATTATGATGATAAAGTGAATCAAATGATAAAAAAGGAAAATATTGTTGTAACTTTCTTTTCGGATTATCAAGGAGAACCAACTACTGACCATTTAAAAGCAGCTTTAAGCGTTGCGAAAAAAGAACGGATTAATGGCGTAGCTGCTATTGGAGGAGGGAGTGCAATTGATATTGCGAAAGCAACAGCACTTTTTTATAGGGACCCTCAGATGGAATGGAGTGCAATAACGAAGCAGGACAGTCTAAAAAGACTGCCTTTAATAGCTGTTCCGACTACTGCAGGAACAGGTTCTGAAGCAACGAAGGTTATGGTTATTACAGATAAAAAAAAAGGCATCAAAATGAATCCAGGGCATTCCGATTTAATTCCTGATATAGCTATACTTGATCCAGTTTTAACGAGTAGTTTGCCGAAACAATTTACTGCATATACCGGAGTGGATGCTTTAACGCATGCAATTGAAGCCTTTGTATCAACAAAAGCCAACTTAGCAACGGATCAATATGCGTTAACAGCGATTCAAATTGCAGGGAGATCTTTACCAGTTGTATACAATGATGGAAGGAATATTCCAGCCAGAGAAGAAATGTTGTTAGCCAGTACGTATGCGGGAATTGCATTTTCTAATGCTTCTACAAATTTAGCTCATGCTGCTGGAAGAGCGTTAGGATCCAGATTCCATATTCCACATGGATTAAGTGTAGCAGTGTTATTGCCGCTAGTTATGCGCTTTGGTTTGCAGGAAGCTCCTGAAAGATATGCGCAAATTGCGATTGCTTTAGGAGAGAATGCAAATAAAGATATACATGAACTTGCTGAGCAATCGATACAAATTATTGAAAAGTATTGTGATGATTTTCAAATATGGAAGGATGCTTTGAACTATATTCACCTTCAGGATTTACAGGATAACATTGACTGCTTAGTAAAAGATGCTTTGAATGGGAATGGTATTTTAACTAATCGAATTGTCCCTTCAAGCTCTGATATAAGAAAATTATTTTTAAACTTGGTTGAAAAATTAAATAAAGTAAAAGCAATCAAACAAGTATAATCATACAAAGATTCATCATACAATTAATTCTGGATAGAAAAGAAAGTATCTTATTATAAAATATTTATTGTTTAACTGGTCGTGATGTCGGTATGTCTGTTAAAAATTATAAGTTCCTTCTATTAAAAATGACAGATTGATGGGATGGGAAAATATGAATTATGAAAAATTAAAAACTTTTATCGTGGTGGCTGAAAAGAAAAGCTTTTCTGAAGCTGCAAAACTATTATTTGTTACCCAGCCTGCCATTACAGCACAGATTAAAGCTTTAGAAGAGGAATTAAGCACGAAATTATTTGAACGGACTACCAAGAAAGTGAACTTAACTCAATCAGGAATAACTTTGATGAACCATGCAAAGGAAATTGTACGATTAAATGATATTACCCGTAAAGAAATCATGGAAATAGAGAATACACTTCATGGAGAATTAAGCATTGGTTGCAGCTTCACAATTGGAGAATATATTGTGCCTGAATTTTTAAAGAAATTTAAAGATATGTACCCGCTAATCCAAATAAAAGTAGATATTACAAACTCTAATAATATCCTTTCGGAAATTAAAAATCAGCGTGTTGATGTCGGTTTAATTGAAAAACCGATCGATGACACAGACATAATTGTGGAATCCTTTTTAGAAGACGAATTGGTTCTTATTGCTTCTCCGTTATCTTTTTCATCAGAAAATCTTGTTATTTCAGTGGATGAATTGAAAGCGTTGCCTCTAATTGTTAGAGAAAAAGGTTCTGGTACAAGAGCAGTAGTAAATCAATATTTAAATGAATCTGGTGTGAAAGAAGAAGAATTGAACATTGTGATGGAATTAGGAAGTACAGAAGCAGTTAAAGCAGCAGTAGAAGCAAAATTAGGAGTCTCTATTACTTCTAAAAGTGCCATAAAAAAAGAACAGAAACTGAATTTATTAACAGCTTATAAAGTAAAGGATATGTCTTTCTATCGTCTTTTTTATACTGCTTATGGAAAAAATCAAGTTTTGAAATCTACAGCAGAGTTATTTATTGAAGAATTATATAAGATGACCAAGAAAAGGAGGGAGTTAATTTTATCACAGAATTTTTGAAATAAATCCTTAAGGAGGTGTTTGAAAAAAACACGATGCAGAAAGATTAATATGCCTTTTACCAATGTTTCAGGTTGATTATTCGAAGCAATTCTTAAATAAAAAATGTTTGGGAGGAATTACAATGACAAAGCAATCTTTGGATATGGAACAGATGACAAATCAAAAAATGAAGATGACTCCAAGTGAAGCAATTGTGGAAACATTAGTAGCAGAAGGGGTAAAAGAAGTTTATGGTATTGTAGGATCGGCGTTTATGGATATGCTTGATTTGTTCCCTACAGCAGGAATTCGATTTCTTCCAGTAAGACATGAACAAAGTGCAGCACATATGGCGGATGCTTATACACGTGTTTCAGGCACTGCTGGAGTTGTTATCGGTCAAAACGGTCCTGGAATTACAAATATGGTAACATCTGTTGCTGCTGCAAACCAGGCACATACACCAATGGTGATTATTTCTCCATCAGCGGGCACTCCGACAATTGGCTGGGATGGATTTCAAGAAGCGAATCAAGTCTCTATTTTCCAGGATATCACAAAAGAAACGGTAAGAGTTACGCATAAAAGTAGAGTTACAGATTGTTTACGTACAGCATTTCGGATAGCTTATGCCGAGCGTGGACCAGTACTTTATGATATCCCACGTGATTTATTTTATGGAGAGTTGGAAGATCAGATATTACAGCCATACCAATATCGGGTAGATTCTCGTGGGAGTGGAGATCCTGTATTATTAGATAAAGCAGCAGACTTATTAAAGAATGCAGAATACCCGGTGATTATTTCTGGCCGTGGAGTCGTTGATTCCGATGGAGTAAATGTTGTAAAACAGATTGCTGAACATTTAACAATCCCGACCGCTGTTTCTTATATGCATAATGATGCTTTTCCAGCGGAACACTCATTGGCTGTAGGCCCAATTGGATATATGGGCTCTAAGGCAGCAATGTATACTCTCCAGAAAGCAGATGTCGTATTAGCGATAGGAACACGGTTGTCTGTATTCGGTACGCTGCCTTGTTACGATATTGATTATTTTCCGAAAGATGCTAAAATCATTCAAATTGATATCAATCCAAGAAATATTGCCAGAACGCATCCAGTGGAAGTGGGGATTATAGGAGATGCAAATGCGGCAACAAAAGCATTATATGAAAAACTGACAGTGGAGTTACCAAATGCTGTAGAAAGTCAAGCCAGACTAGAAGAAATTGCAACAGTCAAAGAAGAATGGGAGCAAGAACTAATTGATTTGGCAATGGAGGACGGAAATCCGATTAATCCGCGCCGTGCTTTACTAGAATTAACAAAAGCAATACCTGAAAATACGATTATTTCTACAGATATTGGGAATGTTTCCTCGACAGCAAATGCATATTTAAAATTTAATCAAACGAGACGTCATATTGCTGCCTTAACATTTGGAAATACAGGTTTTGCATATCCATCAGCACTTGGAGCGCAATTGGCAGAGCCTTATACGCCAGTAGTCGCAATCATTGGTGATGGAGCATGGGGAATGAGCCTGCATGAAGTAAGTACTGCAGTAGAGCAAAATATCCCAGTAATTGCTTGTGTATTTAATAATAAGTCGTGGGCAGCAGAGAAGAAAAATCAAGTGGATTATTATGATAACCGCTATGTTGGTTCCGATATCAAAGCTCCGGATTTTGCAGAAGTAGCTAAATCAATGGGAGCTTTGGGATACACTATTGAAAATGCAACAGATATTGGACCGATAATAAAGGAAGCATTAAGCTTACGCAAACCTGCTGTTGTCAATATATATGTTGATGGAACTCAACTAGCACCTCCTTTTCGAAGAGATGCATTACAAATGCCAACACGCTACCTTAATAAATATAAACATTTAGATTATGAAGTGTGGGGAAAGAAATAAACGAATACCTAAAAATTCCGTACCGATATATTCGGTGCGGGATTTTTAGAAATATTTAAACAGCCTGGCACCGTTGGAATATCGGTACCAAGCTGTTGCATAGGATTTTTGTTTTTTACTGTCTACTTGACAGGGAGCAGTTCAGCGATCGCCTTACACTTCACCTTCTCATTTTTGGCAACAGCTGTATAGAAGTAATGATCAACCCCTGTTCCAATGGAAAGGAAGTTACCTTTTAAAGGGCGAAAGTTTAGTAAGATAAGTAAAGGCAACAACAAATTTCTTTTTCATTCTCTTATGAAAGCATATAAAATCATGGTTCGGGCATAATAACCTTGATTAATTTTTGGAAAGGGGTTTGTCTGATGAGCCAATTAACGCAAACTGAACTGGAAACGTTGCGCAAAGTTATTGGAGAGCACGGGATGATTGTGAATAAGCTGGAGGCTTATGCTGAGCAGGCACAAGATCCGGAATTTAAATCGATTCTACAATTTGATGCACAGGATGCTCGTAATGCACAGCAACAACTAATGTCATTTTTACAATAGGAGGATGATTTGAAATGTTTCAGGATAAAGAAATGGTGAATGATTATTTAAACGGTCTTAATGCAAGTTTGAAAGGTTATGCTGGTTATATTTCCGAATCAAATAATCCCGAGTTGCGCCAAAAATTTGTAGAGCTGAGAAATAGGGATGAAGCACGCCAATTGAAAGTATATCAATATGCATTGCAACACGGTTATTACCAGCCGGGACAATCAGCAAGTCCGCAAGAAATACAACAAGTACAGACGGAATTATCTCAAGGCAGCTGACGAGGGAAAACGTATGTAAAGCATGGAGCTTAACATGACATAACTCGAGTGATTTACAAGCCGTCCATGTATTAAAAAAACGAGAAGTCTATTTCTTGCATAGGCTTCTCGTTTTTAAATGACTGTATTTCCTATATCCAGCCTTTTCGATATGCTAAAAGCATTGCATTGGTCCGGTCATTAACATTAAGCTTCCGTAAAACAGTTGTTACATGGTTTTTCACCGTTTTATCCGAGATTTCTAAGTTGCTGGCGATAATTTCATTATTATTTCCTCTGGATATTTCAAGTAAAACATCCCATTCCCGTTTAGTAAGAAGACCTTCCGGACGGGATTGTAACGTGGACGCCAGAGTTAAAAACTGATCGTGCAACGCTTTAGCCAATTCAGGATAAACGTAAATATATCCTTCATGAATGAAACGAATCCCTGAAATAATCTCGTTTAAGCTCATATTCTTAACAAAGAATCCATCTATATTAAATTCATATAAGCGGATTGTATCTTTCATATGCAAATTAGGGAGGATAATTGCCGTTTTAACATCTTTTAATTGCTCTTGTTCCAATATACGGGTTACATCGTTGTATTGATAAATTGGAATCATAATTAAATCCGGTTTATTAGATGAATCAAGCTGAAAGTCATCTAATTCTCTTAAAGATAAGATAGCAATATTTAAATTCGTTTTTTCAGATAACGTAAATGCATCAATAAAATTAAAAGTTGAGTTTGAAGTTGGCGTAATACTCAATATTATCATCTCCTGTCGTTTAAGTAAGTAAGTTCGTGATGTCAATAAGAATGAAGAATCATGCGATCTTGAGTCTTGCTTCTAATTTGCTAATTTTGAAAAACGATTCTAAATATTATATATTTAAGAATACAGGTATGGAGTGTCTTATCTTGCAGATAGCAATGTCCCATCATCAAATATAGCATACGATTGAAGATATTTAAATTTTGTAACAGTTTCTTAATATAAAATGATATTTAAATCCTGGTTTAAAAAAGTCAAAGTACCTACTTAAGCATGAATAGCCGGGTAATATATCAATTAAAAAGTTTAAGTTACCTAAAACTTTTTAATTGATATTATCAGATAATCCTCCGAAATTTATGGAAGTAAATGATCGTTGCTTGTTTTGGGGCAAACTAAACGGCCGTTTAAGTTAATGGAGTTATTGGTAAAGCTGGATTTTGGAAAGATAAAAGTCCAGGGCATACTGGAGTCAGGAGGAACTAAAACCCTGTCTAAAGTGAATTCTTCTCTCGCTTTAACCGTATCATTTTCTATATATTCCAGTGTAGAATGGTTAAATGAATATGCCTGCCTACTAAAATTATTAATCAAAACAGTAACCAATAGATCGGATCGGTGATTTCTTGCTTGCCATAAAGGGGTGAAAGTAATTGGATTATCCGCTGACTCAGCTGGTACGTTATGATGGAAAGTTTGTTCAATTTTTTGCCGGTCTATATCTGGAAGGGCTTTATCCCATTTTGGCTCAAAAACAAGGTTCATAACAAATCCTCCTAACTAGATACCTTGATTATATAAGATTCGGTCGCAGGAATAAATTTTTAGCGTTTCTTTTGAAAAAAAATATGATTCGTTTTAGACTTGTGGTACGATAAGTGGAGTGAATCACTCGTCCGCTATGAATGAAGGAGGTTATAAACATGGAAGAGGAAAATTTAGACCAGGAACAAGACCAAGAACAGAACCAAGAACAGGAGCAAGAACAGGAACAAGGGCAGATAATAGAGCCAATACAAGAACAAGAGCCTGTGAAGCAAGAGGACATGGCAGAAGTCGGAGAAACGATTAGTATTGTCCGGGGAGAGTATAAAGGAGAAAAAGCAGAGGTTCTTCTTATACGCGATAATTCCGTGATTGTCCGTATCGGAAATCATCCTTCTACAGGAGAACCGATTAAAACGGTCGTCAATCATAAAAATTATAAAAGAAAATAAATGAAAAGCTCCGGCATGGTTTGATATGCCGGAGCTTTTCATTTATAGAAACAACATCAGTGCAACATTCCCTGAGTGTAAAAATCTTTTATCTGGAAATAGGTTTTTTCCAGAAACCAAGTATTAATGCTGCAATAATAGTACCAATTATTAATGATAATATGAAGAATATTCGAGCATCACCTAGACCCAAAACAACAATAATACCGCCATGCGGTGCTGGGACGGAACTCTGGAAGAATTGCGTCAGTCCACCGGCAATGGCTGAACCAATAACAGATGAGGTAATCACACGTAATGGATCGGCTGCCGCGAATGGAATAGCACCTTCTGTAACAAAGAATAGCCCCATAATATAATTGGCTGTTCCAGATTTACGTTCATCTGACGTAAATTTATTTTTAAAGAATGTTGTTGCCAGAGCAATAGCTAATGGAGGCACCATGCCGCCAATCATGACAGCTGCCATAAAAGCGCCATCTCCTGTATCGGTGAAAATACCAATAGAGAATGCGTAGGCTGCTTTATTAAATGGTCCACCCATATCAATGGCCATCATCCCACCGAGGAGTACACCAAGTAAAACGATATTTCCCGTTCCAAGACCTTGTAAGAAATCTAAAATATAATTATTTAGTGTTGAAAATACAGGTCCGATGGCAAAGTACATGGCTGCTCCTGTTACAAGCAATCCAAGTACCGGGAATAATAAAATCGGTTTAAGACTTGCTAAAGACTGTGGCAGGTCTTTTAATAAATGTTTTATTAATAAGACTAGGTAACCAGCTACAAAACCGCCAATCAGACCGCCGATAAATCCGGCATCACTTTCAACTGCCATCATACCAGCTACAATACCAGGCATCAGTCCAGGTCTGTCACTGATACTCATAGCAATATAACCAGCAAGAATAGGGATTAAGAAGTTAAATGCTGTTTCTCCAATGGTATTGAAGAAAAGGAAAACTTCTGATTCATCCCCGTATATCCCTTCAAATAGAAAGGAAATAGCCATTAAAATACCGCCGCCAATAACAAATGGCAGCATATAGGAAATACCGTTCATTAAATCTTTATATATCTTTCCCCAAGCGGATTGTTTTTCATATTCTTCATCATCCCCGCTGCTTTCACCGGAGCTATGATAAACGGGAGCATCTTGATTAACTGCTTGCGTAATGAGTTCTTCTGCTTTTTTAATGCCATCGACAACAGGTCGTTCGACAACATGTTTACCGTCAAATCGTGCCATTTCTACTTTGGTGCTGGCGGCAATGACAACGCCGGTAGCTCGTTGGATCTCCTCGTCGGTTAAACGATGTTTGACACCGTCTGAACCGTTTGTTTCCACTTTGATATCAATATCCATTTCTGCTGCTTGTTTCTTTAAAGCATCTTCTGCCATATAGGTATGCGCAATACCGGTAGGACAGGCAGTTACAGCAACTAAATAAGGCTTATCGCCGCTGATTTCTGTGCTCTCAGATTCGGAAGTATCTGTTTCTTCCGATGTGTCCTCCTCTTTTGTTTCTTCTAAGAAAAGCTGCTGGACTTCATCCGGGGTAGATGCTTCTTTTAGTTTGGTTACAAAAGTCGGTTCCATCAACAGCTTAGATAAAGCAGCCAATGTCTGTAAGTGTGTATCATTTCCGCCTTCAGGGACAGCTATCATGAAGAAGAGATGGGCAGGCTGTCCATCCAAGGAATCATAATCCACACCCTGCTTACTTTTCGCAAACAGGACAGTAGGTTTTTTTACCGCTTTCGTTTTCGCGTGCGGCATTGCAATCCCATCGCCTAATCCAGTAGAGGACTGTTCTTCGCGATTCATTATTGCTTCTTTAAAAGACGCTTGTTCTGTTAATACATTGTACTTATAAAGATTTGCAATCATTTCGTCGATTGCTGCTTCTTTGGATGAAGCTTGTAGATTTAAAAGCATAACATCCTTTTTTAATAAGTCGGTTACTTGCATGTTTCTCATCCTTTCTGTAGTAAGATTAAAGTTCTTTTATTTGGACTTGAGGTCGTAGCTTTTCAATGGCTTCTGTGGATGCTAGATCCTCCGAAAAAGCAGTTGCGCTGCCGGAAGCAACCGACGTTTTAAACGATTCAACGGGGTCTTTTGATTTTAAGAAGGAGCTGATGAATCCTGCGACCATAGAATCACCTGCACCAACAGAGTTAATAAGTTTTCCTTCAGGCGTTTTGGCTTTATAGTATCCTTGTTTGGTAACAAGTAATGCACCATCACCGCCCATGGAAATAATAACGTGTTCTGCTCCTTGTTCTAAAAGTTTTTTCCCGTAGGTGATTACGCCTGCATCTGTTTCCAGTTTTACATTAAATAACGCTTCCAATTCATGAATATTCGGTTTAACCAATAATGGTTTGTAACGTAAAGATGATTCCAGTGCAGCGCCTGTTGTATCAATTGCAAATGCAGCACCTTGGCGACTTGTTCTCTGAATTAACTGTTCATAAAAATCATCAGCAAGAGAAGGGGGCTTGCTTCCGGATAGAATAACCGTATCTCCTTCTTTTACCTGTTCTAATTGTTTCAACAGCTGGTTTATTTCTGCATCGGATAAAACAGGACCGCGCCCGTTTATTTCTGTTTCCTGATCTGATTTAAGTTTGATATTGATGCGAGTGTCTTCCTTGATATGGACAAAGTTTGTATGAACATCTAATTCATTTAAAGCATCTTCGATAAATTTTCCTGTAAAGCCGCCTGTGAAGCCAAGAGCCACAGAGTCTGTCCCGAGCGCTTTTAAAATCCGTGATACATTGATTCCCTTTCCGCCAGGGAGCTTATAATCATTGTCCATGTAACTCAACCCGCCTAATTCGATATGGTCTACTGGTACAATGAAGTCAATCGACGGGTTTAAGGTAATGGTATAAATCATCTAATCTACCTCCAAAATGGTTGTGTGATTTAAATAAGGTTGATGGATAGTTGATAGCTTATCTGTAATAAACGTTACATCGGAAAAATCACATATCTTTGCAAAGCTGACTTTATTCCATTTGCTGTCATCCGCAAGAAAATACGTGTCGGAAGCTCTTTCAATTGCCAATTGTTTCATGGAAGCTTCTTCCGGATCCGGCGTTGTACAGCCGTATGTCATATCAATACTGTCTACGCCGAGAAAGGCTTTCGTGAATTGATAATTCATTAAAGAATGTTGGCTGGGAGCACCTACCATCGCTTTTGTAGAATGCTTTAATTTACCGCCGACAAGATAAGCTTCTATTTGCCTGTCTGCAAGCATGGAAGCATGAGCAATACCATTAGTGACAACGGTAACAGATAAATTCGTGAGAAATGGAATCATTTCCAGTGTTGTTGTCCCTGCGTCTAAATAGATGACGTCATGCTCTTCCAAAAGTGAAACCGCATGCCTCCCTATATTCTTTTTTTGCTGACTGTTTTTGATTGTTTTTTCCTGGTATGTTAATTCTGTTCCAAAGGTAGCATTTAACTTTGCTCCGCCATGAATGCGCAGGAGGTGCCCTTTTTCTTCAAGATATGCAAGATCTCTGCGTATGGTGGATTCGGAGCAGTCAAGGCTCTCGATTAAATCAACAGACTTAACTACACCGCTTTCATTTAAACGACGTAAAATATATTGATGGCGTTCATCTGTTAGCATGACCTTCACCTCTTATTTTTAGTCTAGCACCAAAATCATTCAAAAACAACCAAAAACATTCTTTTTCGATTATTAGTTGTCTATTTAAAATAAAAATCATTATTGACGCGATAAAGAATTCGGTTTATTATAAATAGCACTTTCTATTTAGAATTAAATAACATTTCCCACTAATTGAAAGAAAAAGAATGAAAGAAAATTTTTAGGAGGTAAGGAAAGTGAAAGATACAACAAAGAAATACATCATTGACCGCATGTACAAAGCGTCACAAGGTTTGGCAAATGCTGTCTTAGTGACACTTGGTATTGGATTGTTAATTGAGACAATCGGAACGTTTACAGGGTGGGAAGGTTTTTTATTAGTTGGTAATGCAGCTCAATTGATGCTTGCCCCGGCAATTGGTGCGGGAATAGCCTATCAGCTTGGGGGAAATACATTAGTTATTTTTGGGGCTATGGCTTCCAGTACGGTTGGTGCGAATGCTTTATCGATGGCAGATGATGGAAGTTGGACGCTTATTACAGGACAGCCGATTAGTGCGGTATTAGCGGCAGTTATTGCGATATGGGTCGGAAAGCGTGTCACAGGAAAAACATCGCTTGATATGATGGCAATTCCGTTTTGTTCTATATTTGTAGGTGGGGTGGCTGGTGTTGGACTAGCCGCAATAACAACTCCGTTACTTGAGAAAATTAGTGATTATATTGCTGGCTCTACTTCAGGATCTCCGTTTATTTCAGCTATCGTCATTTCATTAGTTTGGAGTATCTTTTTAATGTCACCGGCATCTTCTGCAGCAATCGCAATTGCATTACAGCTGGACGAGATATCAAGTGCAGCGGCATTGATTGGCTGTACGGCTCAATTTGTAGGGTTTACCGCTATGTCTATCAAACAAAACAATTTAGGTGCGAATATTGCACAATTCTTTTTAACACCAAAAGTGCAGGTCCCCAATATTGTGAAGAATCCGCGCTTGGTTATCGGGCCGTTCATATCATCGATTATATGTGCACCAATAGCTATTTTATTATTTGATTTTGAAGTTCCTTATGAACTGGCCGGCTTAGGTTTGAACTCCTTTATTGCGCCATTAAATATTTTAGCCAATCAAGGCGTGGGCGTTTTAATCATGTATATTGTGGTTGGGGTGATTACGCCTGCCATTATTTCTGTGATGACTTACAAGTTACTGCAATTGAAAGGCTGGGCCAAAACAGGCGATTTGCATATGGAAGTCCAATAACAGTTGTACATAGGTAGATTGGTCGGAAAATAAATATCAGAAAAATAGTATATTTTTTTATACAAAAGGGCAGCATTCTCAGCGAATGCTGCCCTTCATAATAGATGTTGTTTAAATTACCTTTAATAATAAACGCTTAAGCAGAGGGGCGAAATGCTCTGGCAGGGCGGTTACATCAGGAACCATAATGCGTTCTTTTCCATAAATATTCTGCATTAGGTTATCATCATTCTCTTCCACGTGACCGTTTGCCAAAAACATGCCGATGACATCAATTTGATGCTTGCGGGCTTCGGCTACAGCCTGGTACGTGTCCACGATGCCGTTTTGATCATAACCGGCAGCTGCCGGTTGCCCATCCGAAAAAATCAATAGAAACTTATTTTTCTCATTACGGGTAATGAGCTTTCTGGTAACATGACGGATGCTGAAGCCGTCACGATTATCCTCTTGTGCTTCGAGCTGCATGATTTTTGCGCCGTGTTCCTGGTATAAAGAATCCTCCAATGTTTGAATGTATTGGAGATAGTTTGGCTGATAGGTATTTGTTACATTGTTGGCATCTTCCCAAAAGCCGATAATTTCATGCGGAATGCGTAATTCTTTCAATACTTCATGAAACAATGCTACGCCGCGTTTCGTTTCTTCCATCTTATTTTCCATGGAAGCCGAGCAGTCAATTAATAACGTGAATACCGCATCAAATTCTTTGGACTCCTGTTCCTTTTTATAAAAGACACGTGGAGAATCATCCAAAAAGATGGGCAGCAGTTTTTTAGACAGCCGGCCAAACAATAAATTGGTTCTTGGTGCATTTTGCTTATGTTCCAACGTTAATTGAATGGTTTTGGCAAGTTTGATTTTAAAAGGGTTAATTTCTTCTGCCAATTGCCGGTACTGCAGTTCGTCTTCTTCCGTCGGTATCTCTGCATATTCTGTAAACATCTGCGCATGCTGATTTTCTTTTCCGAAACTGGAATCACTTCCCTCTTCGGAAGTATTTTCCTCTTTGGTCAACGTCTCCTGATCGGAATAGTCATTTTGCTGACTTTGACCGGACGTTCCTTGAATTGCTGCCATCGCCTGGTCGCCATCTTCTGTTTCTCGGGCTCCGCCGCCAAGCATCGAAGTCTTGGTTCCTTGTTCCAGCTCAAATTGCAGGAAATTTTGCTTGCGGTCATCATTTTTATTTTCACGATGCCAGGTGGAGAAAGTCTCATCAAAGTATTCATTTTCTTCGTTTGTTTCTTCCTGCTCATCGTCATTTACAAGGGGGTCTGTACGTGTTAATTCATCATACAATGTATTCTTTTCATAGGATTCTACATGACCGATTGGCAGTATAAAGTATTCATGAATCGAATCGGTATAGCCTGCTCCTTGCATTTTTTGCACGATATTTTCCACTAAAGCAGTATTATCCCTGGTATGTTTTGTTTCAAAGACGCTGTATAAGTCCGGTTTTAAACGTTCGAGCATTTCCAGCTGTTCTTCTCCTGCACGCGGAAAATCCGGATCCGGTGTGTTGGCAAACAGTTGTAAATAAATCATGCAAAATATTTCATCCGTGGCATAACTGCGGGTAATATTGGCTTGCAGCTGTGTTGTGAAATAATGGTGAAAGTAATTTTGCCGGTACGTAAAGTTTTGTTTTGTACCGGGACGCTGTTTGCGGATAGCGTCTTCTAAACGGATATCCTCTAATAATGTCAGCAGCTGAATGCCGAATTTAGGGAGCTGGGAGTCTTGGATGTTTTCTTTAAATTGCTGCACTGTTTTTACGTCTGTTTGCTGAAGTGTTCCCAATGTGCGCAGGATGACATCTGATTTTGCGCCGGCTTCTTGCGTTTCTGCCGGAAGCCGGTCCCAGAAGCGGGCGGCCGTAACTTTGTTCTCTGTTAAATCAATAAAAGAACCGAAGCTGGACTCAAATTGCAGCTGTTCATTTTTTGCTAACACAGTCGTTAAATCCTGCAACTGCATAAATAAATGGGTATCCACTTTGGTTTGATGAAATCGATACATATAGAAGTTACTCCTTTCAGAGGATGTTCATCAAAAAAGCGTGTCTGCCAAATTCTCCACAAACGCTTTTTCACGTTCTTCATCCAATTTATCGACAATGCTGCGTAAAATAGCGCGTTTAGGCGGAAGATAAGCCGAGAGATCACAAGCATCGAGTAAAGCACGGACAGATGCTGCGTCCTCTGCCAGCTTTCCTTGGCTCACTGCTGTAATCAGGTCGTTGGATAACGTAACAAAACGCGTTATCAGCTGTTGATCGTTCAGGCTGGTTGTATCTGAAATTAGTTGCTCCAGCTGTTCGCCTTGAATATATGGTACATCAATGACAATAAAACGGTTTTTTAGCGCTTCGTTCAAAGGAACGGTTCCGATATAACCTTCATTAATTGCTGCAATAACACCGAAACCTTCTGTGGCAGTAACGATTTCATTCGTGAAAGGATTGGTAATCGTCCGCCGATAATCCAATACTCCATTAATCAATGGCAATGTTTCCGGCTTGGCCATATTAATTTCATCAATATAAAGAAAAGTGCCCTGCTTCATGGCGTTGGTTACTGGTCCCGGAATAAATTGGATGGTTTGCTTTTCTTCTTCATAAGCTAGTGTTTTAAAACCCATCAAACTTTCCGCATCCAAGTCGACGGAGCAGTTCACACTATACATCGGGCGTTCAAATAAGGAAGAGAGTGTTTCTGCCAATTTTGTTTTCCCTGAGCCAGTCGGTCCTTTTAATAATATATTTTTACCCATGCTTAACGCGACAATCGCATCAATAAATAATTCTTGACTGGGAGGAAGATATCCGCCGGAACGAATGAGTTCTTTATGATCGGGCGACGTTTTTTTATTATTGTCAAGCAGTTTTTGTATTTCCTCTGGTAATTGAATGGCATTCATAGTTGGTTCTCCTTTCGAAATCAGATCAGAGTGATTCCGTTGCTCATAGCTTTTCAGTTCCGTTCACATTGTATTACTACTTGAGCAAAATTACAAAGAATGCGCAGTTGTTGCGCTATTGTTAAGCAATTGCTAAGATAAATATAATAACTCAACTTTCACCCTTTAAAAAGCAACTTCCATTGACAAAGAAAAGAAGGTAACGTGTAAGGCGACCGCTACGGCGGACCGTTTTGCTTTCCTAGGGGCACGCTCTTCAGCTAACTTTTGCCAAGAAGAGCACTTGGCAAAAGTGGATCTTCAGATGGTGCTGATCCCTCAGGAGTCAAAACGGTCCGCCTCCGCTAGTAGGGTATTCTATACGTTTGAAATAGCTGAACAAATAAAAATTAGATTAGACAGAACAGATTTTTCGTGGTGCGTGGTAAAAATATACAGCAATCATTCCTTGCTGTGCATGAAGCTATTCTCGATACAAACGATCCATGCTGTCATGCTTTGTAATGCTAAACCAACCATTGGAAACACCAGAATGATTGGCCGGAGCGGAAGCTATACACCATATTCTGTTCTAAAAATAGAAGGTCGCTTTAACGAAAATCAGGCATGATAATAGAGAACCTGTTCATCCTGGAACAGCAAGGTTTATATGCCTATTCTTAGATGCGAAAGTTGAGTAATAATATAGAAGATGGTACTTTCTATTGTAAGAAAAAATGGTACCGATTACGAGGAGGGTGTATGGTGGAACGGACGATGGCAATTCATTTGGATTTAAAGGAAAAGTATGTAGAGGAAATTCGGAAGATTGCGCCGGATTGGAATATTTATATAGGAGAAGATCTTTCGGATGATATTCTGAAAAAAGCAGAAATTCTGGTTCATTGGCGTAAAGAAAAAGAAAATACTTATCTGGAAAGTAACCAGCTTAAATGGGTGCAATCCTGGAGTGCAGGTGTGGACTCCTTAAACCGAAATAAAATTGCAGAGAAAGGCATCATGCTGACAAGCGCAAATGGGGTACATAGTTATCCGATTTCCGAAACGATTTTTGCTTATATTTTAGGATTAACACGGCTTATTCCTACCTATGTCAGACAACAGCAGGAAAAGGTATGGCATCACGCAAAACTTCGCGGCGAGATTCATAACAAGACGATGGCAGTACTTGGTGTTGGAAAAATTGGACAGGAGACCGCCAAAATCGCAAAAGCTTTTGGGATGAAGGTGCTTGGGGTACGTCATTCAGGAAAAGCGGCAGAATATGTAGATGAAATGTATCAACCACATCAGTTAGACCAGGTACTTCCACAAAGTGATTTTGTTGTTGTTACATTGCCGTTAACCGAGGAGACACACCATCTTATGGGCGAGGAGCAATTCAAGCAGATGAAGGAAGAAGCCTTTTTTGTCAATATAGGACGTGGTTCAGTAGTGGATGAAGAAGCATTAATTCAGGCACTTGAGAATAAGGATATCGCTGGTGCAGGTCTGGATGTGTTTGAAAAGGAACCATTAGAAAATACTAATCCGCTTTGGGAGATGGAAAATGTTATTGTGACACCTCATACAGCTGGAGCAACGGAGTTTTATAATCAGCGTGTCATTGAAGATATCTTTATTCCGAATTTAAAAAGCTATGTTCATGGAGACACACCATCCATTAATCTGTACCGGCATGAACGCGGATATTAAGGAATAACGTGAAAAAAGAATAAGATGAAGGTAAGGATTTAGGAAATGAAAAAGATACTTATTTTACTCGTATCCCTGTTTGTTTTAACAGGATGCGGACTACTTGATTTATCAGAAGATGAGGAGCCCTCGGAAGGAAGAGAGCTGGTTACAGTAGAACGTGTCGTTGATGGCGACACGGTTATTGTTCATTTGGAAGATGGAACCAGAGAACGTGTCCGCCTGCTGTTAATTGATACTCCGGAAAGTGTCAAACCGGATACAGAAGTGCAGCCATTTGGAGAAGAGGCCAGTGAATTTGCCAAAGAATCCATGCCGGAAGGGGAAACGGTAGAATTAGAAAGAGGAAGTCCAGAAAGAGATGATTATGACCGTCTGCTTGCCTACATTTGGGTGGATGATGAAAATATCAATCAGTTATTGGTAGAGGAAGGGTATGCAAGAGTAGCTTTTGTATATGAACCGAATACAAAATACTTGGAAGAACTAGAAGAAGCGCAGAAAAAAGCGAAGGAAAAAGAGGATCACATTTGGTCTATTCCTGGTTACCCAGAGAGCAGGTTTCATGAATATTAAAGATTGAAAAGCAACAGCGCATTAATCAAGTATAGCCAAACATACTTGATTAATGCGCTGTTGTTCAAGCGTGATTGGATCATATTTTCTTATCCATTCCATATAACACCCAAGGAGAATCTAATTCAAATGGATGGTTTTCAGGTAATTGATGGATGATAGAAGCGGGAATATCCATCCACACGTGGATTTCTTCTTCTGGATATTGATCTTGTAAGTCTTTTTGTGCGTGATCAATGGTTTCCCATAAACCTCCCCGTTGAAATAAATCTTCATAAGGGTAAACAGCATGAAGATACGTTTCTTTTTTAATATCTTTTTTTGTAATTAAAGGGGGAAGATCTTCCTCTTGAAAAAAACGCCAGTCTTTTATTTGTTCTTCTTGAAATAACTTGGTGACACTTGGGAAAGGATAATAGCATTCAATTGGAAAAAATGTATGTTCTTTAACATGGTATGTATCTAATAGTTCCTGTTTTCTTTTCATTTGGGCCGTTTCCGGCCAAATATTTTCTGTATGCAGCAATCCATTTACCGTTTTTGCAGTACAGCCATACAGCAGTGTCTGTTTTTTGAAGCCGATACTGCAAAGAACTTTTTGGGCAGGAATATTATGTTTTTGTGTATTTGCGCCTAACCATTGCAAAGGATGTGCTTGAAAAGCCTGGTTACGGACATATTGTGTTAATTGCTTGGAATAACCTTGGCCTTGATAACGAATATCACTTCTTAATCTTCCGAGCATAGCGTATTCAGGTCCAAATGTAGTGTAACCAGCTGTACACACTAATTGATTGTCTATAAAAAGTCCAAAAAGCGCATGGTTTCCTGTACATAATGTATCAAAAATACGTGTTATATAATCATCTGGTATTCCGGTATACATGTTCTCCATTGATTTTTTATCGGATGGTAATAATTGTCGGATAATCGTAGTCATCAAATCACCTCAAGTTCCATTGTAAAAAGAAGCATCTCATTTCGTCCAGTAATTCATTTGCGAAAAAAGTGTGTCATTTCTCAATATTTAAAACGCTTACAAAAATAATATCTTGTAGCAAGAAACTTGGAAGAGTATAATGAAGTAAATGTAGATATTTAGGAGGGCTAAAATGGCTACCATTCATAAAGGAGAAACAAAATTTTTTGTAGGGGAGGATATTCGTGACCCGGAAGCAGAAATTACTTTTGTACAATCAGGGTCGAATCGCTTAGTGATTGATCATACGTATGTGGCAAAAGAACTCCGAAGCCAGGGAATCGCTCAACAGCTGCTGGAGCAGGTTGTACTGTATGCAAGAGAAAATGATAAATATATTATCCCTTTATGTCCGTTTGCAAAAAAACAAATGCAGAAAAATGAAGCGTATCATGACGTCCTTCAAAATCAATTTATTTAAATGTATTTAACAATCAAAGAGACAGCAGCATATTTATCAATAGACGAATCCATTGTGCGTACTTATGTTTTGCAAGGGAAGATACGTGCGGTTTATGATGGAGAAAATTATATTATTAATAAAGAACAATTTACAACATATTTCGAACAGGTTGAGAAGTATAGGAAGGTTATTCAAGCATACTTAGACGAGCCGATTCCGGAAGATATCGATGTGAAGGATGAGGATTAGGCAGCTTTCGCAAGGTGGAATATTCTCAAAAATGTTTGAAGAAAATGAAATTCGATGCTGCGCAAAGAATAAAGGAGATTTTAAATGAAAAACAATAAACGTCCCCGATCGAAAAAAACGGCCCCTTTTTTGAGCTATACGGTAACGGAAGGCAAAGAATTACTTCCTTTTCTAAGAGAAGTATTAGAAAATCGCAGCCGTAATTCCGTGAAGTCTATTTTAACGAGAGGGCAGGTTTCTGTAAATGATCGTATTCAAACACAGCATAATTACATGCTGGAACAGGGACAAGTTGTTAAAATATTAAAAAACAAAGAGGCTGTTAAACAAGAAGTCTTTGTTGGTATGTCTATTGTTTATGAGGATGAAGACATCATTGTGATTGATAAGGAAGCAGGACTGCTTTCCATTGCTACAAAAGAAGAAAGACGACAAACGGCATTTCATCAGCTAATGGATTATGTGAAACTGGATGATCCTGCAGGACGTATCTTCGTTGTTCATCGGCTCGATAAGGAAACGTCCGGGGTCATGGTTTTTGCCAAAAGCGAAGAAGTGAAACGGAAACTTCAGAACAATTGGAAAAACATTGTAAAGGAAAGAACTTATGTTGTTTTCGTAGAAGGAAAAGTCCAAAAGGATAAAGGATATATTGTGTCCTGGTTAAAAGAAAGCCCGACCCATAAGATGTACTCCAGCCGCGTTAAAAATGACGGACAGCGTGCAGCAACGCGTTATCGGGTCATTCAATCCAACCAGCAATTTTCACTACTGGAAGTGGAGCTGGAAACAGGAAGAAAAAATCAAATCCGGGTTCATATGCAAGAACTTGGCCATCCAGTAGTAGGCGATAAGAAATATGGCGGCGGAAATCGCCGGGTACTTGGCCGGCTGGGACTACATGCAAAAGCATTGGCACTTTACCATCCGAGTACAAATAAATTGATGTTTTTCCGTTCGGATGTTCCCAAATCTTTTTATCATAAATCGAAATAAGACAAAAGCCATTATCCTTTGTTCATAAAAGGGTAATGGCTTTCTTTGGTCTGTCGGAAGGATTACTGTTACAAGGCATTCCTAATAACAAGCTAGATGGGTGCTCGCTCTAATACTCTCCCTCCACGTCCTATGGTTGTTTCTGCCCGTTGTAAAGATTGATAAATTGCTTCTTCAATTACTTCTGCGACAGCTTGGAAAAATTGATTCATGATTGGATGATCATCGCGCACCATTGTAAAAGAAGCTGTTACTTGGTTGGAATGGTGATCGATTGTTGCGGCTGTGGAAAAAGCAATGGCGATATCGCCGCTCCCATTATCAATCGTACTTCCGGTTCTTCCAAGTCCAACCGCACAACGTTTGGCCAGCCGTTTTAGCTGACGGTCTGAAAAAGGAGCGTCGGTAGCAAGTATCATCATGATAGATCCGTCTGGAGTATCGGGGTTTTCTTTACCATTTGCAGGGAACGGTGCCTGCTCCCGTCTGCCGAAGTTACTTACAACAAGTGCCCCAAGCGTATATTTTTTGTCTTCAGCAGAGATGACTCTGGAGGAAGTGCCGATGCCGCCCTTATAGCCCAGACACTGCATCCCGGTTCCAGCGCCAACTGCTCCCTCGAGACTTTTTTCGGCTGTTGCATGTTGAATAGCACGCATAGCATGCTCCGGTTTTACCGCTTGCAGGCGAATGCTGTTTAAATAACCATCATTGCATTCTCCGACAACGATGTTAATGGTTCCCGTTGTATCACCAATTTCTTCTGTTTCATCCAGCATATATGTTAAGGTACCTTGCATAACAGCTCCCACACCTAATGTATTGGTCAACATAATAGGGGATTCTAAAACACCAAGCTCATCCATTTGCACTAATCCCGTTGTTTTCCCAAAACCATTAATAACAGCATTGGATGCGACGACTTTTTTTCTGAATATATTTCCGGAGTGGGGCAAAATAGCTGTAACTCCCGTGCAAATGGTTTCTTGTTCATTAACGTGCTCATACAGTGTTACATGACCTACTTGAACACCAGAAACATCTGTAATACAATTTTTTGCTCCTTTTGGCAATGGCATACATGTCAAAACCCTTCTTTTTTGATTTCATTATAACAAATTGTATATCACTTGTATGGGATAGACTATATCGGAGAAATTAAGACAGAGGTGATTGTATGGGGAAGCGTATGATGAACATTTTCGTGCTCGGTCTGCTTTTTTTTCTGGTTACAATAAATGAAGTTCATGCAGCGGATGTACAGGAAGGTGTTGAGATTGGTGATAAGGCGCCTGATTTTACGTTGGAGACGCTGGATGGGGAATCAGTGCAATTATCTGATTTTCAAGGAGAAAGAGTCATGATTAATTTTTGGGCAACCTGGTGTCCGCCTTGTAAGCAGGAAATGCCGGATATGGAGCAATTTTATCAGGAACATGACCCTGTTATTCTTTCTGTAAATTTAACGGATGGAGAGATGAATACAGAACAAGTGGGGCAATTTATGCAGGAACTCGAGCTGACCTTTCCTGTTTTATTAGATAAGGAAGGGGAAGTCAGTCAATTATATCGTATTCAGCCGATTCCAATGACGTATATGGTTGATGCAGAAGGAATTATTCAATTTAAATCATTTGGGGCATTAAGCTATAAGCAAATGGTGAAGCAGTATGAGCAAATGAAGGAAGAAGAATAAGCTATCAAGCGGATTATTAAACAAGCATGAAACCCTTTGATTACAAAGGAACATGCTTGTTTTCTTTGCTATGGAATAAATGGCGGCTATAAATGTTGGCGTGGAATCAAAAGAAAATGAATTATGATAGAAAAATACGTGCGTATACGATAAAATATACGTTAGGCGTTTTTTATCGGAGAATGAGCGAACAAATACATAGATAATTTAACCTTGGGAGGCGTTAGCATGAAATTACTGCTGGGGCAATTTGTAGTTATTTTCATTATATGGCTTGGATTACTCTCGTTTTATCAAGACATGAACCAGGCAAGCCAGTTTATTTTTTATTTGGTGACTTCATGGCTGCTATTGCTGGTTGTTTTAATCATGAAGACTTGGTTTAAAGGAAAGAAGGAAACCAATCAAAAATAATCCATACTTAAAGAAATAAGGAAGGGATGCGTTATGTTACGTATTGAAAATATCAGCAAGTCCTATGGAGATAAAAATCTGTTTACCAATATCAATACAACCATTGGTGAGTATGAGCGGATTGGTTTAATCGGTGTGAATGGGACCGGGAAATCAAGCTTCTTAAAAGTGATTGCAGGCATAGATGAACCGGATCAGGGAGAAATAAAACATGCAAAAGATTATCAGATTGAGTATATCGCACAGGAAATCGATCTTTTGGAAGATTTAACGGTTATCGAACAGATTTATTATGGAGAATCGGAACAAATGAAGCTGATGCGTGCTTATGAGCAAGCTTTGCTTCATTTGGAAAAAGAACCGGAAAAAGAAACGTTTCAGCAGCAGTTATTACAGCTGCAGCAAAAGATGGATGAAGCAGAGGCTTGGGAAGCGAATGCAAATGCTAAAACAGTGTTAACGAAGCTCGGAATTACAGCATTTGATAAAAAAGTCCGCGAGTTATCAGGTGGGCAGCGAAAACGGGTTGCTATTGCTAAAGCATTGATTCAGCCTGCTGATCTGCTTATTTTGGATGAGCCTACCAACCATCTGGATCATGAAACAGTGGAATGGCTGGAAAAATATTTGCAAAACTATCGCGGTTCTATTTTATTAGTTACCCATGATCGTTACTTCCTGAACAGGGTAACCAATCGGATATTTGAACTGGATAAAGGAAACCTTTATGTTTATGAAGGAAACTATGAGTTGTTTTTAGAGAAAAAAGCAGAACGGGAAGCACAGGAAATAAGTGATGAGCAAAAACATCGCAATACGTTAAAACGTGAACTGGCCTGGTTAAAACGCGGAGCAAAGGCAAGGTCAACGAAGCAGCGTGCCCGTGTGGAACGGGTAGAAGAAATGAAAGAGAAAAAATTTGATACGAAAAAAGAAAACCTAGCGATTCAAGCCGGGTCCAAACGGCTCGGGAATGACGTTATTGATTTAGAAAATATCTCAAAAGGTTTTGAACAGCAGACGCTTATTCATGACTTCACCTATCAAATTATTCCGGGAGACCGGGTTGGTATTATAGGCCCGAATGGTACTGGGAAAACAACATTACTCAATATCATGGCAGAGCGTATTTTTCCTGACAAAGGGAACGTGAAAATCGGAGAGACGGTTCGAATCGGCTATTATACACAGGATGATGAGGATCTAGATGGGAATTTGCGCATCATTGAGTATATTAAAGAAGTGGCTGAAGTTATGCATACGGCGAATGGGCAAGTGATTACAGCAGAACAGATGCTGGAACAATTTCTATTTCCCAGACCGCAGCAATGGGCTTATATACGTACGTTATCAGGTGGGGAAAAACGTCGCCTTTATTTGCTTAAAGTATTGATGCATGAACCGAATGTCTTGTTTTTAGACGAGCCGACGAATGATTTGGATACACAAACCTTAGGCGTGTTAGAAGCGTATCTGGAGACGTTTCCCGGGGTCGTTATTACAGTTTCGCATGATCGTTATTTTCTGGACCGGATTGTTGACAAGCTCCTTGTTTTTAAAGGAGAAGGAGAGGTTTCCCTTTATTACGGAAACTACAGCAATTTCTTGGAAACAAACACGATTCCAAAACAAAAGGAAGCAACTGCTGCAAAAGAATCAAGTCCTGCATCTGCTGCGAAAACGAAAAAGAAACTATCATACATGGAACAGCGTGAATGGGAAACAATAGAGGATGAAATCACACAGCTGGAAACACGATTAACCGACATTGAGCAGGAAATTGCAGCAGCAGGAAGTGATATCGGCAAGGTACAGCCTTTATTTACAGAGCAGCAAGAGGTAGAAGATCAATTAGAAGAAAAAATGGAACGCTGGGAAGCATTATCATTGTTAAAAGAAAGCTTAGAATCAGATAAATAATGAAACAGCAAGCATCATTTATTGTGATTTTTTCGCAGACGATAAAAAATCGGGTAGCATTCGGATGATTAGCGTGTTATACTTACGTTGGAAAATCACCAGATAGGTTACAAAAGTCTAGTGTCAAGGCGTTTGTCTGCACTTGAGACCCGATTAAACTTCTGTTTATGTCAAACGCAGATTCATATCAATCCTTGCTCCAAATGAAAATAATTTCGCTTCCTAAAATGAAAACGAGAGCTTTAGAGGTTTCATTTTTACGAGTATGAGGGTATATAGAGAAGAAGAGCGTGCCTTATTTTGGAATTGATTAATCAAGGAGGTTATTAAATGAAACTTTTTCAAGTAAGAAAAGGACAATTTGTATTTTATGAAAATGAATTGCATAAGGTATATTCTGTGAAACCGATGTTTAAAAAATCCGTTCATATGTATCGGTTAAAGGATATGAAACAAGTATTAACAACGGCTAGAGAAATTAATTTTTATCGCCCAAAACATAATGATACATTTATTTTCTATGGGAAACGATATACGGTTGATCAATATGCAAAACCGAAAGCCGGTGATTACATTTTGATTGTGAAACCTACGCCAGACTTCCTGGATCATTATTCATTGAATGAGATTGAGAAAGTGGAACGGGTGGAAGATGGAAATGTTATCACAACCCGTGATAATGGTGTAAAACATAGTGAATATGTTGTGATGGTTCCAGGGAAATCAGACGCGAGTCAAGAAATTGCTTATTTTGATAAGTCTCTTGTTCCGGAAGAAAAGCAGCTGCAAGATGAGTCTATTTCTTATTTAGCAGAAAATGATGATACACTGCAACCTGCTGTCGGAGATATATATTTGGATATCCATAACAACACTCGTGCAATGATTATAGCCATGACAGATGATGAGATTGTATTCGGTCATGGGGTACGCGTACATGTTGCAGAACTATTAGATGAAACCAGATATGAATTAGTTTATCAATTTGAAGATAATTAAAAAATAAGCCGGCTGAAGTCCAATTCAGTCGGCTTTGCAGTGCATTTTATTTGGTTGCTTTTTTCCACTGTTCTCTCGCTTTATACCCTAGAATGTTGAGCGCGTCTTTTGAACCTGAATAAATCGGGTTATAGCCTAATTCCAAATCTGTCAAGTCCTCTACCGTAAGTTTTCCTTTAATTGCTGTTGCTAATACGGCCATTCGTTTATCAGCTCCTTTTGGTCCAATAACGCTGCCGCCTAATAATTGTCCGGATTCCGGGTCAAATACAATCTTCATCCACAACTTTTCTGAACCGGGATAGTATCCTGCATGAGAAAAACCTTTGGACATAACCGCTTCGAATGGAATATCCAATGCTTCTAACGCTTTCCTATTCTGCCCTGTAATAGCTACGGTATAATCAAAGATACGGAAAATAGAGGAGCCTAATATCCCTTCACGCTGAATATTTTCCCCGTTTAAATGAGCTGCAATAACAAACGCCTGTCGATGTGCGGGCCATGCTAATGCGACATGAGCCGGTTTTTTTGTAATAAAATCAACTTCTTCTACAGCATCTCCCAGCGCATAAATAGAAGGATCACTCGTTTGCATGGCCTCGTTTACTTTAATCGCTCCGGTTTCACCCAGTTCCAGACCAGCATTTTCCGCAAGTTCAATGTTTGGTGTAATTCCGACAGCCATCAGTGTCATATCTGCCTGAATCGTTTTTCCACTTTGAAGATGCAGTGTAGTGCCATGATCAGAGTAGCTTTCCAATCTATCATTTAAATAAAGTGTTACGCCGTTTTCTTGGATATGATTATCAACGAGGCTTGCCATATCATCATCTAATCGGGACATGACATGTTCTGAATGATCGACAAGAGAACATTGCAAGCCTCTTTGATGCAGGTTTTCGAGCATTTCCAAACCGACAAACCCGCCGCCGATAATAGCAGCTGATTCCGGTTTTTGATCCGTGATAAATGCTTCGATCTGATCCATATCCTCCACCGTCCGTAGTGTGAACGTATTGTACCCAATCCCGTCTAATTCCGGCATAACAGCTCGTGCTCCTGGTGAAAGAATTAATGTATCATAGTCCATTTCATATGGTTTGTTATTTTTTTCAAAAAACAGGGTTTTCTTCTCTGGTTCGATGTGCGTAACCCTTGCATAGGTTTCAATGGAAACATGATACTTCTCTCTAAAATCATTTTCTGAGTAAATTACCCGATCTCGGTCTGTAATAGTTCCTCCCAGATAATAAGGCATGCCACAATTTGCAAAAGAAATATAACCATTCCGTTCAATGATATAAATTTCCGAATCGGTATCATATCTCCGTATTTGTGCAGCGACTGTGGCCCCGCCTCCAACACCGCCGACGATGACAATTTTATTAATCATGATAAAAGTTCTCCTTTCCAATTGACTGATTCATATATTTTAGTATAAATGCATCCTGCTAGTATTATCGTTCCCGGTTTTGCACCATTTAAAAAGTGTTTATATGCTAAAAAATCTCCCTGCCTAAGAGCAGAGAGATTTTCATTCGTTTGAAATACATTGTCCGTGCCGTTTTTAAAATGGAAAAACGCCAAGGGAATAAAGGAAAACAATAACGATGGTCACAGGCGCAATCCATCTTAATAGTTGATACCACACCTGAAACATCCCGTTGCCAAGCGGATTTCTTGCCTGAAACTCTTGTTCAACTAATGTACGATTCATTGTAAAACCTACAAATAAAGCAATAAACAAACAGCCAACAGGCAGCATAATATTGCTGACCAAGAAATCACTGGCATCAAATGCTGTTTTTCCGAAAATATGAAAATCTGCAAGAACATTCGATGATAAGGCAGCAGGGATACCAAAAATAAATACAGCCAGACCAGCTATCCAGGCAATTTGTTTGCGTGATCCTTTTGTTTTTTCATCTAGAGAAGACGTAATAATCTCCAGCATACTGAAAGAAGAAGTTAAAATCGCAAACAAGAATAACAGTAGAAATAAACTCAAGAATAATGAACCAAAAGGCATTTGTGAAAATGCTTCCGGAAGTACGACAAACAGCAGTCCCGGTCCTTCTGTCGGTTCCAGTCCAAATGCGAATACAATCGGAAATATTGCTAATCCCGCAAGTAAAGATACGAAAATATTCATAATAGAAACAGAAGCTGCTGAAGTGGTTAAACTGACATTCTTAGCAAGATAAGAACTGTAAGTAACCATAACGGATATACCGACAGCTAGCGAGAAAAATGCCTGCCCTAATGCATATAGAATATTTTCTCCGTTTAACTGTGAAAAGTCCGGCTTGAGGAAGAAACGTACCCCTTCCATAGCCCCTTCAAAGGTTAAAGAACGTACCACAATAATAAGGAAGAAGATAAACAATAATGGCATTAATACTTTACTATATTTTTCGATGCCATTTTGAATGCCATGAGAGATAACAAAGGAATTAATAAATACAAACACAGCCAACCCTACAATCGTCAACAGCGGGTTCCCGGTGATTGTATCGAATAAAGCTCCGTAATCGGCACCATCTGTGATGACCATACCGGATATGGACATCAAACTGTAAATCAATACCCAGCCGCCGACAACACTGTAAAAGGACATTAAAATAAAGGCTCCGACAACTCCCCAATGTCCGATAAAAGAAAAGATGCTCCGTTTTGATGCCAGCTTTTGGTATGCACTGACTGCTTCTTTTTGCGCTCCACGCCCAACCACAAATTCAGCGATAAGCAGCGGCAGACCAATCAAAATGGTAAATAATATAAAAATAAAGAAAAACGCTCCTCCGCCATTCATCCCGGTCATATATGGGAATTTCCAAATGGCACCCAATCCGACGGCAGCACCGGCAGAGGATAAAATAAATCCGAGTTTTGTCGACCATTGTTCTGTTTTCTTTTCCATATACATAAAATCCTTCCTCTATAAAATCAATGTCCAGTATATCATAAAATGAAGCTTCCATCAGCGGGAGTCTTATTCCAAGCTAAACGTAATAGGATCGATTCCTTCATGTACAAGGAGTGTAAAAGTAGCCGTCACAGTCTTTCACAAAAAGAAGCCTTTTTAGTTTTTCCAATACAAAGAAAAAAATGACCGTAAATGAAGGAGAATAGATTTTGCTAAGCCGCTCATACTAAATCCGAGTACAACAAAGCGAAACAACAAAGGAGAGGACAGAAATTGAATAACCCTTATTTAAAGACATCAATTGGCCTCTATTTAAACTTTTTCATGCTTGGCATGATCAATATTATCATTGCTTCTAACATGGGTAATTTATCTCGGCTGTATGATGTGACTCCTTCACAGGTCAGTTTTCTGGTTTCGGCTATCGGAATTGGAAAGTTAGTCGCTTTATTTTTTGCAGGCAGGCTTTCTGACAAAATCGGCCGTAAGCCAATTATCATTGCAGCAAGTTTTTTGTATTTACTGTTTTTACTCGGCATGCCGCTGACATCAAGCTATTATTTAGCATTTGCATTTGCAATTACTGCTGGTATTGCTAACTCCTTATTGGATTCTGGGACATACCCGGCACTGATTGAGTCATTTCCAAAGAAATCCAGTACGGCAACGGTTTTAGTTAAAGCTTTTGTCTCCATTGGAGCTACCGTTTTACCGTTCTTAATTTCCTTTTTGGCAGCAAACGGTATTTTTTGGGGATGGTCATTCTTCATTCTTGGTGTTCTTTATGTCATTAGCGGCATTTATTTATTCTTTATGCCTTTCCCTGACGTAGATAATGGCGATTCTTCGGAAGAGGAAGCGTCAGATAAAGAACAAGATAAGAAAAAATTAAAAGCCAAACCATCCATGATGCGAGAAGGTCTAGCTATTATCTTAATTGGTTTTACGTCAACGGCATTATTTGTGGTATGGCAAACATGGTTACCTGAACTTGGTGAACAGTTTATCGGTTTGAGCGAAAATGATGCTGTCCAGCTGCTTAGCTATTTCAGTATCGGTGCGCTTGCTTCTGTCATATTGCTTGCTGTCGTTCTTGACCGGTTTATAAAGCCGATTACGGTTTTAATTGTTTATCCAATCATTGCATTTATTGCCATGCTGTTACTGTTCTTTATTGAATCCTATCCGGTCGTTCTTGTCAGCACATTCTTGTTAGGTTTATTTACTTCAGGATTATTCCAGCTGGCGTTAAGTATCATGACCGATTTTTTCCGGAAAAACAAAGGAACAACAACAGCTTACGTAAATATTGCATCAAGTGCAGCTTTTATTTTGGTTCCAATCATTACCGGTTCCCTTGTTGATTATATCGGAATCAGTATGACGCTTGTGTTTGATATGGTGATTGCATTATTAAGCATTTTGTTAGCACTTTATATTGCTTCCCGAAGAAAGCGAATTTTTTCTTAAGATAAGAATAAAATAGAGGAGATGGATACGATGACAGCAGATTTTGAAAAAAACTTGGAAAAAATAGATGGTTACACGAAATTGGTCGGGCTTCTCGCTACACCAATCGGGCACAGCTTATCCCCGCGCATGCACAACCTAGGCTACACGCTGAAAGATTTAAATTATGCATATCTTGCATTTGAAGTAGGCAACGATGAATTAGAGAAGGCTGTAGAGGGTATGAAAGCCATAGGAGCCATTGGATTTAACATATCGATGCCGAACAAAATGGAAGTGATTCAATACTTGGATGAGGTAGATGAAGGTGCAAAACATGCCGGTGCTGTCAATACAGTCGTAAACAAAAACGGTAAGCTGAAAGGCTATAACACAGATGGGCTTGGTTATGTATCCAATTTGCTGGAACACGGCGTTGAACTTAAAGGACAAAAAGTGACTTTAGTTGGTTCTGGCGGGGTTGCTACACCAATTACCACGCAGCTTGTTCAATCAGGTATTCGCGAAATTAGTGTTTTCGCCCGTGATGATAAATTTTTCAGCAACGCAGAAGAAAATGTGAAATATATCAATGAAGAGATGCAGGAATATCAAGTGAAAGCAAATATTTTACCGCTTGAAGATAAAGATGCATTTCGTCGTGAAGTTGCTGAAAGTCTCGTTCTTGCCAACGCTACAAGCCTTGGTATGAAACCCCATGATGATCTAAGCATTATCGACGATACGTTAGATGTGCTTCGTGATGATTTGGTTGTTACGGATGTCGTATACAACCCACAACGTTCCAAACTGCTGCAACAAGCAGAAGAAGGCGGCAGTACAGCGATTAATGGTCTTGGCATGATGCTTTGGCAGGGAGCGCTTGCGTTCGAAAAATTCACGGGAGAAGAAATGCCTCGTGAAAAAATTAAAAAAATCATGTTTTAATTGAAACAACCTAAAAAAGCGTTTGATTGGCTGGATGAAGTTTGGTTTTAACCGGACTTTATCCAGCCAAATTTCTTTATCTAACTGAAAACGACAGATGATTATTCTCCATAAAAAATAAAACAAATCAATATACGTGTATATACCAATTTTTGAATATTTTTTAAAATTAGTTGTAAACATATTGATGATTCCATTATACTAAAGTTAGAAAGAGTGTATTATTTTGAGGGAAAGAAGAACGGAAGGCCAGATTCATCTTTTTTGTATCTTTCACTAAGTACGTAAATGGACGGGATATTTCATTCTATGTGTAGTATTTCATCTTCATCTCGAATCATTTCCTTGAATTCACTTACCTGAAAATGAGGTTGAACCATTTTATAAAAGGGAGGAAATTAAATGATAACGCTTTCAAATGAAGAGAAAGTCTTAAAAAACTTTATTAACGGAGAATGGATGGATGTTGCTGAAAGGGAAAATGTTTATAATCCAGCCGATGGCAAGGAGTTTTTGGAGGTCCCGAACTCTGATGCGGCAGCTATGGATCAGGCTGTGGAAGCTGCTCGAATTGCGCAGAAAGATTGGGCGCTTGTACCTGCACCTCAGCGTGCTGAAATACTGTATAAAATAGGAGCAATCATGAAGAAAAAGAAGGAGAGACTATCTCAATTATTAACTTTAGAGAACGGAAAAGTCATTGAAGAAGCGCGCGGTGAAGTTCAAGAAGGAATTGATATGGCATTTTATATGGCTGGGGAAGGGAGACGTTTATTTGGGCAAACAACCCCAGCTGAATTAAAAGATAAATTTGCAATGAGTCAACGGCATCCGGTTGGAGTAGTAGGGATTATTACTCCATGGAATTTTCCGATAGCGATAGCTACGTGGAAAACATTTCCTGCAATGGTTGCGGGCAACACCGTTATCTGGAAACCTTCCTCCGAAACACCGATGATGGCATCGGAGTTGGCAAAGATATTTAAAGAAGCTGGATTGCCTAAAGGGGTAGTGAATGTCGTATATGGATCGGGAGCTACAATTGGGCAGGCAATGATTGAGCAGGAAGCAATTCGTGTGATCTCTTTTACTGGATCCAATGAAACCGGCAGAAAAGTAGCGACAGAATGCGGAAAACAATTGAAAAAGGTCTCTCTGGAAATGGGCGGGAAGAATGCTGTCATCGTCATGGAAGACGCAGATATTGATTTGGCGGTGGAAGGTATTCTGTGGAGTGCTTTTGGAACAAGTGGACAGCGCTGTACAGCCTGCAGCCGTGTGATTGTCCATAAAGATGTACGGGAGATATTGGAGAAACGTTTATTAGAGGAAATGAAAGGCTTGACGATAGGGGATGGATTGGACACCAAGAATAAAGTTGGTCCCATTATTAATCAGGCAGGTCTGGATAAAATATTGAAATATATGGAAATCGGAAAAGAAGAGGGGGCGAAATTACTGGCGGGTGGTAAACAGCTCACCGTAAAGAATTATGAGAAGGGTTTTTATTTTGAACCGACATTGTTTACGGATGTAACGATAGATATGCGGATTGCCCAAGAGGAGGTTTTCGGACCTGTTGTTTCGCTGATTGAGGTAAATGACTTTGAAGAAGCGATTGCTGTAAATAATAAAGTGAAGTACGGATTATCCAGCTCTATTTATACACAAAATGTGAACCGTGTGTTTAAAGCACAGCGCGACTTGGATACAGGAATTGTTTATGTGAATGCAGGGACGACCGGTGCAGAAATTCATTTACCTTTTGGAGGAACGAAGGGTACCGGAAATGGACATCGTGATTCTGGCGTGCAGGCACTGGATGTATTCACGGAATGGAAAGCAGTTTATGTAGATTACAGCGGAAAGTTGCAGCGTGCCCAAATTGATACAGATGCATAGACTATCTGTGAAAGTTCCTTTCAAAGAAGTAAGAGAAAAAGGGGGAATTATCATGAAAATAGGTGTATTAGGAACCGGGCTTATGGGAAAAGAAGTTGCAAGAGACTTGGCCAATAGTGAGGGCATTCAAGAAATTGGTCTTGCCGACATTGATTTGCAGCGTGCCCAGGATATTTGTTATCAATTACAGTCGCCATTTATGACAGCCTATCAGGTAGATGCGCAGAATGAAAAGGAACTTGCTGACTATATGCGCCGTTTTGATGTTGTTGTCAACGCTCTGTTTTATACTTTTAATGAACTCGTTGCGAAAACAGGAATCAAGGTGAGGACTTCCGTTGTTGATTTAGGCGGTCATATTGATCATATTACTGATAAAGTATTGGAGTTGGAAGGGGAGGCAAGAGCTGCAGGTGTAACCGTGATTCCTGATTTAGGTGTAGCCCCTGGAATGATAAATATATTATCAGGTTATGGTGTGAGTAAACTGGAAGAAGCGGCATCCATCCAATTATTTGTGGGAGGGATTCCTGTTCATCCGGAACCGCCATTACAGTATAATCATGTATTTTCGATGGAAGGTGTGCTGGATCATTATACCGATCCATCCGAGATAATCCGTGATAGCACGTTGACCACTGTCCCATCTTTATCTGGAATTGAACCGATTAGTTTTGATGATTTCGGAGAATTAGAAGCATTTCATACGTCAGGGGGAACGTCCACATTAACAAAGTCTTTTCCTTATTTAGAAACGCTGGAGTATAAAACCATACGATATCCGGGACATGCTGAAAAATGTAAACTGTTAGTTGATTTGAATCTGACAAAAAACCATTATGATGTCGTGGTAGACGGCGTCAAAATCAGTCCGCGTAAAGTTTTATTAAAGGTACTTGATCCCATTGTTGCATTAAAGGATAAAAAAGATGCCGTTTTATTACGGGCTGTGATAAAAGGCCGTAATAAGCAGGTGAATACAACATTCACCTATGAAATGGTGACTTATAAAGAGGAACAGACAGGAGTTACAGCAATGGCACGGGCTACAGCAAATACAATATCAGTAGCTGCCCAAATGATAGCAGGCGGGAAAATTACCAAAAACGGTGTATATCCGCCGGAAAAGATCATTCCTGGAGAAGCATATATCCAAGAAATGGCGAAAAGGGGAGTGATGATTAAAGAAAAAATCTCGATGGAAAGCTATTCGACAGTGTCTTGATAAACAAGGTGTAAAGGAAAAAATATCTTTGTGCATGACAAATAAGCTTCCTTATTCCATTTTTTAAAAAATGGGGAAGCATTTTGACCCCTTATTAGAAGAATATTTCCTTTAATAAACGTGCCATATCGTTAAGAAGTAGACGTAGAAAGAAATCAAGTGAGCTCTATGCTTGATTTCTTTCAGGTCAACTTTTTAAACACAATGAATAAGCCCTTTAAAACTTCTATTTTTAAAAGGATAACCTATTTTATACAGGATGCGGAAAAGAAAAAATCCCGTACGCTGTATATTTAGATAAAAATACAAATAAATGCCGGCAATAGTACGATTTAAAGTATAATATCTCCAGAGAAAATGAAATTTTATTTTGCTGCTTTTTGTAATTTATGGATCATTTTTAATGCACGGCCAGTTCCAATTGCTACTGATTCTAACGGGTTTGGAGCAATGTGAACAGGGACACTGAGTTCTTCCGCAAGCCAATCCTTCATACCGTTTAATTGAGAACCGCCACCTGTCAGGACAATCCCATTATCAACAATATCACCGCTTAATTCCGGCGGGCATTCCTCTAAAGTTGCGCGGATTGTTTCTAAAATTTGATCTAACGATTCTTTTAAAGAAGAATAAATCTCTGTAGAAGTAACTTCGATTGTTTTTGGAAGTCCGGTAACCATGTCACGACCGCGGATTTCCATTTTTTCTTCTTGATGATTTGGAAGTGCATAACCAATTTCCATTTTAATATTTTCGGCAGTACGTTCACCAATTAAAATATTATATTGTTTACGGATATGCTGAATAATCTCTTCATCCATTTTATCTCCCGCTGTACGTACGGAATTGCAGGACACGATACCACCAAAAGAAATAATACCTACTTCTGATGTTCCGCCGCCAATATCTACAATAACATTGGCATAAGGTTCATCGACTGGAAGATCAGCCCCGATTGCTGCAGCAACAGGCTCTTCAATTAAATGAACTTGTTTTGCTCCGTAACTGGAGACAGCATTATGAATCGCTCTTCTTTCAACACTTGTACTGCCTGATGGTGTACATACGATGACATTTGGTTTACGCATAGACATTCCTAATGTTTTGCTTACCTTTTTAAGCAATTCTTTCAGTAGTTGAGCAGTCACGTCATAATCAGCGATAACGCCATCTTTTAGAGGACGGATCGGGATGATGTTCTTTGGTGTCTTTCCGACCATTTCTTTTGCTTCTGTTCCGACAGCCATTACTTGCTTTGTATTCACATCAATAGCTACGACGCATGGTTCATTTAAAACAATTCCTTTTGTTTTTGAGTATACTAAGATATTTGCAGTTCCTAAGTCAATTCCAATTTCAGCGCTTGAAAACATATATAAAATCCTCCATTAAATAACGTTTTTATTTTGATTGCATGCAGAAAAGACAATATACGACACTTTTCTGTATGAGAGAATATACAATAAGCTTGATCCAAAATGAAAAATAACGTTCATTAAGCTTACCTTATTAAATATTCTCTTTATGTTTTAGTGTAATCCGGTAATTTACGTTTCATATATCATCTGATTGTTTACGGTTTATTCTTTGTTCTTTTGTTCGTATAACATAATTATTTCAGTCTTTAAATACTATTCTATCAAATAATTGCTTTTTTGGGGGTAATGAACTCCCTTATTTATATAGACAGAACTAGTTTATAAAATAAAATAAAAGTGAAATGAAATCAAGTAACATTTCCGTTACAATTTTGCTTATGGTGTAACATTAGTCCTCCTGTTGAAACTTGTCAATATTCGTTTTATAGAAATGATTTCCTGTCGATTGATTAATTTCCAATACAGGAGAATTATACGCATTTTAGAATAGTAGATTTGACAGGGTTTTACAAGTTTAAAAGTAAAAAATAATGGGAGAAAAAAGTCCTTGGTAAACCTTGCCTCGATTATTTCAAATGTTACAGCCAAACCCGTGTTATGATTTTTTTGCACAAAACAAAACAACAAAAAAGGAGTGTATGTGCATGTTTAAGAAAGTAGGCATTGCTACTGCATTGTCAGCAACCGTATTAATTGGAGGAGGATTCACTTCAAGTGTTGAAGCATCTGCAAATTCCGGAGCCTCTCCTCAAAGTTCCGAACAAGTCTATTATTCTGAGAATGGACAAGGCTGGAACAATATAGATACAGAGCAATTAAATACCAGTGATTTCAATTGCTTTGATGCAATAAATGGAGAAGCAGCTCCAGGTAAAGAAGCAGAAGCTGAGACGCCTGCAGATAACCAGTCAGCGGAGAAAGAAAATCAGGCTGATACTGGTAATCAGGAAGAAGCAGAGCAAAACACAGAAGACAACCAATCAGACGGTGAAGTAAGTCAATTTGAACAAGAAGTAGTTGACTTAACAAATGAAGAAAGAGAAAAACAAGGTCTGGAGCCACTTGAAATAGACACAGAGTTAAGTGAAGTAGCCAGCGAAAAATCAAAGGATATGCAAGAAAACAATTACTTTGATCATAATAGCCCGAACTACGGCTCTCCATTTGATATGATGGAAAGTTTCGATATTGATTACAACACTGCTGGTGAAAACATTGCGCAAGGACAGCAATCTCCAGAAGAAGTAGTAGATGCTTGGATGAACAGTGAAGGTCACCGTGAAAACATCATGAATGCTGATTTCACACATATCGGTATTGGTCATGTTGAAGATGGTAACTACTGGACACAAATGTTTATTGGAAAATAAGCAAATTCTTTTCATTAAATCATGCAAATAAAACCTTTCCGTTTGGATGGCTATTGAGACCATTCATTCGGAAAGGTTTTTTGTTTTAATAAAGCATATTTCCGGTTATTGCGTTTATTTTGCTTAGGAAAATAAACGAAGTTAAGATAAAAGTTGACGGCTAAATCTCTGCTTTATGGGGTATAGTTCATATAAGAAGATTTCATTGCTTCGTAAAAAGTAGTTCTTCTTTTTAAACGGAAACAACGGGATTTATAATGACTCAACTTTCATACCAAAGAATAAACATATAACCCTTGCTGTTCCGGGATGACCATGATTGCTATTAGCATGCTTGCTTTTCGTTAAATCATCCTTCTATTTTTTGAACAGAATATGGTGTATAGCTTTCATGTATAGAAAGGAATGATTGCTGAGCCTTTTTGCCATGCACCACAAAAATTGGTTCTGTCTGATCGACCCTTTATTTATTCAGCTATTTCAACCGTAAGAGTATCCTACTAGCGGAGACGGACCGTTTTGACTCCTGAGGGATCAGCACCATCTGAAGATGCCCTTTTGCCAAGTGAACTTCTTGGCAAAAGTTAGCTGAAGAGCGTGCCCCCTAGGCAGACTAAGAACGCAACGTCCTGGGGTTGGGACTGGGGCTGCGCTTACTCGCCCCATTGAAAACATTTGTACGTCGGAAAGCAAAACGGTCCGCCGCAGCGGTCGCCTTACACTTTATCCTCTATTCTTTATCAACCCTGTTCCTATGGAATGGAAGTTCCTTTTTAAAGGGCGAAAAGTGAGTAATGCCGATTAATCCCTAGCAAAATAATCCTTATTAGAGTAAAAAATAAAGTAAAAAAGCTACTTTATCCTAAAGGAGTGATAATATGGTACAAGGATTTGTCAATTTAAACACAGAAAAAAATAAACAATGGCTGCAAGAATACGTCGATGGATGGGTAGAATTTTTTAAGAAACAGACAGATACAGGAAACGTAGCGGATTATATACCAAAATTAGAGGAAGCTGATCCTGACGCTTTAGGTATTACGATTATCGGAAAAAGCGGGATGCAAATCCAATCAGGCGACGTAAATTACTCCTTTTCGATTCAAAGTATATCGAAAGTTCTCAGCTTTATTGTTGCATGTATGGACAGAGGGATAACGTATGTGTTGCAGCGGGTGGATGTAGAACCTACGGGAGAAGCATTCAATTCCATTGTTCATTTGGCGATTAACTCGGCGAACAGGCCATTTAATCCAATGGTAAATGCTGGAGCTATTACGGTTTCTTCCTTATTAAGCGGCAATACATCGGATGAAAAGCTGGAACCGTTATTTCAATTAATGGAAAAAATGATTGGGTATCGTCCAGAGTTAGATATTGATGTGTATGTATCAGAAAGAGATACTTCTATGCGAAATCGTGCCATCGGTTATTATCTGTTAGAGGAAGGATATCTGGAATCGGATTTAGGGGTGACGTTAGAAACCTATTTTAAACAGTGTTCTATAAATATCACCACGGATGATTTGGCCCGCATAGGTCTGATTCTTTCCAATGACGGCGTTCATCCGGAGACGGAAGAAGTTATTATTCCCAAAAATGTAGCACGCATTGCGAAATCATTGATGTTAACATGTGGTATGTATGACGCTTCAGGAAAATTTGCTTCCTATGTCGGAATTCCTGCCAAGAGTGGTGTTTCAGGCGGTATTTTAGCAGTAGTTCCGCCAAGAGTAAGGGAAAATGACTTGCCATTTTTAGACGGTTGTGGTATTGGTGTATTTGGACCAGCTTTGGATAAGCAGGGAAACAGTGTTTCAGGAATTAAATTATTGCGTCATATTGCGAACAGCTGGGATATGAGTTTATTTTAGTTTCGCATTTTCCGGCAAAAAATGATGCAGAATAACAATTTTCCACAATTAAGCCTTTGCTTATCGGGATAAGTTGCTTATAATGGAAGTAATGTAGCATATCATGAAAATTTTTATCGGATATGCAGGATAGGAAGACAAGCGCTTCTACAAAGCGGACGAAAAAGAGTAACGGGGTGTATAGTGATTGGTGCGTGTATTATTTGTTTGTTTAGGTAATATTTGCCGTTCTCCGATGGCGGAAGCGATTTTCCGGGATCTTGTGAAGCGTGAGCAGCTGGAAGATAAGATTCAGGTTGATTCTTGCGGAACGGGAAGCTGGCATCTTGGAGAAACTCCTCATTCCGGAACGAAGAACATCCTTGATCAGCAAGGGGTTCCCTATGATGGAATGATATCCAGGTTGCTGGAGGAAGAAGATTATAAGCAATTTGATTACATGGTTGCGATGGATCAGAATAATTTTACTGCACTTCAAAGGTCCAACAATCATGACGAGACAGTTATTGTGAAATTAATGGAGTTTGTGGAAAACATAGAAGATGAGGATATCCCTGATCCATACTATACGGGTGATTTTGATCAGACATATCAGTTAGTTTCAGAAGGCTGTCACGGACTGCTTCAATTTTTAAAAGAAAAGCATTATTTAGATTAAAGGAGAGATACTAATGGGTAAACGTAAAATTATTATAGGTGTTGTTGCTGGAGCAGTAACAGGAGGAGCTGTAGCATTATTGGATAAGGAAGCACGCAGTTATGCCTGCGGAAAAGCAAAAGAAATGAAATCTGTTTCATCTTATTATATCAGTAACCCTTCTGAAGCGATTCAGGGATTACAAGGTACTGTGGATAAGGTAAACCAAGTTTTTGAAAGCGGATCTGCTAATGCAATGAATGCTTTAGAGCAGGTAGAACAGACTTTGGATAAAGTAACGAATAAATTTTCCAATAATGAAATAGAGTAGTACAGGATGTTCAAATAGAAGGATTATTAGAAGGATAAAAGTTAAATAAGAAATGTTTATTCTTTGCCAGCAGCTGCCTTCTCCTTTTTGAACAAGCCATTTTCAAAGGAGAAGGGGAGGTAGAAAAGCATTCGAAATTTGAAAAGTGCAGGTAAAAAGTTTTGGGGACATTATAAAGAGGTAGATGTATTTGGATTAGCAGCTCAGCTTGCCTATTTCTTTATTCTGTCTTTGTTTCCTTTTTTAATTTTCTTACTTAATTTGATTCCTTATTTGCCAATTGATATGGATTTAATTTTAGAGACAATTGGTGATTTTGCTCCTGAGCAGGTGATGAGTCTGATTTCAACGAATTTGGACTCCTTGACTGTTCAAAACGGCGGGCTGCTTTCGATTGGGATAATCGGAACTTTGTGGGCTGCTTCAAATGGTGTTAATGCGATTACAAAAGCATTCAACTATGCTTATGGGATACACACTGACCGATCTTTTATCGTCGCTCGGATGGTAGCAATAGTGCTGACAATAGGTATGGTGTTAATTATTATTTTAGCTTTACTGTTACCGGTATTCGGGAGAATGATTGGTACGTATCTGTTTTCATGGATTGGTTTTACGGAGTCTTTTCTATCTGCATGGGGAACCTTGAGATGGGTATTGTCATCTCTGATTTTCTTTATTGTATTGCTTTTCTTGTATAAGCTTGCACCTAATGGACGTCTGAAATTTTCTCAAGTTATATGGGGAACTGCATTCGCAACATTTGCATGGCAGCTGGTTTCTTGGGGATTCTCCTTTTACGTCAATAATTTGGGGAATTTTTCTGCAACATATGGCAGTTTAGGAACCATTATTGTGCTGCTGATCTGGTTCTATTTGTTTGGAATTATTATTATTACAGGCGGTATTTTAAATGCTGCCCTGCTGGATAAGAAGGAATGATAAAAAATAAAGCCGGGAAATACATTCCGGCTTTATTTTTTATATACAATTTCCAAAAAGTCTCATGGCTTCAAGTGTATAGTTTTCTTCCTTTCTGAAAAAATAAAACAAAAAGAAAGGAAGGGACGGTAATGAAAAAATGTAATTGGGCTTATTTTTTTACACTTTTCTTATGTTTAACAACCCTATGGATGCCAATCAGCAGCCTTGCAGAAGAAAAAGAAGAAAATAAAGAATCAGATATCCCCAGCCATGTGCTGGATATTTCTAAAGAAAATACATTTCCGAATTCAACGGAAGACCAGGAAATTATTGAACCAAGTAAGTTAACCGAGGAATTAATAAAAGAAGTGGACATTCCAATTGAAAATCCGGAGTTAATTAAAGTTCTGAATGAAAGCAGTATTAAACCTTCCCCTGTAGCGATTGGTTATCGAGGTATGGTCTATTTAGGAAGATGGCCAATCAATTACCAATCCGCGGAATCAAATATTAATTGGGAATATCAGCCGATTAATAAAAATGAAATGAATAATGTCGGTGGGGAAGATGTACAAGAGATGAGTTATTATCAACAGGAAGAAAAAGAAATAAAAGGAGCGCTAACCAGTAAAATCAGTGATCCGGAACAAATAAAAACCATGATGTTATTAAAAGCGAGTGAAAATACAAATTTGCCTCTTTCGTATCAAACGGTCATCGGCCACAATACAAAGCTACCTAATTCGTATAACATTCCAGTACAAAAACATGGGATTTTGGATGCTTATGCTCCTGCTGTCAATGAAAAAGGGCAAGTTACCTTTGGAGAAGTATATATTGAATTAAAAGGTTCCAAAAAAACAATTCAGATAAAAAACGTGACAAAACAGGGAATTGGCGCTTGGATACCTGTGCAGGATCATGTATCATTTTCCTTTAAAGTCAATTAAAAATGTATATGCAAAATAAGGGATTGTCGAATAGACAGTCCTTTTCCTATGTAAAAATATAAAAAATCCCTTGCAATTTATTCTTTAATGCTTTATTATGATAAAGTATTAAAGAGATTTAGAGATGATTATTGGAGGAAGAGAAATGGGTTGGGTTGTTATTGTCGCAGTCTTACTTATGACTGTACTGTGTTTATTAAAGGTTAATGTTATTTTATCTATTATCATATCCGCGATTGCGGCAGGGCTGATGACAGGTCTTGGATTTGTTGATTCCGTGGAATTAATGGTGAGCGGAATGGGTGAGTCTGCTAATACAGCACTTAGCTATATCTTGTTAGGAGCTTTTGCAGCAGCAATCAGCTATACAGGAATTACAAAAATATTAGTGAACTTTATTATACGTATATTGACCGGTAAAAAGACCATGATGCTATTAGCGTTAGCCGGAGTTGCATCTTTATCACAAAATCTGGTGCCGGTGCACATTGCATTTATTCCAATTTTAATTCCGCCTTTATTAAAGTTATTTGATCAAATGAGAATGGACCGCCGGGCAGTGGCTGTTTCCTTAGCGTTTGGGTTAAAAGCACCTTATGTTATGATTCCGGCAGGCTTTGGACTGTTGTTCCAAAATTTGATTTTGGAAGGCTTAAGATCGAATGGTGCAGAGATCACATTAAGTCAAGTAACGTTATCCATGTTAATTCCCGGATCTGGAATGATTCTTGGATTATTTATAGCGATATTTATTACGTATAGAAAAGATAAAGAGCCTAAAAAAGAGATGAAAGAATCGAACGCAGAGGCTAGAGACTTAATCGAAAAAGTAACATTTAGTAAGAAACATGTTCTTACCCTTGTTGCGATTGTATTAGCATTGATTGTACAAATCATAACAGGTAATTTAATTTTAGGAGCATTAACAGGAATTATTGCACTGTTTGTATTAGTGGCAGTTCCGTATAGAGAGCTGGATCAAGTAATGACACAAGGGATTTCCATGATGGGTACGATTTCTTTTGTTATTTTAGTAGCTGCCGGATTTGCTGAAGTTTTACAAGAAACCGGTGCGGTAGCAGAATTAGTAGAAGCTTCTGCGTCTGTCTTAGGAGACAATAAGCCGTTAATCGCTTTTGTTTTATTGTTATTAGGCCTGGTTATAACCATTGGCATTGGAACATCGTTTGGAACGATCCCGATTATTGCTGCTTTGTTTGTGCCGATTTGTTTGACTGCCGGCTTTTCACCGCTGGCTACAGCCGCTTTAGTTGGAACGGCCGGCGCTTTAGGGGATGCAGGGTCTCCGGCATCTGACAGTACACTTGGACCAACAGCCGGATTAAATGCAGATGGACAGCATAACCATATTTGGCAGACATGTGTTCCAACGTTTCTTCATTTTAATATTCCGTTGTTTATTTTCGGATGGATTGCAGCGATGGTCCTGTAAGAGGGCGCTTAAAAATTAGATGAAAAGTGTATAATGTTCGCAGTATAAGGAAAAGGTAAGAAAAAACGAGGTGGGGTTCGCATGAAACGATCAATCACTATCCTGTTATCACTTGCCTTTTTCTTTTGCATTTTTTCATGGAATACAGCTGCTGCATACGGCTGGGGCTATCAGAAAAAAGATGATCATACGCCGCCGGATATAGGCGCGTACCAAGAAGTGTTGGATCAATACAATGCATTCTATGTTGATGACAGCGGCGAAAAAAATATTTATCTCACCTTTGATAATGGCTATGAGCAGGGATATACGCAGGATATATTAGATGTGCTTGCACAAGAGGAAGTGCCTGCCGCTTTTTTTGTAACCGGACATTATGTGGAGAGTTCACCAGATTTGATCAAAAGAATGGTGGATGATGGACATATTATCGGTAACCATTCGTATCATCATCCTGACTTTACCGTGATGGATAAAGAAGCGATTCAAAAAGAACTGACAGATTTAGAACAGTCTGTAGCAGAGGTGAGTGACCAGAAAGAATTAACCTATGTCAGGCCGCCCCGTGGAACATTCAGTTCAGATACACTAAAATGGTCCACAGAACTCGGCCTTGTGCATGTATTCTGGTCACTGGCATTTATCGATTGGGAAACAAACGCACAAAAAGGTGCGGACTATGCTTATGATGAGATAATGAAACAAATACATCCCGGAGCCGTGATATTACTGCATGCTGTTTCCAGTGATAATGCAACAGCTTTGAAAAAAGTCATTCAAGATTTGAAACAAGAAGGGTACCAATTTAAAAGCCTTGATGATTTATGGATGCGTAAGCAATTGCCAAAGCAGTTTCCATATTAAATAAACAGTAATGAAGCAAAGAGCAAACCGGAGATAGTAAATCCGGTAAGCTCTTTTTCTTTTTTACAGCACATTTTTTTGATATACTTCTAAAAAATCTTATTTACGGCAGGTATTTAAGGTCTACAGATGAAAGGAAGAGCTATAAAAACCCTGTTAGAATAAGGTTTTCGTTATTAAAAATACAAAGGTCAAAAAAAAATAAAAAAATTTGACTAAAACACTTGAAAGTCAAAGAAGGTCAGAGTATAATGAAATTATAGTCAAAGATAGTCAAAGTCAAAACAACGAAATATTAACCTATCTGACTAAATCAAGGAGGAATGAGAAATGAAATGTCAAAACTGTGGCCAAAACGATGCAACCATCAATGCACAAATGCAAATGAATGGACAACGTATGGAAGTGCATCTTTGCCAAGAATGCTTACAAGAGATTCAAGGAAATATGATGAATAATGACTTTTTCTCTAATTCTCCATTTGGCAATATGGATCAATCATTTGCCAACAACTTTTTCCAAGGTAATGGACAGCAAAGTGGTGCAAGTGCACGCACGAGAACACAACAAAAATCAAACAATGGAAATGGTCTGATTGATCAGTTGGCAAAAAATATTACTGATCAGGCACGATCAGGAAAGATTGATCCTGTCATTGGCAGAGATAAAGAAATTAAACGCGTAATTGAAACATTAAATAGAAGAAATAAAAACAATCCGGTCTTAATCGGTGAACCAGGTGTTGGTAAAACAGCCATTGCAGAAGGATTGGCTGTGAATATTATCGAAGGAAATGTTCCAACGAAATTATTGAACAAAGAGATTTATCTGTTGGACGTATCCTCTCTGGTTGCCAATACTGGTGTCCGCGGTCAGTTTGAAGAAAGAATGAATAAGTTGATTGCTGAACTGCAAGAACGTAATGACGTTATTGTGTTTATTGACGAAATTCATTTACTTGTCGGCGCCGGTACAGCAGAAAGTTCACAAATGGATGCCGGCAACATCTTAAAACCGGCTCTGGCACGTGGTGACCTGCAAGTTATCGGTGCAACTACCTTAAAAGAATATCGTCAAATTGAAAAAGATGCGGCTTTAGAAAGACGTCTGCAGCCGATTATCGTCAAAGAACCATCTCTGGAAGATACGGTGAAAATTCTGAACGGCATTAAAGACCGTTATGAAAAATTCCATGAAGTACGTTATTCAGATGAAGTTGTTGAGGCGTTTGTTGGTTTATCCAACCGCTATATTCAAGACCGCTTCCTGCCGGATAAAGCGATTGACTTAATGGATGAAGTTGGTTCCCGCTTGAACTTGGCGAATGCACAAAAAGATTCTGAATCGCTGCAGCAACGTATCGATGAAATTGTTAAACAAAAACAGGAAGCAGCAGAGAAAGAAGATTATGAGCGTGCTGCCAACCTCCGTTATCAAGAAATTCAGTTGCAAAAACAACTGGATAAAGCAGAAGATGGCGAGAAGGTACTGGATATTGATATTTCGGATATTCAATTAATTGTAGAAGAAAAAACAGGTATACCAGTAACCAAAATGCAAAAAGATGAAAAAGAAAAAATGAAAAACTTAGCTGATGATCTTCGTGCCAAAGTTATTGGACAAGAAGAAGCAGTAAATAAAGTTGCTAAATCTATCCGCCGCAGCCGTGCCGGATTGAAAGCAAAAGAACGTCCTATTGGTTCCTTCCTGTTTGTCGGACCTACTGGTGTCGGTAAAACAGAATTAACCAAAGTACTGGCAGAAGAATTATTCGGTACGAGAGATGCGCTGCTACGTCTGGACATGAGTGAGTATATGGAAAAACACGCGGTGTCCAAAATTATCGGTTCACCACCAGGATATGTCGGACATGAAGAAGCTGGACAGCTGACCGAACGTGTCCGCAGAAACCCATATTCTATTCTGTTACTGGACGAAATTGAAAAAGCACATCCAGATGTACAGAATATGTTCTTGCAAATTATGGAGGACGGTCTTTTAACAGACTCTCATGGCAGAAAAGTAAGTTTTAAAGATACAGTTATCATTATGACAAGTAATGCTGGAACTGGTGAGAAAAAAGTAAGTGTCGGCTTTAATGCAGAAACACATGAATCAGTCGCTACACTGGAAATGTTGAGTAACTATTTCAAACCAGAATTCCTGAACCGTTTTGATGCGATTGTGAACTTCAATGAGCTGAAAGAAAATGATTTACTACAAATTGTTTCCTTAATGCTGCATGATTTAGAAGCAACCATGAAAGAAAATCAGATTACGATTACGATTTCTGATGAAGCAAAAGAACGTCTGGTGGAACTCGGATATGATGCCCGCTTTGGTGCACGTCCATTGCGCCGTGTTATCCAAGATAAAGTAGAGGATCAATTAACCGACTTGATTCTTGAAGGAGAAGACGTTACAGCAGTTCATGTGGATGTAGATGAAGAAGACATTGTCGTTTCTAATGCATCTTAATAGAGAGTAAAGTCATTGCGTAAGGCATTTCAAATAAAGGTAAGCATACAAAGATCAGTTGACCAATAAATGGTTAGCTGATCTTTTTTTATGTCCAAATAAAGTAATAACCAAATTTTGTATAGGAAAAGTATAGAATTTGAATGAATAGCTCTGATTTATAGGCGGGTATAATCGGATTAGGTCTTCTGGGGAAAAGTGAATCTTTGTAACAAAATGAAATTCCAGGATATGCAATTTAAAAAATGATGTTAGAAAAGATGATAGCGATGAAAAATAATTACGTGAAGCTGGGACTGATTTTGCTGCTTGTTTTCGCCTGTTTATCAGCTTTTCGGCTTATTTGGATGGACGTTTTTCAGAGTAGTACTCCTTTGGATATTGAAGAGGGAGAGCTTGATTTACGAGATTGGGATACAGTTGAAAAAGAAACTTTGCTATTGGACGGGGAATGGAATTTCTATCCATTCGCTTTTTTAATGGATGAAAATGAAACAGCACCAGTACCTGAAGAAACTGTTAAAGTCCCCGATGGCTGGAATAATATCTTGGGTTCTTCTACTGGTTATGGAACTTACCGTCTACAAATCAACGTTCCTTCAGGTCAAGACAGGAATTATCAATTATACATACCGAGTATCCGCAGTGCTTCTGACATCTATATCAATGGGGAGCAGCTGTCTTCATCAGGAAAAATTGCTGCTGAGAAAGAAGGTTTTATAGCTGAAAATTCTCCGCAAAGTGTTGTTTTTACAGCAAATGAAGAAGGCGTTATAGATATTGTGATTCAAGCTGCCAATTATAAAGATATACGAAGTTTTAACAGTGGTATTATTCGTTCCATTCGTTTTGGAACAGAAGAGGCGTTGACTAATGAAGTGCAGTTTTCTATTTATATGCAGATTGCGATGGTCATCGTTCTTCTTATTCATTCCAGATATGCGTTCATCCTGTATTTGATTGGAAATCAAGATAAGCGGTTACTCTTTTTTTCTTTATTAACTTTTATTTATGCGGTTCTATTTCTTCTTAGTGGAAAAGAAAAATTATTGCATGCCTTTTTCTATACGCAAAATGACTGGGGAATCCGATTTTTTGTAGCATTGGTATTGATAGAGTGTTATATTTTTCTGCAATGTACCAATCATCAAAAACTTCCTTATTGGAATAAAATATTCCCATATTTTCAATGGGGCGTATTTGGACTAGCCGCGGTAACATTGTTTCTGCCGCTGACCTTATCGCAAATGATTGTCTTGTTACCTGCCTATCTTATCGCAGGTTGTGGCCTTGTTGGTATCGGTGTGTTGACGATGATACGATCGTATAAGCAATCAGGAAACAGGAGTTTATTTTTAATCATATCCTGTGCTGCTGTTATTCATCAATTGATATGGGCATTGATATGGAGAGGAACCGGAGAATATATGCCGCATTATCCATTTGATTTGATTGTTGCCATCGTGTGTTTTATGGTGGTTTGGTTCAAAGGTTACTTTCGCGTACATGAGGAGACGAAAGAACTGGCCGCGACATTACAGCGGATGAATCAGGAAAAAGATCAATTTTTAGCAAATACCTCTCATGAATTCCGTAATCCATTGAACAGTATTTTATTACTTTCCAAAGCTGTGCGAGACAGGGAAGAAACAGCGATAACGGAACAAAGCAGGAATGATTTAAACACGGTTTTGAATGTAGGCAATCGAATGAACCTCCTGCTGACGGATTTATTGGAAGAGCGGCAATTGCAACAGGGGCAGCCAAGACTTGATAAACAGGTTATCAAATTGGAACCGATTGTTACAGGGGTAATAGACTTACTGCAATTTTCATCTAACGTGAAGAAGGTGCAAATTATCAATCGTATTTCTAAAACATTTCCTCCTGTATATGCTGATGAGAATCGGCTCACGCAAATTTTATTTAATTTAATTAAGAATGCTATCAAATTTACGGATCAAGGGAATATTACTATTTCTGCAACAGTAAACGGCGATATAGCGGAAATTCATGTTACTGACACAGGGATTGGTATTAGCCGGGAAATGCAGAAACGGTTATTTCTTCCCTATGAACAAGAAGAAACGCCAGAAGGGATGACGCGGGAAGGCGGTTTTGGATTGGGATTAAGTATTACAAAACAGCTGGTAGAACTTCATGGCGGAACCATCCGGGTTGCCTCTGTAAAAGGAGAGAAAACAACTTTTACTTTTACGTTGGAATTAGCATTCACGCAAGAAGAATCAATACCCCTCTCTGGAGAGAATAAACGAACTATCAAAGTGAATGAGGAAACAGAACAAATGGAAACGCCGCCTCCTTTGCAACATGATGAAAAACCATCTATTTTGGCAGTAGATGATGATCCTGCCAGTTTATTGGCTTTACAAGCGGTTCTGCCGGATGATCTATATCATCTGGTGCTTGTATCCAGTCCTGATCAGGCATTGAAAGAATTGGAAAAGGGAGAATGGGATATGGTCATTTCGGATATAATGATGCCAAAAATATCCGGATACAAGCTAACCAGAACGATTCGGGAAAGTTATTCTCTAACAGAACTTCCTATCCTGCTGCTGACAGGTGGGAATTCGGATATCCAAGCTGCTTTTGCAGCAGGCGCAAATGATTATATAACCAAACCGGTAGAGGCAACAGAGCTGAAAACCCGTCTGAATTCGTTGATTACGCTGAAACGGGTTGCTGAGCAGCAGCTACAATTGGAAACAATGTGGCTGCAAGCACAAATACAGCCGCACTTCTTATTTAATACATTAAATGCAATTAGAGCATTGAGCGAATGGGATCTGGAGGAGATGAGAAAGTTGCTGGATGAATTCGGAAATTTATTACGCAGTAAATTTCAGTTCCAGCAAATGCATTTGTTGATTCCTTTAGAAGAAGAATTACGTCTCGTTCACTCCTATCTATATATTGAACAAGTTCGTTTTGGAGAAGCGCTGCAGGTGAAATGGGATTTGGAAAATGCAGTGCAACACGGTATTAGGCAAGGAAAAGGGAAAGGGACAGTAAGCATCCGTTTGAAAAGAGAAGCAGCTAACCACAAAGCAATGATTACGGTAGAAGATGATGGAACAGGAATGGAAGAAGAAGAGATCACAGCCATTTTTAAAGGGGAATCGAACAGTGAATCAGGTGTAGGCATTATAAACTTGGAAAAAAGGTTGCACCGGCATTATGGAAAAGGGTTAACAATAGACAGTGCACCTGGACAGGGGACAAAGGTATCTTTTGAAATCGATACAGCTGATTAGTAAATAATTGATTATATGAGAAAAACCAAATAAAACTTCATTCTGCAGGGAGATGATCTTTTTTCTGTAGAATGAAGTGTTATTTTTAAGTCATTTTTTCCGGTTTTGAAAGAGATGAGAGCAGGAATAAAAAGAGCATTTATTCCATTAAAAACCAATAAAAAAGTTCTATAGATGACAGTTATTTTTAATATAGTATGATATGATTAAAAAAACAGAAAATTTTATCATGGATAATAAATTAGGCGATGTGTGTGAAAAGTAACTGGAAATGTGAATTGTAAAGCTGCTGTTTCATGTATAGAAATTGTATAGAAAAAGAGGAATAGATGTTATTTTGTAGCATGTATCTTTGGATTATAATAAAAGTTTGGAACACAGACAAGAGATAATCAGGAGGAGATTCAATGCTTCGTATAGCAATTATAGACGATGAACATTTAGCATTACAATATTTGAATTTACTGTTACGTAAACTAGAAGGTGTACATGTCACCGGGAAATATGTAGAGGCTGATGATTTAATCCACCATATCCAGGCCGAACACGTAGATGCTGTATTTATAGATATACATATGCCTGCAATTAAAGGAACAGATCTGGCGGAACAGCTGTTAAATATTCAACCTTCTTTACAAATTGGTTTTATTACGGCCTATGATGAATATGCGGTGAAAGCTTTTGAATTAAATGCAGTGGATTATATTCTGAAGCCTGTAAAACAGGAGCGTTTAGCTGTAACGGTACAGCGGATAATGGAAAGAAAGACGATGGATCAGCACACTGCAACAGGGGAATCGACCACCGTTATTAAGGACTTGGGAGCTTTACAGATATATCAGGATAATAAGCGGGCAGATGTGAAATGGCGTACGTCCAAAGCAAAAGAATTATTTGCCTACTTTATTTACAACCATGAAAATACCATTTTAAAAAGCGATTTGATCGAATTGCTGTGGAGCAATCTCTCGTGGGAAAAGGCAAATGCCCAGTTGTATACAGCTGTTTACCAAATTAGAAAGGTTATGGAGCAACAAGATATTCCTATTAAAATCGTCAGCCAAAAAGAATTTTACCAAATTGATATGGATCGTAGTATACATATTCAATCGCGCGAGTTTAAACTTGCCGCTTATGATTTATTAAAAAGAAAAACGATACATGCAGAACAGTATTTCACTGTACTGGAGGCGTATCAAGACGAGTACTTAGCCGGATTAGATTACTTTTGGGCTGTTAATGAGAGAAAAATCCTGAAAGATGTATGGCTGGAGCTTATCATTCGATTGGCAGATTATTTGCATCGTTATGAGAAAACATCATCCTATAATATATCAAAATTAGAAAGTTTAACTGATTTTGATACCGAAGCGGCAGAAATCGTGAAAGAAAAAAACTGGATTCACTGATGTCTTTTAAAAGAAGAGTTGATATAAATGAAGCGAGATTATATCCGAACGGGAATTTTTGTGATTCTCTGTATTATCAGTTTGTCTGTTTTGCGATTGATCTGGGTAGGTATATTTCAAGAAAATATAACTCCTGCTATTGAAGATGGAAAGCTTGATTTAAGTTCACGGGAAATAAAAGATAGAAAAACGCTGGTACTGGATGGAGAATGGGATTTTTACCCGTCGAGGTTTTTAATGCGGGAAGATGAATTACCTGCAGAAACACCAGAAGCGATCCAAGTTCCACATGGATGGGAGAATAATCTTGGTTCTCCTTTTGGTTACGGTACTTATCGACTGCAAATGAAGGTGAATCCGGATGATAATCAGAACTTTAAATTATATATACCAAATATCCGTACATCTTCTGAAGTCTATGTGAATGGCCGCAAAGTAGCAGAGACTGGCCGGCCTGCTGAAACAGAAATGGCCTATGTTGCGGATATTATGCCTAAGACAGTAACTTTTACAGCCGATGAAGAAGGAAACATCGATCTGATGATTCAAGTTGCAAATTATATAGATAGCAGAGATGGAGGTATTTATCTCTCGCTTCGGTTAGGAACAGATGCAGCAATTACAAGAGAAGTTCAGCTTACCAATTATTCTCAAGTTGTCATTGCGGCTATTCTGTTGATGCATACTTTATACACATTGATTATTTATTTTATAGGGGGAAGAGATAAAAAGGTTCTTTCTTTCTCGTTGTTAACCTTCAGTTTATTTTCCGGTTTTTTGTTTTATACTGGTGAAAAGTTACTGCAGCAATTTATTAATATAGGTTATGAATTAGAATTTTGGATGATACATACGGTGTATTTAGTCATTTTTTATGCACTGATTCAATGTATCGATCATCAAAAACTGCCTTATTGGAATAAAATCTTTCCATTTTTTAAATGGGCAATGGCTGCATTAGCTGTGTTAACTATCTTTTTATCGATGCCGCAAATTTTGGCACTTCGTCCTGTATATAATATATTTGCTCTTATTACGGTGGTTGTTACCAGTGTGTCGATTATTCTGATGTATAAAGATAAACCGAAAGCGAGAAACCTTATGCTGCTTGGCTTTATTGCCATTTCCAACCATGGAATATGGAATTTTATATGGTCAGGAAAAAGTGTTTATCTTACTTTTTACCCTTTCGATATGATAATTGCTGTTACTTGTTATACGATTGTCTGGTTCCAGGGATATTTTCAAAAGTATAGAGAAACAAAGGCACTAGCGGAAAGATTGAAAAAAGTGAATGAAGAAAAAGACCAGTTTTTAGCAAATACATCTCATGAATTCCGTAATCCGTTAAATAGTATATTGTTGCTGTCGGAGGCGGTACGAGACAGAGAAGAAACAACATTATCTAAACAGAGTATGGCGGAATTAAACACTGTCTTAAATGTAGGACAGCAGATGAACCTGTTGTTGACAGACTTATTGGAGACCAGAAACTTACAGATTAATAAACCGAGATTAAATAAACAGGTGGTTACATTGGAGCCGATTGTCACAGGGATTATCGATGCATTGCGTTTTTCATCTGACGTAAAGAATCTGTCCATTGTCCAGCTGATTCCCGGAGATTTTCCACCTGTGTATGCTGATGAAAATCGAGTGAAACAGATTATGTTTAATCTCATAGAAAACGCGATTAAGTATACCATGCAAGGATCCATTACCATCTTGGCTTCTGTTAAAGAACAGAACGCAGAAATTCATGTGACCGATACAGGCATTGGGATTAGCAGGGATTTGCAGAAGAGGATATTTCAGCCTTATGAACAAGGACATCCGGAAAATGAAATGTCTGAAGGTGGTTTAGGATTAGGATTAAATATAACCAAAAAGTTAGTAGAACTGCATGGCGGAACCATTTGGGTTTTTTCTGAAAAAGGAGAAAGGACAACCTTTACATTCACGTTAGCATTGGCATCACAAGAAGCGATGGAATCGTCTTCTGAAACCCAAATTGAAAAGGCTGCCAAGAAGAAAGACAGGGAACCCATAGAACAGCCAGCCTGGAAAAATGAGCAGGCACCATCTATCTTAATCGTCGATGATAGCCCAGCGAGTTTATTGGCGTTAAAGGCTATTATTTCCAATGATATGTATAACCTGGTCTTTCTTTCTTGTTCCAAACAAGCGGTAGAGGAACTGAAGAAACGGGATTGGGGTATGGTTATCTCGGATATTATGATGCCGGAAATATCAGGATATGAACTTACCAGGATTATTCGGGAACGTTATTCCCTGACAGAATTGCCTGTGCTACTTCTTACTGGTGGAACGACGGATATACAGGCAGCTTTTTTAGCTGGCGCAAATGACTATATTGCCAAACCTGTTGAGCCGGTGGAGTTGAAAGCACGGATGGATTCTTTGATAACACTGAAGCGTGTTTCCGAACAACAGGTGCAGCTGGAGACTTCCTGGCTGCAGGCACAGATTCAGCCGCATTTTTTATTTAATACATTAAATTCCATCATGGCATTAAGTGAATTGGATGTAGAAAGAATGAGAAAGCTTCTGAATGAATTCAGTAATTTGCTAAGAAGTAAATTTCAATTTCAGCATATGAAAGAACTGATCCCTCTGGAAGAAGAATTAAATATTGTCCGTTCGTATCTGTATATTGAGCAGGTCCGTTTTGGAGAAGCTTTACAGGTAGCGTGGAACCTGGAGGAAGAACGAGGTATATATGTCCCGTTTTTATCCATTCAGCCGCTGGTAGAAAATGCGGTACAGCATGGGATCCGGAATAATAAAGGGAGAGGAACAGTTACCATTACCTGTAAAAAAGATATTACCCGTTCTAGAGCAATTATCACGGTGGAAGATGATGGAACAGGAATAGAAGAAACAGACATTCCAGCTATTTTAAAAGGAGAATCAAATAGCAAATCGGGAGTCGGCATTTTGAATGTGGATAAACGATTACAACAGCATTTTGGAAGAGGATTACAGATTGTCCGTTCGCCGGGCCAGGGAACAAAAGTGTTTTTTGAGGTGGATTTGCCTTCAACGGAATAAGATATACATCCAATCTTTAGATAGAACAGATGTGATGAAAAAGAGGTTATTACCGAATCAAGGTAATAGCCTCTTTTTACGTTTGAAAAGATAAACCACTTTTCAACAATTACCAATCACCTTTTCTCATATCGTATTGCCTTTTCGCTCACACTAATGAAAAAAGAAGGGAAGGACATTGAAATATGCGAAAATGTGGTTTTATTTTCTTACTAATACTGATAATCATACCATTTCATATCCCTTCATCCATTCATGCAGAGCAGGAATTGCCTGCAATGAAGGTCCATTTTATTAATGTTGGCCAGGGAGACAGTATTTTAATTGAAACGCCTTTGGACCGAACTATTTTAATTGATGGCGGCCCTCCGGAAGCTGGTGATACGGTCGTTAATTATATAAAGGAACAACGGATTAATGAAATTGATTTAATGGTTGCTACCCACCCGGATGTTGATCATATTGGCGGGTTAGTACAGGTGTTGGATGAAGTAGATGTAGGCGGTGTACTTGATATCGGGAAGCTTCATCCAACAAAGACATTTGCTTCTTATATGAACCGGATTCGTGATCTGCAAATACCAATGACCATTGCTGAAAAAGATACACCCATTGAAATTGATCCAATGATTTCAATGGACATTTGGAATGCTGCACAACCCTTAACCTCTCCTAATGCATCCTCTCTTGTCATCAAATTAAATTATGGTGAAACCGATATGCTATTCATGGGCGATGTTGGAAAAAAGGAGGAAAAAGAGATGTTGAAAAAACATGATGTAGATGCAGAAGTAGTTAAAATAGGGCACCATGGCTCGAATACGAGCTCGTCTATGGCGTTTTTAAAAGCAGTAGACCCGGAAATGGCTATCTTAACCTATAGCAAAGATAATAACTATGGCCATCCTGTTCCTCGAGTTATTGACCATCTAAACGAAATCAATGCGTTGATTTATTCTACAGCGGCCCTTGACAGTATTACTGTGGAAACGGATGGAGAGACACTAATGGTCAATCCTAAAATGAATCCAATCCAAAAATTTGTGGACGAACAAGCAAGCTGATGGAATATCGTTTTACAAATTAATACAAAAGTGATATCATAATAGTATGATTAAGATATAAAGGAGAGGGTTTCATGCAGGAACGCAAAGCTTGGAGTATCAATGGTGCGCTCGGAATAGGTTTCATTATTATATTACTGGCAGCAGCAGTATTTAGTTTTTTTCAGTCGTATTTTATTTTAGGAGCCGTATTATTTATTATTGCTGTGGTTTTAATCAGTGGTATAACGATTGTGCAGCCTAATCAATCCATCGTTGTTATTTTCTTAGGGAAATACATGGGAACTGTACGCCGGGAAGGAATTTTGGTAACCATTCCATTTTCTGTACGCAAAACGATTTCTTTAAGAGTCCGGAACTTTAATAGCAATCGGTTAAAAGTAAATGACGTGAACGGGAATCCGATTGAAATTGCCGCAGTGGTTGTTTTTAAAGTAGTTGATGCAGCAAAAGCCGTTTTTGATGTCGATCAATATGAGGACTTTGTTGAAATTCAAAGTGAAACAGCTATCCGTGCAGTAGCGACAACATATCCGTATGATTCATTTACAAACGAAGAGTTAACCTTACGTGGAAATGCAGATGAAGTATCAAGCCAATTAACAAACGAATTGCAAGATCGTCTCCAGGTTGCTGGTGTGGAAGTGATTGAGGCCCGGTTAACACACTTAGCTTATTCCACAGAAATTGCTCAAGCGATGTTGCAGCGTCAGCAGGCAAGCGCTATTATCTCTGCCCGGGAACAAATTGTTCAAGGTGCTGTCGGAATGGCACAGGATGCTATTGCCCGTTTAGAAGCAGATAATGTCGTGGATTTAGATGATGAGCGAAGAGTAGCAATGATTAATAACCTGCTGGTTGCTATTGTTTCTGATCAAGGGACCCAGCCGGTAATCAATACAGGGACACTTTATCAATAAGCGGGACTTATTATGGCGAAGAAGAAAAACTTTCCATTACGCATAGACCCTGAACTCTACGAGATATTGCAGCGATGGGCAAAGGATGAATTTCGCAGTGTCAACAGCCACGTTGAATTCCTGCTGCGGGAATCTGCCAAACGGGCGGGGAGACTTCCGAAAAAACAGGATAAGAAAACAGGGGAAGATTGATTATGTCTTTTCGAGCTCCCCTAGTATAATAAGCCTTGAAGAAATCGCTGATTGATTTCTTCAAGGCTTATTATTTAGAGTAATTCCTTCTTGACAATGGAACGTTTGTTCGTTAATCTAGAATCAGATAATCGGTTCAGAGTCATTATTTTAAGTTTCTTGTTTTTAATGATTGGCTATGTCTAATAAAGCTCGGTCAAGTAACGGAAAATCAAAAGTGAAACCGTGTTCAAGCGCCTTCTGTGGATACACAAACTGTCCTTTGGCGAGAAGCTGCGTCATTTCACCCAATGCCAGATAAAAAAATGCAGTTGGCAGATGCAGCCAGTTCGGGCGTTTATACACCTGTGCAGCTTTTTTTATAAAGTCTTTATTCCTTTTTGGTGTAGGAGCTGTGACATTAACTGCTCCCTTTACGGTGGAATTTTCTAAACAAAAGGTAATGATTTTCACAGCATCTTTAACGTGAATCCAGGAGAGCCATTGTTCCCCATCACCAATATGCCCGCCGGTATATAATTTGATGGGCAGTGACATAAGCGGAAATGCACCACCATCTTTGCCAAGCATCACACCAAATCGTGTATAAACTGTCCGGATTCCTATTTCTTCAGCGTAACTTGCTTCTGTTTCCCATTGTCTTACTACAGATGCAAGAAAGTCATTGCCCGGCTGTGTCGTTGCTTCTGTGAAAATAACGTCTTCTGACATGCCATAATAGCCTACTGCGGAACCGCTGATAAATACACGTGGTTTCTCCTTCATATCTTTCATTAACTGGACAAGGTATTTAGTGACGCGAATCCGGCTGGTAAGAATCATTTCCTTCTTTTTCTTCGTCCAATATCCAAACAGTGATTCACCAGCCAAGTTAATGACAGCATCTATTCCCGGCAGATCATTTGCAGTCGTATCATAATTCAAAAAAGTCATATGCGATGTATTCGATCTTTTCTCGGCGGAACGGGATAAAATATATAGTTTATGATTGAGATTAGTAAGATGAACAGCTAATTTACTTCCTAAAAATCCTGTAGCACCGGTTATGAGTATGTTCATACGAAAAACCTCCTTCAGGTGATAGATATTCTTATGATATCTCCTCGCATTATTTTTTGCTATGATAAAAGGAGAGGTGAATAACATTGCAAAAAATCAGCCGGATAACAACACAAAAAAAGCAGAAGCATCGTTATAATATATTTTTAAATACCCCAGCTGGTGATAAATATGGGTTTAGTGTTGATGAAGAAATTCTTATTAAATTCCGATTGGAAAAAGGAATGGAATTGAATGATGAACTCATGGAAACACTTCAGGAACAAGATAACCTTCATAAGATATATACCCTTACTATACACTTTTTAAGCTATCGAATACGTTCCGAAAAAGAAGTTATCACCTATTTGCAGAAAAAAGAAGTGGAAGATGAGCAAATTTCTGTTATTATGCAGCGATTGAAGAAAGAGAATCTTCTGGACGACCAGCAATTTGCAGATATGTTTGTGCGTTCCCGTATGAATACCAGCTCCAAAGGACCGAAAGTCATTGAACAAGAGTTATTTGAAAAGGGGATTAGTGGCCCAATTGCTGCGAGTGCTTTGGAACAATACACGCCTGCGCTTCAAAAGGAAAAGATTCAAAAGCTGCTCGGCAAAAAAATAAAGCAAAGTTCCAAAGATTCTTTTCAGAAACAAATGAATCAGGCTAAAAATACAATCCTGCAAAAAGGGTTTGATCAGCAGTTTATTTTCAATGCTGTTCAGAATATGAAGCAGGAAGAAAATACAGATCAGGAATGGGAAGCTTTAACATTTCAAGGAGAAAAGCTGTACCAGAAGCATATGAAAAAATATGAAGGTTTTCCATTAAAGCAAAAAGTTATGGAAGGACTATACCGGAAAGGATTTCATTTTGATATGATTCAACAATTTGTCGAGGAATATATAGGGAATCAAGAATAAATGAAAGTCAGTGTTTCATTATTTTGATACAATAGGAATGGAAAGACAGGGGGAGAGAAAAATGAACTATCGTTATAGTGATTATTCCATAGAACAACTGCATCAGGAAATCGGTAAGTTAAAAGAACAGGCTCAAAAAGCTGAACAGCTTGGGAATGTTTCGGAGGTACAGGTTAATGAACGGAAAATGCAAGTAGCTCTTGCTTATACAATGAGTCCGGATGATTTTGAAAAAGAAGCCATTTATCAGTTGAAAATGGAAGCGGGCTATAAGTTTAAAATATCCTATATTAATGGGGTATTTGCATGGGGCTACCGCATTGATTTATTGAATAAAGAAAGTGAAAATATTGAAGCTTTACCTATTTCTTTATTAGGGAAGAAAGTAAGCTGAACCAAAAAAACAACTCAGGGAGCTTATCGCTTCACCTGAGTTGTTGCTTTTTCTTTAAAGGTTTAAGGAACTTTTAAAAGCGTGCCTATCGCATGGGGCTGCGCTGTTGCCTGCGAAAATATGCGGAATTGCAGTTGCCCATTTCATTGAAGCGATTTGCAGCAGCGATAAAAGGCACCATGTTAAACTGTAAGTGTTACGGGCTTGAATCACTTGGAATTAACTTACTCTGCAATTTTTGTTCCGAGAAGATCCAGCCTGTATAAGAAGTAATCACTTCCAGGTTTTCATCCATCTTCACCACAGCAACAAATGGATAATATCCTTTGCTGCGGTAACGTAAATCAATAAAACGTACTTCTGTTACATCATCTTCTTCTGTATTTATTTCCCAGCGGTATACTGGTGAAAAATTAAGAAAGGAAGATATATTTTTATCTTTTTTAGCGGCTTTTATGACATCCGTATCGGGCAATGGGACACGATAAAATTCATCAACAATTTCAATATGCCGATTTTCAACGTTGCCTACATAATAGCGGTCGTTTGTTGTGATAGCGACACGCCAGTAATTTTGTTTGAGAGTAGGGGACGTAGCGACAAATTCTGTGTCAGGGAGGTATTCTTTAATTTTCTGAACAATTTCCCTTTTGTCCATATAGCGTTTGATGTAATATAATACAATAACTGTATAAATAATCAGCCATGTATATCCAGGATTGGCACCTAACGCCCATGCTACGATACCGGCAACATTCAAGAAAAAAATGTAGGGATCAAAGGTATTAATAAACCCTTTTGCAATCCATTTTTTTGTGAACGGCCGGAAAGCCTGTGTGCCATATGCATTAAATAAATCGACAAAAACATGAATAGACACAGCTAACAGTGTCCACAGCCATAGAGTCAAATAGCTTACTTCCGGAACGAATAAATAAATTGCTCCAGACACAAGCAGACTCCACATAAGAATAGCAGGGAGGGAATGAGACGCTCCACGGTGCTGTCTTATATACGTTGCGTTACTTTTTAATTTAAAAATCGTATCAAAATCAGGAGCATGTGATCCGACGACTGTTCCAACCAATACGGCATGAAATAGAGCAGGATTACTTTGTACAGCAGGGTCTAAAGTTGCTAAGCCACCGAGCGCAACACCCATAACTATATGTGTACCAGTATCCATAGTTACGTATCCTCCTTAAATTGCTTCCATCAAAGCACTCCAATATTATTTTAACACATAGGAAGTGAAAACATGAAAGATAAAAGATTAGAACATATAAATATTTCCGCGTTCCAAGAGGATTTAATCAATTGGTATTTGAAAAATAAACGACATTTGCCTTGGCGTGAAAATAATGATGCTTACCGTGTCTGGGTGTCTGAAATCATGCTTCAGCAAACCAAAGTAGATACGGTTATCCCTTATTTTAATCAGTTTATGGAGAAATATCCGACCGTATATGACTTGGCCGAAGCAGAACAACAAGATGTATTAAAACAATGGGAAGGTTTAGGTTATTATTCCCGCGCAAGAAATTTACAAACAGCTGTACGAGAAGTTGTAGAAAATTATGATGGAAAAATACCTGATGATCCAAAACAACTTGGTAATTTAAAGGGAATCGGACCTTATACGAAGGGAGCTATTCTCTCGATTGCTTATAATCAGCCGATTCCAGCAGTAGACGGGAATGTGATGCGTGTTTTTTCCCGGGTGTTGCTTATTGATGAAGACATCGCACAAGCTTCAACCAAAAAATTATTTGAATCTTATGTAGGAGAAATGATTTCCGAGGAAGACCCATCTTCTTTTAATCAGGCCATCATGGATTTGGGTGCGACCATTTGTACACCGAAACAACCTTTATGTATGTTTTGCCCTGTAATGGAGCATTGCCAGGCATATGCTGAAAGTGTTCAAGAAAACCTTCCTGTTAAAAAGAAAGCGAAGAAACAGCGCAAGGAAAAATATATTGCACTCCTTATCCAAAATCAGGAAGGGAAATATATGATTGAAAAAAGGCCTGATACTGGATTGTTGGCAGGATTATGGCAATTCCCAATGATTCCGGCAGATGACATTGTACCAAAAGATTGGCAAATGTGGATAAAAGATTATTATGGTGTAGATGTGGAAATCAAAGAATCCTGTACTTCCATCAAACATGTTTTTTCTCATATTATTTGGAATGTAGATGTACGCAAAGCGATAACAAATCAGGAAACCGTACAAGACAGCCGATTAAAATTTGTATCCTTGGAAGAGTTGAAAAAATATCCGTTTCCGGTTTCGCATCAAAAAATGATTCCTTTTTTAGAGGATAATTAATCCGTCAAAATACATCCCGTAAAAACTGTTAACCCTGCTGTAACGCGATTAAGCAGCTGTGAAAAATATTTCTTGAAAAAGTTTGGATAAAGAAATGCATTTCGGGACAGATTAATTATTGCGGAGGTGATATTGATGGCTAAAAAACAAAATCAACAAAACCAGCAAAATCCTGCAAAAACAAACGCAGCTCAAGTGAAGAAGCAAAACCAACAAGCAGCCCAAGGACAATATGGTACTGAGTTTGCTCAAGAAACAGATGCACAAGAAGTGAAAAAGCAAAACCAACAATCTCAACAAAACAAGCAATAACATCTGTTTTAAGCACAAAAGCGTAAAGCGCCGTTTAAAAACGTAGAGACTGCGCCCCCGGTTTTTGGGGGTGGTTCGACCTTGGTCGAACTTCCTTAATTACCTGAGATAAAGGAATCACGGTGAGGTAACGAACCGATGATGACTTTCACCCGCAGGGCATAAGTGCGACTTTACTTCTGTCTGCGCCTGTCGGCTTGTCAATCAGTAAGTCTTCTTTATCGTAGGGCACGACGTGAAGTCTCCTAGTTTTTGGCGCTTGGAGCTGGACATGGCTATTCTTGAATAAGAATTAAAGTATGTAAAATTTTATATTTTCTTATTCAACCAATAAAAGGGTTTCCGTGTATGGAAACCCTTTTAATTATTTATACATAATGGAAACTGTAACTATTCAAAATGTCCTTCATGCGCTGTAGAATCCTATTAGAGCGCAGGCCAACCACGTAGACTCCTAAGTGGTTTACAGGCTAAAACCGTGGTTCTTGGGGTTGGGACTGGGGCTGGGGCTGCGCTTACTCGCCCCATCGAAAACATTTGTCACAACGCCTGCACTTGCACGTCGTGTGCATCGCAGGGCGAGCTGAAGATCCACTTGAAAAGCGGTTTTCTTTTATAGTTAGCTGAAGCTGTCCCCATGGAAAGCGGAGTGGTTGGCCGGAGCGGTTATTATACACCATATCTTGTTCATCCTGAAACACAAGGTTTATATGCTTATCTTAGGTGCGAAAGTTGAGTTAATACAAATAAAACCATTCTGACATGAAATGAGTCCGCTTTCCATTTACTATTTACGATGCTAAATAAAAAAGACTTATTCTTTAATTTTTATTGCTGAAGGCTTATAATGAAAGATAACTTAAAAACACTGTATGAAAAATGGAGAGGGAGATTTTGAATGGTTTCTCCAAACGCTGGTGCAAAAATGATGATTCAAAGTTATAAACATAATGGACAATTTCATAGAGTCTGGAAAAATAGTGTCGTACTAAAAGGAACAGAAAGTATTATAATTGGAGCGAATGATCGAACAAAGGTGGTGGAAAGTGACGGACATTCCTGGATGACGAGAGAACCTGCCATATGTTATTTCGATGCCAAGCATTGGTTTAATATTATCGGCATGCTTCGGGATGATGGTATTCATTATTACTGTAATCTCAGTTCGCCATTTGTTTACGACGAGGAGGTCAAATCATTGAAGTACATTGACTATGATTTAGATGTAAAGGTATTTCCGGATATGACTTTTAACTTACTTGATGAAGACGAATATGAAGAAAATAAAGTTTTAATGCATTATCCGGAAGAAATTCATCACATACTTTATCAGCAGCTCGATGTGTTGATTCATTGGATTCGTCAAGGAAAGGGGCCGTTTTCCCCGGGCTTTGTTGATGATTGGTATGAAATGTATTTAACGTATCATTAAGCGGGATGCAAGAAGAATGATGAAAAGCGGAAATCCTTGAAAGACTTCAAAGCGATTTGATTGCAATCAGAATAGATAAAGGGGTATCCTTATTACTGGGTATAGTAATAAGGATACCCCTTTTATATTATTGTATTGAAGTAGAGGAAGTTGATAAATGAGCAGTATCAGACAGTATATGAAATTTGTAAAACCGTACACATGGAAAATCATATGGACATTACTCATCGGTGTTGTTAAATTTGGTATTCCATTGTTAATGCCATTAATTTTAAGATACGTTATCGATAATATTGTTACGGTAGAAGAAATGACCCAATCCGAGAGAATCACACGGTTATTCTGGATAATGGGAATCTCTTTTGTTGTCTTTTTAATTATCCGTCCGCCAGTTGAATATATACGTCAATATTTGGCACAGTGGGTAGGAAATAAAATCCTCTTTGACATTAGAGGAAAGTTATTCGATCATCTGCAAAAATTAAGTTTAAAATTTTATTCACAGACGAAGACAGGAGAAATCATTTCCAGGGTCATCCATGATGTGGAGCAGACGAAAAATTTTGTGATGACTGGGCTGATGAATATTTGGCTGGATGTCACAACCATTTTAATTGCCATTATTATTATGTTTACCATGGATGTGCCGCTCACCTTTGTATCGATTATTTTATTCCCGTTATTCGGGATTTCTGTCAAATACTTTTTCGGCCGTTTGCGCCGTTTGACAAGAGAAAGGTCACAAGCCCTGGCTGAAGTGCAGGGGCATCTGCATGAACGGATTCAAGGTGTTCCGGTAACGAGAAGTTTCGCACTGGAAGATTATGAAGATGAGCAGTTTGATAAGAGAAACAGACATTTTCTGGACCGTGCATTGAAACACACGGATTGGAATGCCAGGACTTTTGCAGTAACAAACACCATTACAGACTTAGCACCGTTGCTAGTTATTGCTTTTGCAGGTTATCAGGTTATTATGGGCAATACAACGCTCGGTACCATGGTGGCTTTTGTCGGATATATGGAACGCGTCTACAGTCCGCTACGCAGATTGATTAATTCATCTACCACTTTGGTACAATCGATTGCTTCGATTGATCGTGTGTTTGAATTAATGAACGAGCCTTATGATATTACGGATAAAAAAGACGCAGTGGATCCGGGAAGGTTGCAAGGAAAAGTTACTTTTAACCATGTTTCCTTTCAATATGACGATGAAGAAGAAACCGTGCTTAAAGATGTGGACCTCCATGTTCAAAAAGGGGAAACCATTGCCTTTGTCGGAATGAGTGGGGGAGGAAAATCAACATTAATCAGTTTGATTCCCCGCTTCTATGATGTTACAGGCGGTTCCATTGAAATTGACGATATGGACTTGCGGGATATGCAAGCCCGTGCGCTGCGGGATAACATCGGCATGGTTCTGCAGGATAATATTCTGTTTTCTGAATCCATTGCGACAAATATTCGTATGGGCGATCCGGATGCAACGGATGAAGAAGTTGTCCGGGCAGCAAAAGCAGCCAACGCCCATGACTTTATCGAAGAAATGCCTGAGGGGTATGAAACCATGGTTGGCGAACGCGGTGTAAAATTATCTGGTGGACAGAAGCAACGGATTGCCATTGCGCGTGTCTTCCTGAAAAATCCGCCGCTCTTGATTTTTGATGAAGCAACGTCTGCATTGGATTTAGAAAGTGAACATCTTATTCAGGAAACACTGGAAAGACTTGCTTCTGACAGAACAACCTTTATTGTAGCGCATCGTTTAGCGACCATTACCCATGCTAGCCGCATCGTAGTAGTAGAAGATGGAGAAATTGTAGAAATCGGATCGCATGAGGAATTAATGCAGCTTCGTGGTCACTACTATGATCTATATCAAATTCAAAATTTAGATGAATAAAGCAGCACAAAAAAAGGCTTTTTCCGGTGATAAATCATCGCCGGGAAAAGCCTTTTTTATATTAGGAAGTGATATTATTGATTTTCCGCCATTTTTTCAAATACACGGCCAATCGCATCAATCGTATGCTCGATATCAGACTCGGTGTGTTCTGTTGTTAAGAACCAAGCTTCATATTTAGAAGGAGCTAAGTTAATACCTTCTCTCAGCATGAGCTGGAAGAACGTTGCAAAAGCTTCTCCGTCCGAAGCATCTGCTTCGCTGTAGTTTGTTACTTTATCCACGCCGAAATAGACAGTTAGAGCTCCGCGGAGACGGTTGACGGTAATCCGGATATTATTTTCGTTTGCTTTTTCCAAAATACCTTCTTCCAGACGCTGTCCAAGACGTTCTAATTCTTCATAAACCCCGTCTTCTTTTAATACTTCCAAGCAAGCAATTCCTGCTGCCATCGAAGCGGGATTTCCGGACATGGTACCAGCCTGATATGCCGGTCCAAGCGGTGCAACCTGTTCCATAATGTCTTTGCGTCCGCCATAAGCGCCGATTGGGAGACCGCCGCCAATAATTTTTCCCATAGCTGTTAAGTCAGGCTCGATGTTATAGAGCTGCTGTACACTTCCATAGGTAAAGCGGAAGGCAGTGATCACCTCATCGTAAATGACAAGTGCACCGGCACGGTGAGTCAGCTCATTCACTTCCTGTAAAAACCCTTCGAACGGTTCTACAATTCCAAAGTTTCCTACAACCGGTTCGACAAGTACCGCTGCAATTTCGCCTTCCCAGCGCTCTAATGCTTCTTTAAAAGCGTCTAAATCATTAAATGGCACGGTAATGACCTCTGCAGCACTGGAAGCAGGAACCCCGGCGGAGTCAGGTGTACCAAGTGTAGAAGGGCCGGATCCAGCTTCGACCAGCACAGCATCGAAGTGCCCATGATAGCAACCGGCAAACTTGATAACTTTTGTACGATTAGTATAGGCGCGTGCAACACGTACCGTTGTCATGACAGCTTCTGTACCGGAATTATTAAAACGGACTTTTTCCAACGAAGGCATCGCTTCTTTTAACATTTTCGCAAAGATATTTTCCAATTCTGTCGGTGTTCCGTACAGAACGCCGGTAGTTGCTGCTTCTGCAATTGCTTTAGCAATATGCGGATGCGCATGTCCGGTTATGATGGGGCCATATGCACCTAAATAATCAATATATTTATTATCATCCACATCCCAAAAATAGGCTCCTTGACCTCTTTTCATATAGACTGGCGTTCCTCCGCCAACCGCTTTATAAGAGCGGGAAGGAGAATTCACCCCGCCGACAATATCTTGTAAAGCTTCCTGATACAGCTTTTCTGAATTTGTAAACTTCATTATTTTGTTTCCTCCTCATTCTTCCCAACCTGCAAAAAATGTTGGCACACATTTACAGGTTCCATTCAACGTGAGAATTCCAAACATAACCAAAAATGTTCCGGACTTTGATTCGGGATTGGGACTGCGCAAACTTGCCCCACTGAAAAGCTTTTGCGACTACTGGCCTTTTCCAAAACACTGGTATCTTTGGTATATTCTCCAAAAGGTAAAATCTACATTTATTCTCGCTGTCTAATTTTACCCAGTTACTAATATAACAAAAAATTGCAAGGAAAACTTGTACAAACTGTTATGATTTCTGCATATAGATAAGAAGAGTACAAAATATGTGTGTTTCAAAGAAGGTTTTTCCAGAAGTGCTTCAGAAAGAAGGCAATGGGGAGAGGGGCAGAAAGAATGGGTATCCCTTGGATATTTTTTATCCTGATTATTATTTTAATCGGAAGAAGTTTCTATGACTTTATACAATATAAATCAACTCATTCCCGTTTTCAGATGAGGGAGGGTCATTTTTCTCTGGAAATCTTTATTGCTATGCTGATTGTGTATTTTATAATCATGATTGGTTATGGATTGATTTATTTTATTCTATCCTTTCAAGGGATTGTTATTGTAGAGCATGGGGAACTTAGAGAAGTGTCCATATGGGGGTCCATCGTCCATTCCATTTATTTTAGCGGTGTTACTTTACTGACCCTTGGCTATGGAGATTTATCACCAGTCGGCATTGGACGTATTATTGCACTTTCAGAGGCATTGATTGGGTACATACTGCCTGCTGCCTTTGTGCTAAGGGTAGTACAAATCAACAGTAGAGACAACGATAAATGAATCTCATTCTGTAATATGCTATATTTAACGTAGAGAATAGATGAATTATATGGAGGGATTCGATGCAGGTGGAATTAGGAACAAAGGTAAATGATTTTACGTTACCGAACCAAGACGGAGAACAAGTCAGTCTATCTGATTTTCAAGGAAAGTATGTTGTTTTATATTTTTATCCGAAAGATATGACACCTGGGTGCACAACAGAGGCATGTGATTTCAGGGATCACCATGAAAGTTTCGGGGATCTGGATGCAGTTATTGTCGGTATCAGCCCTGACCCAGTTGCCCGTCATCAAAAATTTATTGATAAGCATGAATTGCCTTTTACATTACTTTCGGATGAAGACCATCAAGTAGCCGAACAATTTGGTGTATGGAAGCTGAAGAAGAATTTTGGTAATGAATATTATGGTATTGAGCGTTCCACTTTTATTTTAGATAAAGAAGGAAAGCTGATAAAAGAATATCGAAAAGTTCGGGTGAAAGACCATGTTACGGATGCTTTGAATTATTTAAAAGAAAATAAAGACGACTGAGATTAGAAAGAGTGGAGGGCGGTAAAGTGCGAATTTACACTAGATCTGGAGATAAAGGACAAACATCACTGGTCTACGGACAGCGTGTACCTAAAAACCATCTACGGGTGGAAGCGTATGGAACATGTGATGAAGTAAATGCGAGTATCGGTTTAGCTGCAAGTTATATTGAAGAAACGGATTGGGAAGGAAAACCTGCCTTTCTCGATCAGCTGCATCAGGTACAAACAATTCTTTTCCATGTCGGAGCAGAATTATCCACGCCAAAAGATAAGGAAGTTTATTGGAAACTGAAACAAAATCATATTGATGCGATGGAAGCGCAAATTGATGAATGGGATAAGTCACTTGAACCATTAAAGAATTTTATTCTGCCCTCCGGACACAAAGCAGCAAGTGCATTGCACCAGGCTCGTACCATAGCAAGACGGGCAGAACGATTAACGGTTGGGTTGGAAGATGAAGTAGAAAATAAACTTGTATTCAGTTATCTGAACCGGTTATCCGATTATTTATTTGTTGCAGCCAGATATGTAAACAAGCAGCTGGGTGGAGAAGAGAAACCTCTTCATATTCATGTGTAGTTCAAAAAGCCGAACAAAAAGAATGTAGCAAATAGGACCTCTTTTTAACGACAGATACTTTGTTTGAATTGATTGACATAATGCACACAGGGCGATAAACTAATTATAAGAATTATAATCTAATAATTTTATTAATTGGAAGAGAGGTGTTTAGGGTGTCTGAGACTGAAGATAAATTACGGCAAGCGATTGATACATTGAAAAAGTCAGGCGTCCGGATTACACCACAACGACACGCCGTACTGGAGTATTTGCTTAATTCAATGATTCACCCGACTGCGGATGATATATATAAAGCACTTGAAGGGAAATTTCCAAATATGAGTGTTGCGACGGTTTATAATAATTTACGTGTATTAAAAGATATTGGACTGGTAAGAGAACTAACTTATGGAGATTCTTCGAGCAGATTTGACTGCAATACATCAGATCATTATCATATCATCTGTAATCAGTGTGGAAAGATTGTTGATTTTCACTATCCATCGTTAGAAGAAGTAGAATCGCTGGCGGAACAGGTGACGGGTTTTGACGTTAGTCATCATCGCCTGGAAGTTTACGGTACTTGTAATGCCTGCAAAGAGCAAATGGCAGCAAAGGAACAGTAAAGTATAGCTAGTGAGCAGGTTTGATTTTTATGTTATCAAAAAAGCACAATGCTTGGGTTATTATCGACTCATCCAAGCATTGTGCTTTTTTCTATTTATTTTCTTCACGGAATTTACGCTGATTATACCGTTCATCAAAGTCTTTACCTTCTAAGTTCTTATCCAATGTCAGCGGTTCCTTGCAGTGCATACAGGCATCTACACGTCCCAGCATTTTTGTAGGCTTTTCACAATTCGGACATATGACAGGGACCGCCCGTAATGATAAAGTACCAATCCATATGTATACAGCACAACTGAGTATAATCATCAATATGCCTAACATAAACAGAATAAGCATTAACCAACTAATATTGCGGACCATCAAACCGACATACATGATTAAAATACCGGCAAAAACAAGGATTAAGGCAAAGGTTCGTATTTTATTTATTTTACTGGAATAAGTGATTTGTTTCGCCATTAAAAATCCTCCCTTAAATGATAAAGTCAGTATATCATAGAATATAAGAAGAATGAATCATAAAGAAATCCTATTCGTCTTGAAAGATGCAAGAATAACGCGATGCATTTATAATATAATTTTAATTATGCCTAAAGAGCTTATTTTCTAAAATTGTATATTTTTTTAGAGTGAAAAAAGGGTTTTTAAAGTATATATCGAATCATGTGTATTGAGAGAGAAAACAGGGAGGCAACTGCTAAATGGAGAATTTTCAAAGAATGATTTACCAGGAGCACGCAGGTAATCCAAATACGTTAGGAATACTTGTTGTGGAGAGGTCGCAATTTGATCATCCAATTACTGATGAATTCGATAGTATTTTATTGATTATTGTCGAAAATCAGGAAGAAGACTGGTACGTAAAACATTATGAAGTAAACGGCCAGACTGTAGCGATGCATATGGTTACGAAATCGCTTTTGATGGATTGGATTGATACAAGCGGTTATCGGCGTGCAGCAGAATGGGTTATTTATGGAAAGAAAGTATATGACCGGAATGAATTTGTAAAAGAATTAAAAAATGAACTTCAATCTTTTCCAGAGGATAAACGTACACTTAGAAAGATGATTGACTTCGGAAAATTGCTGAAAAACTTTAGTGAAGGAAAAGCATTATATGAATCTAAAGAGATAATGGATTCATACAGCAAGATTTTAAATTCACTCCATTACTTAGCGAGATTATCAGTCATTGACCAAGGGTATTATCCGGAAGTAACGGTCTGGAACCAGGTGAAGAATATTGACTTGGAAGTCTACAAATTATATGAAAAATTTATGGACAGCACTGAGAATTTAGAAAAAAGAATTGAATTAATGCTGATTGCAATGGACTTTGTCATGTTAAATAAAGCTGAATCTGCTTCCGCACATCTCTTAAATGTATTGAGCAAACAAGATGATTATTGGTCATATGCATCTATAAAAGCTCTACCGGAAATTGAACACTACACGTTGGATTTAAATGCAATAATATCTTATTTAGAGGAAAAAGATATTATTGATATGAAGCTCGTCGCTACTAAAAACCCGGCTGTGTTTCAACGAATGTATAAGGTGAAGGAAATAGAGGAGATATAAGACAGCGTCCTTAACTGAGTGAGGATGAGGTAAGTTATTTCAGGTTTGCGTTTTATGGGTTATCGTACCAGCTGCGGATTTTTCGTTTAACTGTAATAGGGTTATTTTAGAACGGTGAGGGGATATGAAAGTGGTAAATAAAAGAGGATGATTAAAAGTTACAAGATCTTTTTGAAGGGATAATGAATAATGACAGTCTTTATAACCACCCCGGTGAAGAGACCTTGATAGAAAAACGAATTTCTTTTGCTGCAGGTTTCCGTGCGTCATTGTCGAGGTTAACGTCTGTTGATAGGTCCTCTTTGTTGAGGTGACTGGACATAGCAATTGTAGGAAGTGAAGCGTTTTTCAGGAGACTTTACTATTACCTCCTTCCCGCCATGCCCTGTTATGGCGGTTATATAACACCATTCAGTATCTTATTGTTCATTTATATATTATTGAGAAGCCATCTAAAAGAAACGAAGTATTTAACGATGATGTTGCTGAAGCTGCACAGAATAATAGATGAAATGTATAAGTTGCTCCAAATCAGGACAGGGGTTTAAGTGTAAACAAATAGGGTGATTAAATAGGCGGGCAGTACGCGAAGATAAAAACAGTAACTTTTAACAACCACTTCTTTCTGTTGAAATATATGATGTGAAAGTATAACTATTATTGATATGACAAGGTTTTCGCTATTTATAAGCAGTTTAGTTAGCTTGCTGTTTTAGCGCAGAGTGTCATTATTTGTAAATTCGTTTGGGATAAATTTTAAAATAACCGTTGACTTTCTATTTTCAGGATGGTAAAGTTAGTTTCGTTGCTGATTTGAGCAACCGCTCAGCTAACATAAAATAAAAAAAGTTATTGACAACAAACTTGCTTTTATGTTACATTAATAAAGTCGCTGATTAAGGCGAAGACATACAAATTGCTCTTTGAAAACTGAACAAAACAACCAGTACGAAAGAAGAAAGACAACCTCGTTTTTCTTAAAAAATAAGTCAGAAGTTGACTTCTGAAAGCTAACGTTTCAAACACTTTTATGGAGAGTTTGATCTTGGCTCAGGACGAACGCTGGCGGCGTGCCTAATACATGCAAGTCGAGCGCGGGAAGCGAACGGAACTCTTCGGAGGGAAGTTCGTGGAACGAGCGGCGGACGGGTGAGTAACACGTAGGCAACCTGCCTGTAAGACTGGGATAACTCGCGGAAACGCGAGCTAATACCGGATAACACTTCCCATCACCTGATGAGGAGTTAAAAGACGGCTTTTGCTGTCACTTACAGATGGGCCTGCGGCGCATTAGCTAGTTGGTAAGGTAATGGCTTACCAAGGCGACGATGCGTAGCCGACCTGAGAGGGTGATCGGCCACACTGGGACTGAGACACGGCCCAGACTCCTACGGGAGGCAGCAGTAGGGAATCTTCCGCAATGGACGAAAGTCTGACGGAGCAACGCCGCGTGAGTGATGAAGGTTTTCGGATCGTAAAACTCTGTTGTCGGGGAAGAACAAGTACGATAGTAACTGATCGTACCTTGACGGTACCCGACCAGAAAGCCACGGCTAACTACGTGCCAGCAGCCGCGGTAATACGTAGGTGGCAAGCGTTGTCCGGAATTATTGGGCGTAAAGCGCTCGCAGGCGGTTTTTTAAGTCTGATGTGAAATCTTGCAGCTCAACTGCAAACGTGCATTGGAAACTGGAGGACTTGAGTGCAGAAGAGGAGAGTGGAATTCCACGTGTAGCGGTGAAATGCGTAGAGATGTGGAGGAACACCAGTGGCGAAGGCGACTCTCTGGTCTGTAACTGACGCTGAGGAGCGAAAGCGTGGGGAGCGAACAGGATTAGATACCCTGGTAGTCCACGCCGTAAACGATGAGTGCTAGGTGTTAGGGGGTTTCCGCCCCTTAGTGCTGAAGTTAACGCATTAAGCACTCCGCCTGGGGAGTACGGCCGCAAGGCTGAAACTCAAAAGAATTGACGGGGACCCGCACAAGCGGTGGAGCATGTGGTTTAATTCGAAGCAACGCGAAGAACCTTACCAGGTCTTGACATCCTTTGACCGCTCTAGAGATAGAGTTTTCCCTTCGGGGACAAAGTGACAGGTGGTGCATGGTTGTCGTCAGCTCGTGTCGTGAGATGTTGGGTTAAGTCCCGCAACGAGCGCAACCCTTAATCTTAGTTGCCAGCATTTAGTTGGGCACTCTAAGGTGACTGCCGGTGACAAACCGGAGGAAGGTGGGGATGACGTCAAATCATCATGCCCCTTATGACCTGGGCTACACACGTGCTACAATGGACGGAACAAAGGGAAGCGAAGCGGTGACGTTTTAGCAAATCCCAGAAAACCGTTCTCAGTTCGGATTGCAGGCTGCAACTCGCCTGCATGAAGCCGGAATCGCTAGTAATCGCGGATCAGCATGCCGCGGTGAATACGTTCCCGGGTCTTGTACACACCGCCCGTCACACCACGAGAGTTCGTAACACCCGAAGTCGGTGGGGTAACCTTTTTAGGAGCCAGCCGCCGAAGGTGGGACGAATGATTGGGGTGAAGTCGTAACAAGGTAGCCGTATCGGAAGGTGCGGCTGGATCACCTCCTTTCTAAGGATATATTACGGAATTCGTACTTGGTTGTTTGGTTCAGTTTTGAGAGAGCAATTCTCTCGTTTGTACCTTGAAAACTAAATAAGAGTAACAACGACATCAAACTTTAGAAATAAGGCAAAAAGCTATGGATATAGCAACACAAATGATTACTTTCCGTAATCAGCCATCTTATTCAAAAACTTTAGTTAAGTGAATAAGGGCGCACGGTGGATGCCTTGGCACTAGGAGCCGATGAAGGACGGGACTAACACCGATATGCCTCGGGGAGTTGTAAGTAAATGTTATTATCCGAGGATTTCCGAATGGGGGAACCCACTGTTCGTAATGGAACAGGACATCTATCTGAATACATAGGGTAGGTGAGGCATACCCGGGGAACTGAAACATCTCAGTACCTGGAGGAATAGAAAGAAACATCGATTTCCTGAGTAGCGGCGAGCGAAACGGAAAGAGCCCAAACCAAGGAGCTTGCTTCTTGGGGTTGTAGGACATTCCATTGGAGTTACAAAGAAATGCTTTAGATGAATCGACCTGGAAAGGTCAGCCAAAGAAGGTAACAGCCCTGTAATCGAAAAAGCGTTTCCTCCGGAGTGTATCCTGAGTACGGCGGAACACGTGGAATTCCGTCGGAATCCGGGAGGACCATCTCCCAAGGCTAAATACTCCCTAGTGACCGATAGTGAACCAGTACCGTGAGGGAAAGGTGAAAAGCACCCCGGGAGGGGAGTGAAATAGAACCTGAAACCGTGTGCCTACAAGTAGTCGAAGCCCGTTTATGGGTGACGGCGTACCTTTTGTAGAATGGACCGGCGAGTTACGATCGTATGCAAGGTTAAGTGGAAGACACGGAGCCGCAGCGAAAGCGAGTCTGAATAGGGCGAGTGAGTATACGGTCGTAGACCCGAAACTGTGTGATCTACCCATGTCCAGGGTGAAGGTCAGGTAACACTGACTGGAGGCCCGAACCCACGTATGTTGAAAAATGCGGGGATGAGGTGTGGGTAGCGGTGAAATTCCAATCGAACACAGAGATAGCTGGTTCTCTCCGAAATAGCTTTAGGGCTAGCCTCAAGCAATAGAGTACTGGAGGTAGAGCACTGATTGGACTAGGGGCCCCTACCGGGTTACCGAATTCAGTCAAACTCCGAATGCCAGTTACTTCCGCTTGGGAGTCAGACTATGGGTGATAAGGTTCATAGTCGAAAGGGAAACAGCCCAGACCGCCAGCTAAGGTCCCTAAGTATACGTTAAGTGGAAAAGGATGTGGCGTTGCACAGACAACCAGGATGTTGGCTTAGAAGCAGCCATCATTGAAAGAGTGCGTAATAGCTCACTGGTCGAGTGACGCTGCGCCGAAAATGTACCGGGGCTAAACGTATCACCGAAGCTGCGGATTGTTCTTACGAACAATGGTAGGAGAGCGTTCAAAGGGCAGAGAAGTCAGACCGTGAGGACTGGTGGAGCGCTTTGAAGTGAGAATGCCGGTATGAGTAGCGAAAAAAGAGTGAGAATCTCTTTCACCGAAAGCCTAAGGTTTCCTGAGGAAGGCTCGTCCTCTCAGGGTTAGTCGGGACCTAAGCCGAGGCCGACAGGCGTAGGCGATGGATAACAGGTTGATATTCCTGTACCACCTCATGATTGTTCGAGCAATGGGGGGACGCAGGAGGATAAGGAGTGCGCACCGATGGATGTGCGTCCAAGCATGCGAGGAAGTCAGATAGGCAAATCCGTCTGACATATTTCTGAGCTGTGACGGGGAGGGAAATGAAGTACCGAAGTTCCGGATTTCACACTGCCAAGAAAAGCCTCTAGTTAGATCATAGGTGCCCGTACCGCAAACCGACACAGGTAGGCGAGGAGAGAATCCTAAGGTGAGCGGGAGAACTCTCGTTAAGGAACTCGGCAAAATGACCCCGTAACTTCGGGAGAAGGGGTGCTCAGGCTGAGTCTGAGCCGCAGTGAATAGGCCCAAGCGACTGTTTAGCAAAAACACAGGTCTCTGCGAAGCCGAAAGGCGAAGTATAGGGGCTGACACCTGCCCGGTGCTGGAAGGTTAAGAGGAAGAGTTAGCTTTCGGGCGAAGCTCTGAATCGAAGCCCCAGTAAACGGCGGCCGTAACTATAACGGTCCTAAGGTAGCGAAATTCCTTGTCGGGTAAGTTCCGACCCGCACGAAAGGTGCAACGACTTGGGCACTGTCTCAACGAGAGACCCGGTGAAATTATACTATGCGTGAAGATGCGCATTACCCGCGACAGGACGGAAAGACCCCGTGGAGCTTTACTGTAGCCTGATATGGAATGTTTGTGCAGTTTGTACAGGATAGGTGGGAGCCTTTGAAACGTGAGCGCTAGCTTACGTGGAGGCATCCGTGGGATACCACCCTAACTGTATGACCATTCTAACCCAGGACCGTGATCCGGTTCGGAGACAGTGTCAGGCGGGCAGTTTGACTGGGGCGGTCGCCTCCTAAAAGGTAACGGAGGCGCCCAAAGGTTCCCTCAGAATGGTTGGAAATCATTCGAAGAGTGTAAAGGCAGAAGGGAGCTTGACTGCGAGACCTACAAGTCGAGCAGGGACGAAAGTCGGGCTTAGTGATCCGGTGGTTCCGCATGGAAGGGCCATCGCTCAACGGATAAAAGCTACCCCGGGGATAACAGGCTTATCTCCCCCAAGAGTTCACATCGACGGGGAGGTTTGGCACCTCGATGTCGGCTCATCGCATCCTGGGGCTGTAGTCGGTCCCAAGGGTTGGGCTGTTCGCCCATTAAAGCGGTACGCGAGCTGGGTTCAGAACGTCGTGAGACAGTTCGGTCCCTATCCGTCGTGGGCGTCGGAAGTTTGAGAGGAGCTGTCCTTAGTACGAGAGGACCGGGATGGACACACCGCTGGTGTACCAGTTGTTCCGCCAGGAGCATAGCTGGGTAGCTACGTGTGGTAAGGATAAGTGCTGAAAGCATCTAAGCATGAAGCCCCCCTCAAGATGAAACTTCCCATCACTTCAAGTGAGTAAAATCCCTCAAAGACGATGAGGTTGATAGGTCCGAGGTGGAAGCGTGGCGACACGTGCAGCTGACGGATACTAATCGATTGAGGACTTATCTAAGTTTTTGTTTGTCACGTTACTCTTATTTAGTTTTTGAGGTATAAAATCATACATATTTTTTAAAATTAGTACTTGATTTTTTCTCAAAAACGATTATAATATTGATTGTTGCTGATTTTTTAAATCCTTGTCTGGCGGCGATAGCGAAGAGGTCACACCTGTTCTCATGCCGAACACAGAAGTTAAGTTCTTCAGCGCCGATGGTAGTTGGGGGCTTCCCCCTGCGAGAGTAGGACGTTGCCAGGCTAGAGTATTCTCTGACTAAGTCCTTAAGGACAAGCGAAATACTTCTTTCTTTATTGTTATGGATTATTCCACAGTAGCTCAGTGGTAGAGCTATCGGCTGTTAACCGATCGGTCGTAGGTTCGAATCCTACCTGTGGAGCCATTTGGAGAGCTGTCCGAGAGGCCGAAGGAGCACGATTGGAAATCGTGTAAGCCGCTATCGCGGCTTCGAGGGTTCGAATCCCTCGCTCTCCGCCATTAAAACCTTTTTAATGGCCCGTTGGTCAAGTGGTTAAGACACCGCCCTTTCACGGCGGTAACACGGGTTCGAATCCCGTACGGGTCACCAATTTTATTTTTATTGACGCATTTGTACTTCGGAGGATTAGCTCAGCTGGGAGAGCACCTGCCTTACAAGCAGGGGGTCGCAGGTTCGAGCCCTGCATCCTCCACCATGTAAGATTTATACATTTATATCGCGGGGTGGAGCAGTCTGGCAGCTCGTTGGGCTCATAACCCAGAGGTCGCAGGTTCAAATCCTGCCCCCGCAACCAAAATGGTCCGGTAGTTCAGCTGGTTAGAATGCCTGCCTGTCACGCAGGAGGTCGCGGGTTCGAGTCCCGTCCGGACCGCCATTAAAGGTTTAAAACAGCTTATGGCTTGGTAGCTCAGTCGGTAGAGCAGAGGACTGAAAATCCTTGTGTCGGCGGTTCGATTCCGTCCCGAGCCACCATCTTTTCAAAAAAGTGGAGGGATAGCGAAGTTGGCCAAACGCGGCGGACTGTAAATCCGCTCCCATCGGGTTCGTAGGTTCGAGTCCTACTCCCTCCACCATTTATTAAATTTCATAGGGGTATAGTTTAATGGTAAAACGAAGGTCTCCAAAACCTTTGATGTGGGTTCGATTCCTACTACCCCTGCCAATATGGCGGTCGTGGCGAAGTGGTTAACGCACCGGATTGTGGCTCCGGCACTCGTGGGTTCGATCCCCACCGGTCGCCCCTTTTTTATTTTAATACATAAGTTATATAAATTAATCATTGGGCCATAGCCAAGCGGTAAGGCATCGGGTTTTGATCCCGTGTACCCCAGGTTCGAATCCTGGTGGCCCAGCCATTCTGCGGAAGTAGTTCAGTGGTAGAACACCACCTTGCCAAGGTGGGGGTCGCGGGTTCGAATCCCGTCTTCCGCTCCAAAAGAAATGGCGGTATAGCCAAGTGGTAAGGCAGAGGTCTGCAAAACCTTTATCACCGGTTCAAATCCGGTTACCGCCTCCAAGAACATGCCGGTGTGGCGGAATTGGCAGACGCGCACGACTCAAAATCGTGTTCCGCAAGGAGTGTCGGTTCGAACCCGACCACCGGTATCAGAAAAACCTCGTTAAAAGCTGTTATGACACAGCTTTAGCGGGGTTTTTTTCGTACAGATACGTTTACCATGCGCACTATTTTGGCCACGGTTCGCACGACTAAACTAAAACGCAAAGCGGATTTTAGGCGATGGGTAAAAGGCGAACATTTATCGCAGATAGTCCGGAATTATTATCGGAATAGTTTGGGAGCAGTACGTAACGGCTTATTAGAGCAAGAGTATGTAACGAAGCTTAGGCATATTACTGCCGATATTTTCACCGATTGGGTAATAAAAAGCCAATCCGTTAAGATTAGCGTTATAATTACTTTTTATATAAATTTAAACACCCAATGTTGTTTTTACATCATTGGGTATTTAAATGAAAGTTAGTAGTTGACACTTGCTAAGTCTTTAAATTCCTCTTTTTGATTTAATGGGCAAGATTGCTCGTTGCAACGGACAATTTTATCATCGTCTAATTCAAATATTGCTACTACTTCTATTTCGCCAGTTTCGCCACTCTTTTTATTTGCAGTAACAGTATATCTTAGGGTTGCCGTTTGTTTATCATCATCAAAGAGAACATCATAAAAGGGGGATAAAGATATGGACTTTACAATCCCTTTTAATGCTTGGACATGACTTGTAAATTCAGATATATTTGTGCTAACTCCATCAGTTGTTTGAACGTATTGTTTACTAAAGTAATTAGGAATTTTTTCTATTTTCATATCAACGATGATTTCTTGATACATCTTACTTAAAAATTCAATGGCTTGTTCTTTATTCATAATAATTGCTCCTCTTTTTATAATTGATTTGACCAGGCTTCTAAAAATTTAATAATCAGCTCTAATTCATTATCAGAGAACTGATCCAACAATTGGCTATAACGATTTTTAGCAATTTGATGCATTCGATCATGAATCGCTGCAAGTTGCTGTCCTGAATTTGTTAAAGTATAATAAATAGCCTTTTGATCATTCTCCTTTTTTTAGCCAGGACCATTCCTTCTTCAATTAAGGAATTAATAGCTTTAGTAATTGCAGGTTTTGAAATACTTAGCTCCTTAGAAAGTAATGTGTTATTGGATGCATTTGGGTATTCGTTTATCAGAGCCATAATATGCAACTGCGTTAAAGGTCATTTATTTTGGTATAACCATGATCAACTAATAAATCCTTGGTTAGATTATCCCTTTTTGCCATCTTCTTTTCGCGATACAAAATAAAATGTTCAATGGCTTTCAGGGCTTTTTCTTTTGAGGAATTTTCCACAAACCTTCCCCCCCTTTGTTTATCTGATTTTTTGTTAACTGGTTAACAATTATAGATTACCAGTTAACATTATTGATGTCAACTAGTGAGTTTAGCAATAGGAATGGGAGCATAATAGAATAACATGGTATTGATACCTTTTTATTGAGGAATTTAATTTACAGGGGGCTCTTTTTTATATTCCCTCAAAAAGTGGCAATATAATTTTAGGTGACAAGTAAAAATATCCCTGTCATATCAGTGTTTGTCGGTTTTACTTGAATCCGACAAACAGTACTATTCGTACATTTTAAGATGATTTGTGTTTTTCAGGTATATTATAGAAAAACATAGGTTTATATAAAGCACAACACAAATGCAACACATACACTCTAATACATATAACCTCATACTTAACTAACTCGTGTATACTCGATAAACTAAACAGAGCGGCTTCGTATGTGAAAAACTAGAACTATTCATATTTCTGTTTACTGTGTTAGAATAATATTGGTTTGTAACGCCATTATCATTCTAGTATAGGAAGCTTTTTATATATCCGGTACAATCTTTACTGCTCATTCAACTTTTCCCTAGGGTGGGCAAGAGATTATGTTTTCATTTAGCTAATAAAAGAATTTAACCATTAGGAATAAAAATTGCAAAGAACGAGTGTTAGTAATTGCTATTATAAGTTAACATAACCTTTAATAATTAAGCTTGTAATGTAGATGAACTTGAAAATGCCAAATTTTCAGGACACTTTTTCGATTTCCTCTTTTTCAGGTTTATTCAGTGTATTTAATTCAACTGTTTTACTGGAGGTATAATAAATGTTTTTTAAAAGAAAACCGAAAATAAGTGAGCAAACAATTAAAGAGATAGTGCAGAAATTGGAAACAACGTATACGGACAAGAATATTGAACGAATGACAGAAATGTTTCATCCGAACCATCGGGATATCTCCTTTTTAAATCACTTTTCTCTTTCGATGAATTTTCAAATTTACAATATTACATCGGAGGTTCTCAACCTTGAGATATTAGATATGAGTGAAGAGGGAGCAACTTTTACATATACACGGAAGCATATGTATACATGTGTGAATGAAGAGGATGACAATGGGACAAACCCGAACAATATATCAAGCTACTATGTAGAGCTTAAGGTGGAAGGTAAAACGATTTGGATGATGAGATATGCAAGATATAGTGAGCTTTTTTTAGATACTGAAGGAAGAATATTGCCAGATGAAAAGGCGGTTGTGCCTTCAGGTGCTAAATATTTTGAGAATATGAAGCGGTTTATAGATGTTATTCAACTTGAGCATTTTAAGCCAGCCACTTATCTTACATACAGTGATAGTGAGTTTATCGGATACTATCTCGAAACAGAACGTTATCAATATCGTACAACGGAAAAGCTTACCTTCGATTACTTTGAAGAGATGGCTGCTGAATCGATTGCAGAGCATACAAAAGACTTCATTGAAGGAAACCCTCTAGAATATAGTGAGATTCTGGCACAGGAGAAATACTACTCTATCATTGAAATAAAAATGCAAGATCATACTGGATTAAAACATGAATTAATTTTGAGCATAGATGCATCGGATGGGTTTTTTATGATTCGTTATCTAAAAAGCTGCAATGCTTCCATTGAGGAGAAATTACGCCAGCGACTGATAGAGCAGATGAAGATTGCTGCAACTAAAATTGATGTTTCCGTTTAACATGCTGTAAGAGTCAAATAAATCTACCATATTTCCCAATAAAGGGTTACTTGACTCTTATTTTATTAAAATTATCAAAAAGACCGATTATTTCTCACTCATCCTGCAATTCACTGCCCTGACGATTTTCCCACTGCTGCAACAGACTAGCATTCGCAGTATTTCCAAAAACATTCAAAAGGGTGCGGAATCCTTCTGTTACCCGGTCAATCCCCGCAACAATTGCAATTCCTTCTAAAGGAAGATTTGCTGCTGATAGCACGGTGGTCATCATAATAATCCCAGCCCCCGGTACTCCTGCAGTACTAAATGAGACAAGCAAAGCACTCAAAAAAACAGCGATTACAAGTCCTGCTGTTAGATCGACGCCAAATAATTGTGCAACAAAGATGGCATTAAATCCTTGTAAAATACCCGCACCGTCCCTTTTTAGAGCTGTTCCGAATGGAATGGCAAATCCGGATAAATCACTTTGCAAACCGATTCTCTTGGCTCCATTTAAGGCAAGGGGCAAAGCTGCATTGGAACTGGCTGTACCAAATGCTAGCGTAAAAGCGGATCCGAATCCTTGGAAAAAGCTTTTTGGTTTTATGCCAGCGAAAAATAAAATCAAAACATATATACCGACCATAAGAATAATTGCTACAATCAAACCGAGCATATAGACAGCCAGATTGCCGATAATACCAAACCCCTGTGTTGCTACCACGGAGGTAATTAAGGCAAAAACCCCATATGGAGCAATTTTTAATACAAGCTGCAGTATTTTCTGCACAATCTCGTACATACTCTCCACAACATTCAAAAAGGGACGTGTTTGTTCTTCTTTCAGCAGATTAATCGCTGAACCTACAAGGGCAGCAATGACGATAACCTGTAAAAGGTTTCCTGTTGCTAATGCTTCAAATGGGTTGGAAGGGAAAATACCCACAAGCCATTCAATGAAAGAGTATCCTTCATCACTTGATGCTTCGCCTGTAGCAATTGCTTCTGCATTATTACCAGGTCGAATGATGAGTGCGACAACAATGCCTAAAGCGATAGCAACAGCAGAAGTCACGATGTAGAGACTCATTAACTTCGTTGTATATCGAGCAATATATCCAGTTCCTCTTAACTGCGTGATGCCCATAATCAAAGCTGCAAAAACGAGGGGGACAACAATCAATTGAATTGCTCGTAAAAATATGTCACCGGCAGGCTGCAATAAATACTGATCGAGCGGATCTACCCAGGCCGGAGCAAGCCAGTTCAGCAAACCTCCAAATAGCACTCCCACTCCCAAAGCAAGAAAGATTTTATTTGATAAAGACATTCTCCACACTTCCTTTTATTTTATTAAATTTTATTATGCATTATATATTAGCATATTAAGTTTATAATTCCTATCGTTTTAGTATGTAATTACGTGCGGGTTTGTTTGTAAATAGTTTTATCCATTTTAATAATACTTCGCTATTTACATACTGGTGTAATGGACCAATTGCTATTTGATTTACAAGCACCAGATAGGTAGGAAGAATCCAAGTTTGAAATGGATGAATTGATTGTTGGGTTTAAACAAAGGATTCATGGTTAAGATGTTAATCAATCCAATTATTTAACATCTCCTCTCCAAACCTTTACAATAAAAAGAGAGAAGTCAAAAAGAAAGGGTGAGTGTTTTGAATATCTTAGTAGTTGGAGCAAATGGACAGATAGGTAAACATCTAGTCAAGTTGATTCAAGAAAACGGAGATCAGGCACGTGCGTTTATTCGTAAGCAAGAACAGGCCGATTACTTTAAAGATTTAGGTGCTGAAGTTGCCGTTACGAACTTAGAAGATGAAGTCGATACGATTGCCAAAGCAGCAGAGGGCGTTGATGCGGTTGTATTCACAGCTGGATCTGGTTCTGAAACTGGAAAGGATAAAACCCTGATGATTGACTTGGACGGCGCAGTGAAAACCATTCAAGCAGCAGAAAAAGCAAATGTGAAACGTTTTGTTATGATTAGTTCATTCGATACGAGCCGGGAAGCGATTCAATCTGCTCCCGAATCGTTTGCACCATACGTCGTAGCAAAACATTATGCAGATGAATGGCTGATAAATAGCGATTTAGATTATACGATTATTCATCCGGGGTTATTAACAAATGAACCTGGTACCAATCAAGTAAATCTTGGAGCTAATGTGGAGCGGGGAGAAGTACCTCGGGAAGATATTGCAAAAGTGATTTATACGAGCTTGAAAAATGATGCAACTATCGGCAAAAGATTCCGTGCAGTGGGTGGACAAACTTCTGTAGAAGAAGCCGTACAGTCGGTAAAATAATAAGAGAATTCACCCCTATTAAGTATAATTTTTCTATACTACAAGAAGACCTATGCGTATCTTTTGATATGCATAGGTCTTCTTAAAATATAGTGAGTATTCGCGCTTCGTATACAGGCTCCTTAACGCTTTTTTCTCAACAAATGAAGTTCCTTAACCGCTTTTTTAAATTGTACCTGCCAATACAATTTTCTCAAATACATGCCTGCTAATATAAATAATGATGCTATAAGGATTGTAATCAGAAGTGTATATTGATTCCATATTTAAATATAGGTAGAATGGAAGAAGTACTTTTGTATCTATTCATTCGATGGCTAGATGATTAAATTGAAACCGAATACATTGATGAAATAAAATCTTAGAATGGATACAATCTGATATGCATAGAATGATTTTATTGACAATAAGGGGTTAAATAAAAATGAATCCAATCTAAAATTTTCTCCGTTCAATGATATGACTAATTTTGAACAGGGAGATGATGAAAAAATAAAGTAAGAATTTATGCGGACAGGAAAATTATTTCATACCAACTGTTAGAATCGAAGCAGTTTATCTCCCTTATCTAATAAGGAGAGAATGACATTGAAGCCATTACTAATTAACAGAAATTTTAAATATATGTGGGGGTCAGAATTCCTTTCTATTTTAAACGGAAGGTTTAGGGAGTTAGTGATTCCTTTGATTGTATTAGGGTTAACCAGTTCACCGTTAGTTACAGCACTGGTGGCTTTGTCGCAGCAAGTTGGCACGATTTTATTTGCTATACCAATTGGAACATGGGTAGAGAATAAGCATAAGGTTCGGGTCGCTGCTACTTGTCATTTTTTATACGGATTAAGTATTTTTACACTTGCTTTCCTTTTAGCTACAAAAAATGTGAATGCCGTTATTATTGCTTTTTTGTTATTTGTCATGGGATTACTTGCATTAATTAGCCGAACGGCGTTTACTTCAATGATTCCTGGGATTGCCGGCAGGGAGAACTTGTTAAAAGCACATACAAATATCGAAGCTGCTGATGCCATTGCAATTGTAATTGGTCCTGCATTGGGTGGAATATTATTAGCAAAAACAGGTTCAGTTTTAACATTGATTATATGTGCAACTTTATCTCTTTTATCTACTATGTTGGTTGCTATGATTCGCAATAAGGCAGATTTTAAGAAAGCAGAAAGGGAAGTTTCAAAGAAAAGTAAATTCCATACTTTTTTAGAAAGAACATTAGAAGGTTTGCAGATTTTGATAGCTAATCCACAACAATTGATTAGCACATTAGCAATGTGTATATTAGGATTTACAACAGTATATATTACATTAACTACTATATTTTATGCACAAATAACCATGGAACTATCAGAGGAACGAATTGGGATCTTATTATCAAGTGCAGGTGTGGGTAATATTGCAGGTATCTTATTGATAAATAAATGTAAAAATAAAAATTGGGTTACACTGATTTGTATTTTAATGATTATTTCTGGAATAGGTATATTAATGATGACCGTTGCAAATGCGTTTATCATGATGTGTTTAGGAATGGCCATTTTTGATTGCACGCTTTCCATGGCTTTTATTGTCCAAGGCGCTGTCCATCAGGGGATTACGCCAGATGAATTTTTAACAAGAGTTAGAAGCTCCACCTATGTTATAGGAGGGCTGATAACAATGGCTGGTACTTTTTTGGCAGGCGCTATCCCTGAATTATTTACTGGTAAAATGGCATTAATCATTGGGACTTTGATTCTTTTGATTCCAGCATTTATCATCCTGCGTTTCGGAAAATATGGTGTAAAATTAAGCAAGATAGAGCCAATTCACCAGAATAAGATAGTATGAATGAAATAGCCTGCAAAAGTGATTGATGAATATATTGTTTTATCAAGACCTTTAGCAGGCTTTGAGGAGGAATATCATGACATCCGTAAAAGTATATCACTATGATGCATTTAGTAAAGAGCCTGGCAAAGGAAACCCGGCCGGAGTAGTTCTAAATGGAGATGAACTGACAGAGGAGCAAATGCAGGAAACGGCTTCCCAGGTAGGATTTAATGAAACAGCATTTCCGGTTAGATCAGAAGTAGCGGATGTTGGCATCCGTTTTTTCACACCTGGGCATGAAATGAATTTATGTGGACACGCAACCATGGCAACAGTGTATGCGTTAAAAACAAAGGGTTTATTAGGTGAAAAAACAGCATTAACGATTGAAACAAGAGCAGGGATTTTACCTGTAAAGCTACATTCCACTGCTGAAAACGAAATCACGATAACAATGAATCAGGCAGCACCGAAATTTGAAGCATTCCATGGTTCTAAAAAGCATTTAGCTCACTCGATGGGGATAGAGGAAGAGGATATACATGATAACTTACCTATTTTATATGGAAGCACAGGTACGTGGACGTTGTTAATTCCTATTAACAATTTAGAAGCTTTTCATAGAATGAATCCAAATAATAAGGACTTCCCTGCAATTTTAAAGGAAATGCCTACATCATCTGTTCATCCATTTTGTATCGAAACGTATAATGCAGAAGCTGATATGCATGCCCGACATTTTTCCTCTCCATATTCAGGGACTTTGGAGGATGCCGTAACAGGAACAGCTTCAGGAGTAATGGGTGCTTACTATGCTGAGTACATAAGGAAAGACAAGAAAGATGTTATGAAACTAGTGGTAGAACAAGGGAAGGAAATTGGAAAAGATGGCAGGGTAGGCGTCCGAATTTCTAGAAGTAATGCGTCCTATGATGTCCAAGTTAGGGGAAATGCTGTGTTTGTGGAAGATTTTGATATAATGTTAGAAAATTAGAAATTTGTGAAAAAGAAACTAAATGAATCTGTTAGGAATTGATAGTGTTAAAGGAGAAATATGATGCAAATGATATCGTCTGAACAATTATCAGAAGACAAGATTTATGACTTTTTTAATAAACAATGGGGAAGTCCGAAAATGGTTATTTCCAGTGGCATTTTTGATTGTACGAAATTAGAAGGATTTGCCATGTTAAATTACGGACAGAGCAATCATTGGCTATATTACATTTATTATTTCTGATAATGAGTGTGAAATTATTTCTTTAGATAGTTTAGAGGAAGGCAAAGGTATTGGGACAGCCTTAGTTCAAAAAGTAGAAGGTGCTGCAAAAGAGAAACACTGTCAAAATGTGAAACTGATAACGACAAATGATAATGTGCATGCATTAGGTTTTTATCAGAAGCGAGGATATGGGTTAGCAGCTTTGTTTCAAGGAGCTATTGAAAAAGCTAGAGAATGGAAGCCGGAAATCCCGCAAGTAGGAAATGGCGGGATTCCGATTCGTGATGAAATCCTTCTTTCTAAAAGATTGTAAAGCGATAGGTAAGTTGGGAAAATACCTCTTGCATACGATGAATATCATGAATATCAAGGAGTGATTATTTTGATGAAAACCATGGATAATAGAGGAGAAGCACATGAGTAGATGCTAATTATGGTTGCATTATTATTCCTGATTACTTTCAAGAAAATAAAAAAGATAGAGAGATATAAAGCGAAACTTCCTTCAGTGGGAGCTCTTTTATTCTCACTGAAGGTAAGTTGAACGAATCGGACCGTTACTGGCTGTTGGATCTCCCGCGTAGAATTTTTCGGTTCTTCTCCATTCTTGAAGTGGGAGTCTTAAAGCCAGTTACACTGCAATAAAAATAAATTAAAAGGAACTTTCATTGCATATTAGAGAGGGAAGACGAATGATTTTAGATTTAAAAGGTTCTTCTAAAATGGACCCTGTTGTAAGTATGCTTTATGCAGCTCTCGAAAGTAATTATCATCGGTTAAAATTCAACTTCGTAAATGGTTTAAAGAAGAGGGAGTTAATAAATGGAATGGAGGAGACCGATGCATTTAGGATTAAAAAGAAATGAAGTCAAGTTAGTTCCTCATGATGAAGAATGGTCAGCTGAATTTGTATGCATACAAGAACAAATCAAAAATGTTTTAAATGTAGATGAAGAAACTATTCAGCATATAGGAAGTACCGCCATTCAGGATATTAGCGCTAAGCCTGTGATCGATATTCTATTAGGAGTAGAAAACATCCACCAAGTAGAAGCGAAAACGTTTAAGGGGTTACAGACAATTGGATTTTATCGATTAAAAGTAGAAAGAGAAAATGAAATTATTTTAGCAAAATTTACAGACGGTACATTTCTTGAAAAAACACATTATATCCATATGACGGACATCAATGGAGTGAAGTGGAGAAATCTTCTGTATTTTAGGGATGCTTTAAATGCAGACGCTCCACTTAGACGGGAATATGAGCATTTGAAACAAGCTCTTATGACAAAGAAGGGCATGGAAATTATTAAATATACGGATGAAAAAGAAAGTTTTGTTAATAAGGTGCTTAGCATGAAAAAATAATTTCGTTTTCAAAACACTTCTTTGTAATATAAACGAAATATTGGAGCACACGGAATTAAAGTTTCCTCCAATAGTTGAAATGATGTATACTGCTTTTGATTTTTTGTACGGCAGACGATATCTTGATATAAATGAGCCCGTTAGTCAGGAGGAAATCATATTGAAGAAGGTCATTACATTACCTGAAAAATTCAATTTTCATGCTACTGCTACAGATCATGGGTGGTATTTATTATCGCCTTTTTATCATAATAAGGATGAAAATACGCTGAGCAGAGTGGAAAAATTAGCGACTGGTAAAATCGTTCTGCTTCATATCAAACAAGATCAAGATACATTGATTATAGAAATAGGGGATAAGAAAACGTTAACGAGAAAAGAAAGTGAAGAGGTTATTCGCAAAGTGAACTGGATGTTCCGTTTAGATGAAGACTTTAGTACTTTTTATAAAATGTGTAGCGCTGACCAGGATATGCAGGAAATCGTAACAGAGAATAGAGGAAGACTATTACGCTCCCCGAGCATCTTTGAAGATATTGTAAAGACCATTCTTACCACAAATACGACTTGGAGCCGGACCATGGCAATGACAACAAATTTTGTGACTCTTTTAGGAGACAGATATTCGGAAGCTTCGGAACTATTTACGTTTCCTGAACCGGAGGCTGTTTTGAAAAAGGAAAAGTCTTTTTTAAACCAAGACGTAAAATTAGGATATAGAAGTGATTATATTCATGAACTCGCATTTCAGTTATGCAATGATGCGTATGATTTAGAGGAGCTCGCAAATCCGGAAATGCCAACCGAAGATGTCGTTCATAAACTGAAAGAGATTAGAGGGGTCGGACCTTATGCGCTTAGTATTATTTTAATGTTGTTAGGACGGTATGATTATTTACCTGTAGATAGCGAATTTAAAAAGCATGTAAAGCATAAATATTTCGCTGGGGAACTTCCTCCCCAATCGCAATTACAACAGTTATATAAAGAATGGGGAGCGTTTAAATTCTTGGCTTATTGGTTTGATCGTTAATATGAATATGTTTGGATCTAATGGTCGGGAAGGAATGACCAAATATTAAATACTGGTTGGTTAAATAACAAGCCATTTGTCATCTAAACAGACAAATGGCTTGTGGCATATTATAAGAATTTCTCTGTACTTACAAGGATAATACAAATACATAACACGTCGATTGCTTTTTCCACTTCTTCCAGCGAAGGGAAAGAAGGTGCTATGCGAATATTTCTATCTCTCGGATCCTTTCCATATGGGAATGCTGCTCCGGCACCTGTTAAAGTGACGCCAGCTTCTTTGGCAAGACTGATTACTTCAGAAGCACAATTATCCATTGTATTCAAGCTGATAAAATAGCCCCCGTCAGGTTCTGTCCATGTTGCAATATCATGGGCGTCCAGTTTGGAATGAAGTATTTCTATGACCGTATCGAATTTAGGCTTCATAATTTCGGCATGCTTTTTCATGTGTTCCAACATATTGTCATAGTTCTTGAAAAAGCGGACGTGACGCAACTGGTTTACTTTGTCAGGACCGATTGTCTGTACACTTAATTGTTGTTTAATAAAGTTGATATTTTCTTTGCTTGCTGCCACTACAGCGACACCGGATCCCGGGAAAGTCATTTTGGAAGTGGATGCAAACATAAACACTCTGTCTGGATTGCCATGTTTCTTACATGCTTCCAAAATATTTTTTAATCTTGGAGGTTGATCTGTAAGATTATGAATGGCATAAGCGTTATCCCAGAATATTTTAAAATCCGTGGCTTTCGTTTCCATTTTTGCTAAACGCTCTACGACATCGTCACTGTAAGTGATACCTTCAGGGTTACTGTATTTTGGGACGCTCCACATTCCTTTGATGGACGCATCGTTCCGAACGAGTTCTTCCACTTTGTCCATATCCGGACCGTCTTCCAACATATCCACAGAAATCATTTCAATATCGTATTGCTCACAGATTGTAAAATGTCTGTCGTAACCAGGAACAGGACAGATAAATTTCACTTTATCTTCTGTATTCCAAGGCGTTTCACTATCGATCACACCTTTAATTAATGCTTTTGAAATAAGGTCATGCATGATGTTCAGGCTTGCATTGCCTCCGATGAGAATCTCTTCTGTATCAACTTCCAGCAGTTTTTTGAACAATGCTTTTGCTTCTGGTATACCATCTACCATTCCATAATTTAGAATCGAATAGTTATCGCCAATATTTTCAGAATTGACGCTGTCTAACAGCCCCAATGATAATTCTAGTTGTTCAGCACTTGGTTTTCCTCTAGCCATATTTAATGATAGATTTTGTTGCTTAATCGCATCAAATTCTTTCTTTGTTTTATCATGAAGATTCTGCAGACTGGAATAATCCAGCTGTTGTAACGTGCTCATCTTATCCCTCCGACATAGTTAACTTGATTTTTTCTCTTGTTAATTATTTTATTTCATTCATTTAGAATTGCAAGGGAAAACATGATAAGTTCACAAATCTATTTCATTGTATATCATTTTTTCTTTGATTTGTTGAATAATTGAAACATTTCTCCGTTGTTTTTCGTAAATAATGGTAACAACAATAAAAGGGAATGGTTATTTTATGAATGATTGGTGGGAAAAGAAGAAATCAAAAACAAGGAAGAGCAAAAAGCCAAAAGGGGATTATACTAAAACAGATTTTTTTCTAGATATTTTATTTTGGATTCCTGAAGTTATCATATTTCCGATTCGGATTCTTTTTTGGTTATTAAGAGGTTTGTTACGGTGGGTAATTGATGTAAATTAAAAGAGACAGAAGTATGAAACTAAAAATATATGTTTTAAAGGAGATTTAAAAGATGATCCATAATAAGACAATGATAGTAACTGGTGCAGCTTCTGGGATTGGTAAAGAAGTAGTTCTGCAATGCTTAGAAGAGGGGGCTTCTGTTATCGCATGTGATAGAAATAAAGAAGCTTTAGATAAGTTGCAACATATTACAGCTATCCCGGATAAATTATATACATATTCGTTAGACGTAAGCGACTATGCCGACGTTTCTGCTTTTTTTCAATATATTGATCAAGAATATTCGCGTTTAGACGGTTTAATTAATAATGCAGGTATTTATTTAGCGAAGAATATAGTTGACTATCAAGTTGATGAAATAGATAAGGTATTGGATGTGAATATTAAGGGAGCTATCTACTTTTCAACGTTTTTTGGAGAAAAATTACTTCAAGAGCAAGACCAAGGAGTAATTGTCAATATGTCATCCGTTGCAGGTATGGAAGGAAGTTCAGATGCTATTTATGGAACCTCAAAGGCTGCTATTCTGGGATTAACGAAAAGTTGTGCAATGAATTTTTCTCCGTACGTTCGAGTGAATGCTGTTGCTCCCACAATGGTTGATACATCGATGATGGAAGTCATCCCTTCGTGGAGAAAAGATGACTATTTACATAATGAATTGATTCATACGCCTGTAACTGCAAAGGACGTTGCTGAAACAGTCATGTTTTTATTATCTGATAAGTCCAAACATTATACATGATCCACCTTTGATATAAATAATGGGGGCTATTTGAGATAAGAGACAAAAGAAAGAAGCAAAAATAAATAAAAAGAAGAGAACATTGTGCAAGAAGCATAATTGCATGGAAGGCTTTACGAAGTAGGCATGAGGATATTGTATATAGATCCGATTAGATATATTTTGAAAACTTCAATGAAGACTTGAAAAAGACAGGAGGAAGATCAAATGGAAATAGAAATATCAGGTTTAGGATTTGGTTTTGTTGTATTAGCTATTGGATTAGCAGTGATGGGGTATTTTATTGGAAAAGGATTGCAAAATTTTGGCCGTCCGGAAGCTAACAAAGAATACCATACCTTCATCAGAGAGAGTGATTTGGAATTTTACGTTAACCTCGATAAAGAAGAATTGGAAGAATTATTAAGCAAGTATCCGGATGCTCCTAAAGTAGAGTTAAATGGAACAACCTATTATCCATATGCCCAATTTTTGGAGTGGATTTCCTCTAAAGAAATGTACAGATAATAATAGGTTTGGATTTAATAAATTTACATCGTTATAAATGCATTTCAAATAAAAATGGTTTAGACAGGTGATACATATGATGAAAATTTGGTGGATGACAAGTATTAGTTGGTTACTATTATTTATAGTGGCAGCCATTGTTATTGGCGTTCGAAATGTAGATGGAACTGGAGTAGTACAGACTCCGGAATTAAGACTGTTTGCATTTATTGTTTTAGGCGGTTTTTTTGTCGTTGTATTGATAGGACAATTGGTATTTTTGTATTTTGCGAGGAAGAGAAAGCATGATTAGCCAGTGGGGGAGAGAATAAATTAGTTGTTGTGCATTACTAACTGCTTCATTTTTGATAAAATTTGAAGTGGGAGCTTTTCCGTTTCGTGACTCAGGCAACCTTTAAAGTTACAACTTCATTGAAATATAACATCTTTCAATTATTTCAGGAAGCTACCAATGTTTTTTTATGTTACAATTAGTACCAAGTAATAATACTAACTTCTAGTTATATTGGAGGGGTTTGATGATAGGAACAAGAGTTACTGCGATTGGAAGCTATGTACCGGAGAAAAAACTAACTAATTATGATCTTGAAGAAATGGTTGAGACAACAAATGATTGGATTGTTCAGAGGACAGGTATTCATGAACGAAGAATAGCACGTTCTGATGAATTCACGAGTGATTTATGCGTTTCTGCTGTAAAAGATTTAATGCACAGATATAATAAAACCGTAGAAGATGTCGATATGATTATGGTAGCAACAAGTACACCAGATTTTCCTTTTCCATCCGTTGCCAGTATCATACAGAATCGTTTGAACATCACGCAGGCTGGAGCAATCGATTTGAGTGCAGCATGTGCAGGATTTGTTTATGGGCTACATACTGCGCATAGTTTCATTCAATCCGGTCTTCATCAAAAAGTGCTTGTGATTGGAGTAGATACACTGTCAAAAATAACAGACTACACAGATAGAAGCACTTGTATTCTATTTGGGGATGCTGCCGGGGCCGTTTTAGTAGAAAAAGAAGAAGAGTCCACTGATTTTATCGGATCTCATTTGGGCAGTGATGGAAGTGCCGCACAGCATGTCTATCAAACGAGCCTAGCGAATAAGGTAAATGATGTAGAACTAGTGGATACGCAATATCTTGTCCAAAATGGAAGAGAAGTTTTCAAGTGGGTGGTAAGAAATGTACCGAAAAGTGTTCGTCACCTTTTGGAAAAAGCAGAAACCAGCATGGACGAAGTGGATTGGTTTATTCCGCATAGTGCGAATCTGAGATTGATTGAACCGATTTGTGAAAAAATTGGACATCCAATTGAAAAAACCCTTTATAGTCTTGAAAAGTTTGGAAATACTTCCGCGGCAACGATTCCTTTAGCGCTGGATCTTGGAATCCGGGAAGGAAAAGTTCACAATGGAGATCAGGTGCTTATGTATGGGTTTGGTTCTGGATTAGTGCATGCAGGGCAGCTATTAAAGATACATTTTGATGAACAAGTCAATACACCTGCACCACTGTAAGTTCATTATTGCAGGAAAAAAGAGAAGGATTTTTGTGATGAAGTCATCTGCAAAAATCCTTTTTGTATGTACATTTATTGAAAGGTGTCACCTTTTTTATGTTTCTCAAGACTGTATTTTGTACAATGACGCAGTGAAAATAGTCTAAGAAGAATAATGCCAAATGGCAGTATATCTATGAAGTTCATTTTTATAATCTATTACATATCGTAATTCGTATTTCTTTAAATCGAATATTTTAGTAACCATTTCCAATTATAGATATGAATGGGAATTGTGATAAAAAACACAATCGTCGACAAAACAAAATGAATCATGTAAGATAGTTTCTATTGTAATTTGTTGTATGAAAGAAGGTGACCACTCGAAAGTGCAATCATTTAATAAAACACCCATCATTATTGTACTTCTTATAGGTGGGTTTATTTCAATTTTAAACCAGACAACGATGATTACCGCAATTCCACCGATTATGGAAGAAATGAATGTGAGTGCTAATACTGGGCAATGGCTGACAACAGTTTTTATGCTTGTTAACGGCGTGATGATACCTGTTACGGCGTTTTTAATGGAACGATTCACGACAAGGCAGCTATTTATTACTGCGATGACTGTGTTTGCTGTCGGTACAGCTTTTTCTGCCCTTGCCCCTAACTTTGAGATGTTGCTTTTGGGCAGGACCATTCAATCTAGTGGAGCGGGCGTCATCATGCCGTTGATGCAGACTGTATTTTTATTACTTTTCCCTGTGCAAAACCGCGGGGTAGCGATGGGGCTCGTCGGGCTTGTGATTTCCTTTGCTCCGGCAATTGGACCTGCTTTGTCCGGATGGGTTATTACTACATTTTCTTGGCGTGCCGTATTTTTAATCATCCTTCCTATTGCAATCATTGTCATTTTGGTCGCTGCAAAAGTGATGAAAAACGTTACAGAATTGACGTATCCGAAAATGGATATTATATCGATTATTTTATCATCTTTCGGTTTTGGCGGATTTTTATATGGATTTACAAGTGCGGGCAACAATGGCTGGGGAAGTATGATTACCATTACCACGCTCGTTGTCGGCGTTGTAGCTCTGACAGGATTTATATTCAGACAGTTACGTATGAAGACGCCTATGCTGGAATTCAGGGTTTTTAAAAATCCTATCTTCACATTGTCAACGATTATTCCGATGATTGCGTTTATGGGACTGATTGGTACAGAAACTCTGGTCCCGCTCTATATGCAAAACGGGCGTAGTTTTACAGCGATGGAAGCAGGGATTGCGCTTCTTCCCGGCGCACTTGTGAATGGGATGATGTCTCCGATTACTGGTCGCATATTTGATCATTTCGGGGCAAAATGGCTCTCGGTTATTGGACTTACGATTATTACCGTTTCTACATTCTTCTTTTCCAATCTGGGGCCATCTACATCCATGCTCATGATTACGATTTTGTACGCGATTCGAATGTTTGGCTTGTCTATGGTTATGATGCCTGTAACAACAGCCGGTTTAAATCAGCTTCCAAGAGAGTTGATTCCGCATGGGACAGCAATGACGAACACCATGCGTCAGGTTTCAGCGTCCATTGGAACGGCTATCGTCATTACTGTAATGACGACAACGGAAATATCTGCGGAAATCAATCCTGATATAGCCTATCCAATGATTCACGGTGTTAATGTAGCCTTTATGGTTATTACAGTACTTTCCCTTGTCGGTATTGTGCTCAGCTTTTTTATCAAAAAGGGCCATTCCCCCGATCAAGAAGAAAGTCCTGTGTATCGTGAACAAAAATAGAACCTGAAACGGCGTCAAGGCCACTCTTGGCGTCGTTTTATGGTGATGTACGAAAGCTATCGTTTATTCATTCGGGAAAGAACATATGGAACATTTAAGGAGTTTATTTACACATTTTTGCGTATAAATAAGTTGATTTTTCATTTTATATATGATATTATCAAATATTGTCGCTTAGATGTAATTTTATTTGTAAGGAAGTTGGTATATAATGGAGAACGAAAAATCATTTGAACTAAGAAAATATATTCCGCTTTTTGCGGTATTACTATCAGGTGCTTTCGTTACTATTTTAAACCAGACGTTGCTTGGGACTGCACTCCCACCTATTATGAAAGATCTCAATTTAAGTGAGAGTACAGCACAATGGCTGCAGTCTGTTTTTATGCTCGTAAATGGTATTATGATTCCAATTACGGCTTTTTTAATTGATAAATTCACTACACGAAAGCTATTTATGACTGCAATGGGATTGTTCACTATCGGAACCTTTATTGCAGCAGTTTCACCGAACTTTACATTGTTATTGGTCGGACGGATTTTACAAGCTTCAGGTGCAGGTATTATGATGCCACTAATGCAAACAATCTTGTTTCTGACCTTCCCTGTCCATAGAAGAGGTACAGCGATGGGGCTATTTGGCCTTGTTATTGCATTTGCTCCGGCAATTGGTCCAAGTCTATCGGGCTGGCTCGTAGACCAGTTCCCTTGGCGCAGTGTATTTTATGTTGTACTGCCAATTGCCATTATCGATATGATTGCAGCTTACTTCTTATTAAAAAATGTGACGGAGCTGAAAAAACCAAAATTGGATGTTTTATCTGTCATCTTGTCGACGATTGGATTCGGTTCACTTCTATACGGATTCAGTGTCGCTGGTGATGCAGGATGGTTCAGTCTTCAAGTTGTATTAACGATGGTTATCGGTATTATTTCTCTCTACTGGTTCATCACAAGACAGCTGAAATTGAAAGAACCACTGCTCGAGTTCAGGGTGTTCAAACACGGTACATTCACACTGGCAACCATTCTAGGTATGTTTGTCTTTGCTGCGATGATTGGTACGAATGTTATTTTACCGTTATACATGCAGAATATGGTTGGATTCTCGGCTCTTGAATCTGGACTTGTATTATTACCAGGTGCCATTATAATGGGATTCTCTAACCCGATTACCGGTTATCTTTTTGATAGATTTGGAGGCAAATGGCTCGCTCGAGGCGGTCTGTTGCTTCTATCCGTAACAACTTTTGCGTTTACGAACTTATCTGCGGATACAAGTTTTGCCTATCTATCAACCATGAATGCGATTCGGATGATTTCCATTGCGATGGTTATGATGCCGATGACGACGTTGGCGTTGAACCAGTTGCCGAATGAATTGATTCCACATGGAACTGCGATGAATAACACCTTCCGTCAAGTGGCCGGTTCTGTAGGTACAGCGGTACTTGTCACCATCATGTCTACGACGAGTATACCGGCTGATGGTGTGAATGGCATTATTCATGGGGTGAACGTCTCCTTTATTGTAGCTGCAGTTATAGCTATTATTGGGTTCCTCCTTTCCTTTAGGTTAAAAGAAGAGGTGAAACCGGGAGATCGTGTTATGTAAGGTTATAGGAATGTTTTTGATTAAAGTATCAAGCGTCAAAACAGTTTATTGCTGTTTTGATGTTTGGTGCTTTTTTTCGATCATTGACAAACAGCGAAGATAGGATAGCAAAAGCTAAAAAAAAGGAAACTAGCAGTACAACAATAAATGTAAACCATTGTAAAATCATACTGGAAGATATAACGGATACAACTATCATGTTCGTCCTCCTATTCTTTAGTTATCTAATTTTATCAATAATACGATCGATATTATCGCCGTGAAAAGAGGCAATACATTTAAAGCTAGCAATTGGTACATCCTTAACCCTTCACTTACTGCAATTGGAAGAAAAAATCTCACTACTAAAAAAGCAGAAACACCACTCAGTGTAGGTAAGACAGCGATAAAATTCCGCTGTATTGCAGATGCTGGCGGGTCTTTGTAAATTTTCATTGCCACATATAAGGTTCCTAAAGCAACGAGGAGTAGCAGAATAGTCTGTAAATTTTCGTTGTCAATTCCATGTTTATCTTCTCTTAAATTCAGCCTAGCATAGATAAATTTGTACTGCAATTGCTGCTGAACTGGTATCATATACACAAGAGGGGAAGTCGAAAATATAATTGGTTATTAAATAGATATAGAAAAGCAGAACCAGTATTGGATTTTGAAATTCAAGGATTTGGCACAAATGATGATACATTAAAGTAGGGAATTTTAATCTACTGTATTTTTGCAATCATCTTAAATGCAATGTATCTGGGTGAATTTTGTTTTATATGAAAACAGTAGTACAAAGGGGACATATACATGATAATTTGGTTAAATGGAGCTTTTGGTTCAGGAAAAACAACGAGCGCATATGAATTAAAACGAAGACTGCCCAACTCATTTGTGTATGATCCAGAAAATATAGGTTATTTTATCCGTGAAAACATACCAAAGGAATTACATAAATCTAATTTTCAAGACCATGCGCATTGGAGAACATTTAATTATGAAATGTTAAAGTATATTGCTGATACATATAATGGTACGATTATTGTACCAATGACCATCTTTAATCCCCAATACTACGAGGAAATCATTCAAAAACTTATTGACAATGGCCATTCTGTAAGGCATTATATCCTATATGCTGATAAAAGCACCTTGTTAAAACGCTTGAATAAAAGGCTAGAACGAGGTGAAACGTGGACAAAGTCACAAATTGACCGCTGTATTCAAGTTTTTAATACAGAAATTACGGAAGAAAAAATAATTACGGACAATAAACGGATGGATACGGTTGTGGATGAAATCGCAAAACGGAGTAAAATAAGCCTTTTACCAGATAAAAGAACTTCCTTGAAAAAATGGGTTGATAGAGTAATTGTGTTAATGAAGCATATTAGACTTAAATGAAATACGAAATAAAAAATATGTTAAAAAGTGAGGATATGAAATGATTGCAAAGACAGAAGCGGATTTTAATGGATTAAAAGAAATCGGTAAGATTTGCGCGGAGATTCGAGATGAATTAGTCCAACGTGCTAAACCGGGAATGACGACGAAAGAACTGGATGATATGGCAGGAGCGATGTTTGAAAAAGCAGATGCTCAATCCGCCCCAAAAGGAGAATATGATTTCCCTGGGTATACATGTATCAGCGTAAATGAAGAAGTAGCGCATGGAATCCCGGGAAAGCGGACGATTCAAGAAGGAGATCTTGTTAATATTGATGTTTCAGGTTCCAAAAATGGTTATTTCGCAGATACTGGAATTTCGATTGTAGTCGGAAACGGAGAGGAAATCCTGCAAAAAATATGCGACGTTGCTAAAGAAGCATTTGATGCTGGCCTGAAGAAGGCAAAGCCGGGTTCGAAAAAAAGCGGTCTTGGAAAAGCGGTACACAATACAGCCAAACAAAATGAGTTAACCGTTATAACTAACCTTACGGGGCATGGCATTGGACGATCTATTCATGAAGCACCGGACCATATTTTCAATTATTACTCCCGCTGGGATGATGAAATTTTAAAAGATGGTATGGTGATTGCTTTTGAACCTTTTATCTCGACATTGGAAGAGGAAGTGTACCAGTCGGAAGATGGCTGGACTTTTCTGACAGATGAAAGCTTTGTGGCTCAATATGAGCATACGATTATTTTGACGAAGGAAGGACCGGTTATTACGACATTGTAAGAGGTGAATACTACTAAAAGGGCGCACTAATTGAATAAAAGTGCGCTTTTACTGTATTGAGTCAGATTTTGCAAATTTTATTTAATTAACAAAAGCGACCAAGATATATCGGAATCAAGATTGCTTTTAATACATTCAAATTCTATCTAAAAACAAAATGAAGTTACTACCTGCCCATAGAAAAATTCCTAATTGCGTCAGGATATAGACAGTTAGTTCAACAGACGTTAATTTTCTTTCCTTTTTGATTTTCTTAAAATGAAAATAATAGTAAATGGCACAAAACAATAAGACTGCTCCGGATAATTGGGATATGTTTTCTAATAAGCCAACCAATAAAAACTCCCTCTCTTTTTCACGTGTTCGCAGGTGGTAGAGTTTCTCAATCCCTTGAAATAGTACCATTGTATCAAAATATTTGTGAAATTTAAACGCAAATTAGTTTACCTATACGATGAAATCTTTTTTTATTTGAAGATCGCCCCTTATTTAAGATGAAAGTATATCCACTCCGGAACTTTATCAAAGTATCCATTATCAAAATCGTTTGCAATTCTTATGTAATCAGTAAGCAATGGGTTAAAAAAAGCATACAAAAATGAAACAAGACATATGGAACGAAGAGGAAAACAAAGGAGGGGTAGGAATTATTCCCTTTTGATAGTATAATGAAAGTGTTAGATTAGTATTCGTACAGGAAGTGTATATAATGAAAAAAACGGATTTTAGAATTGAAAAAGACTCCTTGGGTCAAAAAACAATTTCTCAGGATGCCTATTATGGTGTTCAAACGGTACGTGCTCTTGAGAACTTTCCTATCACGGAAATTCCTGTTCATAAAGAGCTGATTCTTGCGCTTGCCGAGGTGAAAAAAGCAGCAGCACTGGCCAATATGCATATCGGAATGTTACCGGAAGATATCGGGAAAGCAATTGTAAGCGCTGCCGATGAAGTGCTGGAAGGAAAACTATTGGATCAGTTCGTTGTCGATTCTATTCAGGGAGGAGCAGGAACCTCCATTAATATGAACATGAACGAGGTTTTGGCCAATCGTGCTTTGGAAATACTGGGAAAAGAAAGAGGGGATTATAGTTTTTGTTCGCCTAATACGCATGTCAACATGTCCCAGTCCACGAATGATACGATACCAACAGCTTTAAAAATAGCTTCCTATCGCATGGCACAGGAATTGATCACGACCTTGCAGCAATTGGAAAAAGAACTGGTGAAGAAAGAAGCGGAATTTCAGAATGTGTTGAAAATGGGACGGACCCACCTGCAAGACGCTGTACCCATCCAGTTAAGCCAGGAATTCAGCGCTTATTCGGAAGTAGTTGGCCGGGATATAAATCGAATTACGCAAGTAGCGGAGGCAATGCTGACAGTCAATATTGGTGCAACAGCTGTCGGGACGGGTCTTAATGCTAAACCTGAATATATGGAAAAGGCAGTAACACAATTATCCAAACAGCTTGGCGTAAAGCTCCATTCAGCGAAAAATTTAGTGGATGGCACACAGAATACAGACGCTTATACAGCACTATCAGCATCATTGAAAGTGTTGGCAATGAATATGTCCAAAATTTGTAATGACTTGCGCATGATGGCTTCTGGACCAATGACAGGTCTTCAGGAGATCACCCTTCCTGTAAAACAGCCAGGTTCTTCTATTATGCCTGGGAAAGTAAACCCAGTTATGATTGAAGTGGTAAATCAAGCTGCTTTTCAAGTTGCGGGCAATGATCAGTCGATTTGTATGGCATCTGAGGCCGGGCAATTTGAGTTGAACGTAATGGGGCCTGTTATCACGTTTAATTTGCTGCAGTCTCTTCAAGTAATGAATAACAGCTTGGATGTATTTACGCGCTATGCAGTGAGTGACATAGAAGCAAATGTAGAGAGGTGCCGGGAGTATGTGGAAGAAAGTTATGGCATTATCACCGCATTGAATCCACATTTAGGATATGAAACAGCCGCCAAGGTAGTTAAGCAGGCAATTGAAACAGGGCTGACTATCAAAGAAATCTGCAAGGCGCACGACCTACTTTCAGAGGAGGAATTGGATACGATTCTGGATCCAAAAGAAATGACGACACCAGGCATTGCCGGGAATGAGTTTTTGATGAAAAAATGAATATCAAAAAGGTAACTGTTATCTTGTATCTCAAAGAATGCAGTTACCTTTTTGTTTTAAAGGATTTAAAAATGTTGTTCACGCATTGCAATTATTAGATATAGCAAAAGACGGGCTTGACCTAGAGATGGAGGTTAACAGGCTTCATGCTATCGTTGATGGAATGGCGATGCATCACTTATTAAATCCAGAGCAGTTTACACATGAAGACATGATGGGGACTTTAAAGTATCATCTTCATTCTCTTTTAAAGTAATTTAAAGGCCTTAGAAGATAATTTGTATATGTTAAGATAGATTAAAAGGTCTAGGTGTTGTTTGAAACAGGGGGAGGTAATTATGAACTTTATCAGAGAAAATACGAAAAATCGTTGGAAAGCACAAATTAAAAGTACTGCTTCTGAAATAACAACAAATCGTGTCTTTTCGTTTATTGATCGCTTTATAAAAGATAAGCGAATGGTACTTCTTGGTGAAAATTCACATGGGATAGCGGACTATTTCACAACTAAAACGGACTTAATCCGTTATTTGCATCAATATCATGGATTTAACGTTGTCGTGCTAGAAAGCGGTCTTCTGGAAGCAACGCTGTGCAAATCATTTTTAGGCGATTACTCCCCTGAAAAACAAATTCAAAATACCTTATTAGATATCTACCATAATGAAGAGCTGAGGCCACTGTTTTCTGAGGAATGGGCTAAGTCTTTAAAACTTAGCGGAATGGATCCTCAGCCTACTTATCCATTAACATCTGAATATATGTTAGATTGGATAAAAAATTATACAGATAACGAGTTATATGAAACTATGAGAACGGTTGAAGAACACTATTTTGAATTGAACACTGAAATGTTGGTGAAGATGACAAAATCTTTAAAAAGAAGAATGAAGATTGTTATTCCAGAATATGAATCCGTATTGAAAATGATAAATAACAAACAGGAAAGCTACACGAATCCAGAAATACAAAGGATGCTTCTATTAATCAAAAGGGGAATGCAAAATAGGCTGCAGTGGCTACAAGTCAATTTAAAGGGTTATCTGTCCTCTGGGATTCAAAGAGGCTTTAATATGTATCAAAACTTAGAATGGCTGATGAATCACTATTATAAAGATGAGAAAATCATTGTATGGGCGCATAATTTTCATATACGGAAAAGGCACACGCTTACCGCAAAGTTATTAGGAATTAAATCAGTGGGTTACTGGTTGCAAAAGAATTATCCCAAAGACTTTTATGCAATTGGTTTTTATGCGGGAGCCGGCACATTTGCAACTCCATTGCGGGTTGAATTCGAGATAGACACTAAGAAAAGAAATCATTATCATTTAGAGCCATTACTTTATGAGACATCTGAATCAAACTTATTTCTACCACTTGATGAAAAAAATCAAATGCCGGATAAAAAAATGTGGCTTAAAAGAAGATGGATCTTATTAGAATCGGGATTTTCAGGTCTTTCCCCAATGGTTATTTACCCACAAGATCACTATGATGCAATTATTTTTATACGGGAAGTGACCTCACCTAATTATTTAAAACGGTCTGAATAATTGAAAAAATACTATTTGAAAGCGCTCTTCTTTGTATAAGCTGATAAGATCATCTAAGACAACTGGTAGTTTGTTCTAGGTTCATATTTGTGTATGAAAAAAGATTTATTTTCCTTCTGCATTTAACTCTTCTTTTTCATTCTCTCGATAAAAACCGATTTTATCGGGCTTTAATACAGAAATGGAATAAATAATAGAAGACAACAGCATAATTAATGCTAAAGCAACAATGGTAAGACGCAACGAAACAAGATCAGCTATAAAGCCAATTACTAGAATAAATACTACCTGAACTGCACTTTGAATCAACTGGTAAATGCTTGTAACTCTACCCATTACATCAAATTAAGTCAGTTAGAAGAAGAGATTGTTTATTGCTTTATGAATGGATTAGAGGGTCATTCGGGAGGAGAATTCCGAATTATTTATATAGTCCACGCTAAGTAAAGAATATCATTAAATCTACTGTCGTATTCAGCGGTTTAATCCAGCACTTTGTACAATAGAGCAACATCTGAAAACTATAATTGACAAGAAACCATTTAATTAATTCCACAATAGAATAAAAGAGGTGTTATAAATGATTGATAAATATATTAAAAACATCCAACAAATATATCCTGATCTTTCCATGGAACATTATTATAGGAATGATATTGGTCAAAATAATGATGTTCTGATTGTCAATAACTCCTTGGTATTTCGGTTCCCAAAATATGAAAAAGGGATTACGCAATTGAAAAAAGAAACAGAATTCCTGGAGTATATTAAATATTTCATAACAATCCCGGTTCCACATCCAACATATCAGTCTTTTAGAACACTAAAACCGGGAGAAGTGTTTACAGGATATAAAATGATTGCAGGCGTCCCTTTATGGAGAGAAAGCCTGCAGAATATCGAAAATGAAGAATTATTAAAAGAGCTGGCATCGCAGCTGGTAACTTTTCTGACAGAGCTGCATTCTATTTCAAAAGAAAAAGCAAACATGGTTCTAAAACTGAGTGACAGTAGTCCTCTTGAAGAAATGTCCGATCTGTTCACCAGAATACAGCATAAGCTGTTCCCTTTTATGAGAAAAGAAGCACAGGAGGAAATCACCCATTCTTTTGAAACCTTTCTGAAGGAAAAATCAGCTTCCAGTATAGAATCAACACTGATACATGGAGATTTTGGAGCTTCGAATATACTATGGGATCCGGAGTCTGGAAAGCTTTCCGGTGTCATCGATTTTGGCGGGGCAGGTCTAGGAGATCCGGCGTATGATTTTGCCGGTATTCTTTCCAGCTACGGGGTGGATTTCTTTGATAGATGTATTGATTTATACCCTGGTGGAAATGAGATTTTTGAACGGGTGAAATTCTATAAGGGTACCTTTGCATTGCAAGAAGCGTTGCATGGGATAGAGAATAACGATAATCAAGCATTTGAGAATGGGATAAAAGATTATAGGTAAAATGAAAACTCATTCAGCTGAGAATTTCTCTGCTAAATGAAGAACAAAGACTATGCTTATGGCGTACAAGTGCCGGGAGCATAGTTTTTAAATCTGCTATAAAAAACATCCTCCATCCAGAAAAAATTGAAAATATAATACCAATTATCAGATTAAGTTGACAATTAGGAATTAAGCCTATATACTTCCTTTTTAAAGAGGTGCTTCAATTGCCAGGATACGAAGAATATGAAGTGGAAGCATATTTTTTCATTACATAAGCAAATTTTATTTTTTTATACTTGTATGACTTAAAAAACGAATTTGGTCATATAGATATAAATGCATGTAATTTTAAAAAGAAAGGAAGCAGCGGAAATGGCTAGAGGTTTTTCACAAGAAGAGAAGCAAAAAATCAAAGAGAATTTATCTATGGAATGTGAAAAAAGCTGGGTGAGTAATGGATACAAAAAAACGAGTATTGATCAGCTGTGCAGCAAAGCAGGGATTTCCAAAGGCGCATTTTATCTTTTTTTTGATAGTAAAGAAGATCTTTTTGCGAATGTGATGGGGCAGGTGCAGGATAGAATGATTATGCGTATGAATGAGGCTGTAGCAAAATCTCCCAATAAACAAGGTTTTATCGAAGGGTTTAAACTGCTGTATCAGGAGTATGATCAGGGAAACTGGATCAGGATATTGTCCAGCGATGATTTCCAGTCATTATTAAACCGCTTGCCTGAAGATCGGCTGATTATTCACAGCTCTGCATACACGATGAGAAATTTAAGCGAGACTATAGAAAAAAGTAATTTAATTTGTAAGGAGCCGCTGCCTAAAATCACCGGCATATTATCCGCTTTATTAGCAATGTCTGCACAAAAGGAAGCAATTGCTTATGATGATGAAGCAGTGCTGGACTTCTTTCTGGATCAGATTATCGATGGGTTATTTGAATAAATAGAAGAGAATAAGGAGGAATGGGAAGAGATGAAACGAACTTTTGATTTATCTAAGGTGGACTACTTATCTATATTTTTTGAGAGAGGGAAGGGCACAGTTGAGCATATTCCGGGCAATAATGTAGAGATTGAATATTATTTTACGAAGGAGGAGCATGCTAAGTCATTTGTTTTTACGGAGGATGTAAAGGAAGGACGGTGTATCCTTCAATTAACAAGAGCAAATTCTTTGAAGCCTTTTCAATTCTTTAATAGCGTTTATTTTCATATCAGACTTCCAGAAGCTTATGCTGGAAAAGTAGAAATCAAAACAATAACCGGCTCTATCACGGCGCAGGACCTTGCTGTTCCAGCGATTTCCTTTAAAACGGAAACGGGAAGTATAGCGATTCAATCTTTAGCTGGTCAGGATATATCGGTTAAAACAACTACTGGGCATATTTCATTGGATAATCTGGAGAGTGAAGGAGAAAACAGTCGCAGTCATATTTCAAGTACTACCGGAAAGGTTTTTGTTAACCATAATCGATTATTTCATGTGGGAAATATTAAAATGACAACAGGTAATATTAAATTAGCGATTAACTCCAATTTAACAGATTATTGTATCCGCTATAAAACGCGTAAGAAAATCAGCGGAGATAACACAGAAATTGCAGGCAATCCCAAGAATGAGATAATTGTCAAAACTACCAGTGGAAATATTACGAGAGCTTAAAAGGGAAATAGATAGAGACAGGTATGTAACAGATTAGCACATTAAATAGAGGAAGTGATTATGGTGCGGAAACAGAGCCGCTTTAGCAGAAATCTACCAAAACTGTTTCTATATAGACACAGCCGGAAGCAGGTATCTGACAAAGATTTTTATAACTGTACTGGATTATTGCATAAACATGTTTGAAATCTAAAAAGGTATAACTGAGAATAATAGAGTAGGTGCTGTTGAATGTTAAAGAATATTCAATTAAAAATAATGGACCAGAAAGAAGCAATGGAAATTGCCGACTGCTGGAAATATAATGAACCTTATGATTTTTATGATATGACCGCTGATCAGGAGGACTATGAAGAAATCATTGATCCCCATCAAAGAACCGATACATTTTATTCCGTTATAGATAACAACCAGTTAGTTGGTTACTTCTGTCTGTTTCCCAAAGATTCCGCTATGAATGAGATTGAACTTGGGCTTGGTATGAAACCGGGAATAACCGGAAAAGGATTTGGGGAACAATTTGTTAAGGAAATATTATCGTACATCGAAAAGCATTTCTCCTTCCAGGTTATATGGCTGTCAGTAGCTGACTTTAATCAAAGAGCAATCAAAGTATATGAACGAGCCGGTTTTAAGTATGTTACTGAAAAAATACAAAAAACAAATGGGGGAGAATATCTTTTTATAGTAATGAATAATTTGAAATAAAGTCGTATTGTCCTTATTTTTTAATATAGGATGCATAAAACATAATATAGATAAGCTGGTTTTATATGTGAAATGGAAGACGATATAAAACAAAAGAGGAGCAAATGAAATGAATTGGACAATCAGAAAAGCCTCATTAAGCGATGCGGATGCGATTACCCAGTTAAGAATCGAACTTCTGACGGCAGCCGGTGATGTCAATGAAGAAAATAAGACAAATGTATGTAACGCCAACCAGATTTATTTTAAGGAAAAGCTGTCTAATGGTGAGTTTGTCGCCTGGTTGGCAGAAGCTGAAGGAAAAATTGTCGCTATAAGCGGGGTCGTTTTCTTTGAAAGGCCTCCCCAGGGTGAAAACATCAGCGGAGTGGAAGCATATATAATGAATATGTATACCAAACCGGAATACAGAGGTCTTGGAATAGCGCGTGCATTATTAGAAGCATGTATTACATACAGCAAGCGTACAGGTGTAGGCCGGATATGGTTACATGCTTTTAAAGATGGTTATCATCTGTATAAGAAAATGGGGTTTGTTGATAAGGACTCTGAAATGGAGATGCTGTTATAATTTCTTAAAAAAAGAAAGATGCATACAATAGAGGTTTTATAAGATGATAATACAAATAAGGATATGGGGTATAAATGATGAACCAAGCAGCAGAAGCATACTGGAATGAATATTGGAAGAATGAAATGAAGCCAGAATCTGTCAGTGCATGGCAATTCGGAGATGATCCTGACATGCTTGCAAAGCTGTTAACAGATGGGATTAAAACTGCAACCTGCTCAGGGCATATATTTTATGGGCTGGAGAATGAAGCTCTTCCAACAACGGAGGATTATAATATTATATTAAACGGTGAGGATAAGCCTGTAGCTTTTACGAAGACCACAGAGGTGACGATTGTTCCGATGAATGAGGTCAGTGAAGAATTTGCTGCTGCAGAGGGCGAAGGAGACAGGACCTACCAATACTGGTGGGACGTCCATGAAGCATTCTTTAGAAACGAACTGACTGTAATCGGACGGGAGTTTTCGGAAGATATGCTTCTTGTCTGTGAGCGTTTTGAAGTGATTCATGTAAAAAGTGAATGAAGTTTACTTTGTTAAAAGATCTATCAAATCAATGCTGAATATCTTGAAAATGGTGGGGCAGATGCACTGGTACACAATTTTTAGTTGAATCAGTTTCCTTTTTAATGGATATGTAGTGAAAGAATAAGAAGTTTAACCTAACTCATAATAAATATAGAACGAAGTTAAACTTCTTTAAATGAAAAAACGTTTTATATTATAATTCCATTTTTTAACAATCTTTAAATCACCAACTTATTTATGCATAGGAATGTAACCCGGCAATAACCAAATTAACAAACACCTGATTAAATACAATAATACTGAAACCGATGATGGCCATCCAAGCGGTTTGTTCTCCTCTTAAACCGCCTCCAAGTCGGAGATGAAGCAAGACAGCATAAAATAAAAAAGTAATGAGTGCCCAAACTTCTTTTGGATCCCAGCCCCAAAATCTTCCCCAAGCCATTTGTGCCCATATCGCTCCAAATATAAGCCCGCCGAGGGAGAATAAAGGAAAACCGATGATAATCGCTCGATAAGTCACTTCATCTATTGTAGTTGCACTGACTTTTTGAGTGAATGGTTTAAGCAACGAGATGATTTTATGTCTTGTTACGAACCTGATGAGCGCGTAGATAAGACTTCCCGCTAAAAATGACCATGCGAGACTATTTAACTTTCTGGAATCGATAGAATGAGGTATTTCGATCAATCCATTATTTTGATTTAGAAGCTCCTCGCTATAATCGTTTGACACTACTACAGAATCTGTTGGAACAGTAATCGGCGGCATATTGTATTGATAGACCTCAGCCTCTGCACTGTAATTTTCAAATGCAATGTTTTTATGATAGCCTGTCATGCTAAAGATACTCGTTAAGGAAATAAAACCAAATACGATGACTAAAAAATACATAACGAGTTCTAAAAAGAATGGCTTTTTTCCTTTGCCTTCGGGATCAATAGCTTTTAATAGAAATATGATTCCAGTAACGAAAGCGATGGATAAAATGGCACTGGAAAATGCCACTGTCGTTACGTGAATTTGTAACCATCCACTTTGTAATGAGGGGACAAGAGGCGAAATATCCTCTGAAAACGCATTTGCAAATCCAAGAATGAGTAATGCTACTGGAAGCGCAAAAAGGCCAATGACACTTTGACGAAATAGATGATAGATGATAAGGAAACTGCCTACAAGCATGATTCCGAAAAATGTCATGAATTCATATAGATTGCTGACTGGAGCATGTCCGGAAACATACCATCTAGTGACAAAATATATAAGTTGCAAAATAAATCCTAACCAGGTTAATGTGATTCCTATAACTGAAAAAACTTTCCCTTTAGACCTTACAGATAATCCTAAAGGAATTATTGCAATGAGATAGGTTAGAAAAGAAATAAAAAGTGCGGTACTGCTTAAACTTATTAAAGACTCAACAGACATACTAACGCTCCTATGTGCTTATACTGCTATTTATTATATGTGCTTACAAAATGGGAAATCCATGACGTAATACCAATGATAACCATGAATCCAAAAGTTGGCTGTAAGCTTCACATAGCTGCATTGTATAATATAGTCATCATGCATTATAGGTATCTTTCCTATTCGGTATGTTTTTCGTCATAACTGGTCATAAAAAAACAATGACATTTTGTCACTGTTTTTTTAAAATAAAAGTTTGTGTGAAATAAGAAGTTTTAGAGGTTTCTAACGTTGCATTATTCGTTTGATCAATCATCTTTTTTAAAGCGTACAATCCGTATCCTCGATTACGGTCTTTTGTAGAATAGTGCTTTTCGTATAATGTCTCTAAATCAGTCATTTGCTGTTTGTAACTATTGCGCACAATAAAATATTGTCTCTCTTCCAATTCAAAAAAAGCAACTTGCATTATTTTTTTCTTGCTTTGAACTGCTTCTTCTATCCCATTATCGAGCAGTATAGAAATGATTCGAATAAAATCAACAACAGGTATAGCAATTTCCTTTATTTGTTGCGGGATATCAATCATCACTTGGATATTTTGCTGCTGGGCAGAAGTTAATTTTACACTCAATATGCTTTTTACTTCAGGAACTTTAATATGTGATAATTTGCTAATATCCAATTCACGGTTATTGATAAGCTCAGAGGTTGGCGCGATCACTTCACGATAAATTTGTTCAACTTGTGCCAAGTTTTTAGTACGAATTCCTTCGTCTAACGTTAATAAGATATTCATATAATCGTGACGGAAAGCTGCCAGATCGTCATGCATCACTTCCACCTTTGCCAAATAATCTAATAATTCATTGTCTAAGCGAGTTTGTTGTTCTTCTAACATTCTTTCTTTTGTTACATGAGAGCCAATCAGCACAATTAGAAGCAACATAAAAAATAATATGAAAAGAGCGCTGTAACCCATTTGTCCATACTGTTGATGGAAAGCAGCTAAAAGATCGTTGGCAGGCGTTGCCAACATTAAAGCTGCAACCAGTCCTGCAATAAGAATCGGATAACATATGTAATAAAAGGGGCTTCTTTTAATCATTTGGGCTAACTTTTGAACTTTTTTACGCAACAAGGCTATCAAAATAAGGATAAGGATAGAAACAGCAAGATGCACGATGCTGACAGTCCACGTTCCTAAAGGAAAGGAAGCCCATATAAACAAGTGCAACAATAATTCGATCAGTCCTATTTTCACCAGCGTGATACTAACCATACTCACTAATGCAAAGTACAGGTTTTGCATAAAAGTTAATTCAACCTGCATCAGTCCTAAACTTAGTAAAAATAACAGGAGCATAATAGTATTAAATTCCGGATACCCAGTTACTGTCACAACGACGCCAAGCAGAACTGTAAAAACAATACTTAAAGTAATCACCATTGTGTATGACAGACGATGATAGCGGATTAATTGAAAGTATAATAAGATATGGCTAATCCCAATGAGCATAATTGCGATAACATCATAAAGAAACATTAGCCTTCACCCTTTAGCCATTGACGAACTCTTTTATGTAAACGTCGTGATACCGGAATCTGTTTGGCGTTTTTTAAAATGATGATTCTTTCTGTTGCGTCATAGGATGATATCTGCTTTGTATTGACAACAAAAGATTGATGACAGCGAAGCAGACGCCTGTCTAATTCTTCCATTTCTTTTAAAGTGCCATAAAAATGAACTAAACGATCTGCTGCAACTAACACTAAACGATGCGGTTCATCTGTTTTAATATATTCTATCGTTTCAAACGGTACCCTGACCGTAGCATTTTCATTCTCAACAATAAAATCATCCGCCGGCACATGCCTCCGATTGCGAGCTTGATAGTGAAGCAAGCATTGTTCAAACAGATGGTAACGTTCCTCATAGGGTAAGGCCTTATCGATAAATGTTAAGGCAGAGACCATATATTGATAAGAGATTGGTGCAAATTTGGAGTACGTTGTGACAAACACAATGATGCCATCTGGATCATATTTACGGATCTCCTGAGCTACTTGTAGCCCTTTACGCTCCTCATTTTTAATTTCAATATCCAAAAAATAAATGGGTATATAGGCAGCCGATGAAATTTTATTTATTAGCTGCGTACTTTTACTGGTTGCTTCAATAAAATTATACGGCAGCTCATACTTTTCACAAATTGCTTTGACCAAGTCCTTTAAATGCTGCGCTTGAATCACGTCATCTTCTAAAATGAAAATACTCATAGAATCACTCATTTCAAATCAATCTGTACATAGCATAGCATGATTATATCTTATGATGAATAATAAATCGTTTGAATTGTCATTGGGTGTATGGGAACAGGGAGGATGGGATGATTCCTGTTTATATTAAAAGTAACTTTCCGCCTTTAACATACAGGTGAAATTATGCTAATATTTAAGTAATAAGTCATAGGGTATAAGGTGCCATACGTATGAAGTGAATAAGAACTAGAATGAAAAAGATGAAGACAGAGGAGAATGGGACGAATGATGAACAAACAACAAAAGCGACATCTCAATCGATTACGATGGTGGGTAACGGCACTGAGCATGTTTTTCATTGGATTATTGATTTTTCATGTGATTGACGGAACCTCTCTGGAACCGAATTTAAATACTGCGGATAATTTAGGAGGTAAAGCAGCTGGCTGGCTCCAAGGATCGCAGCTCTTTACAGAATGGATTACTCCATTTCATTTTCCATGGTTTAATATGGTCACGACGTTATTTTTTATTATTTTAGTTGCAAAAATGATGACAGATATTATCTCAAGCGTATTATCAAAAAAACGAATTGGATAGTTGGATATTTGATAGGGCATAAGGTTTGGCTTGCACATTTTACGTAGCAAAGCAACGATTCTCGCCACAACCTGCTATGTTCCGTTTTTAAAGAACGTCTTTCCAGAACATTACGTCATGTAAACTTACGTTCGTAAATACAAAAAGGCGATTCACCTCCCATCTACTCATTGCGTTTCCTCCTGCACATTCCTTGAGGTTGGGAGTCCTCTCGCCTAATCAAGATTGAAGTTTTGTAAGGAAAATATATATTTTTTAAGGGGAATCATGTTTGAACAGTCTAATCATCAAAGAACTTCAAACACAAGATGAAATCACGGAAGCATTTCCAGTTATAAAACAATTGCGAACGCATCTTGATGAAGAGGTATACCTCGACTTAGTATTAGAAGCAAAAGAGAAAGATAGATATAAAATGTTTGCCTTAATTGATGAAGGAGAAATGGTAGCCGTAACTGGATTTAAACCTATGATCACATTGTATTATGGCAGGTTTGTTTGGGTATGTGATTTAGTGACAAATAGGAATAAACGATCAAAAGGTTATGGAGAAAAACTGCTTCAATATGTTCATGAATGGGCACAAGAAAATAATTATGAAAATGTTGCTTTATCTTCGGGAATACAGCGAACGGATGCACATCGATTTTATGAAGACAAGATGGGGTATGACAGAGTAAGTTATGTTTTTAAAACAAACTGGAAATAAGCGCAAATCAAATTGCTTTAAAAATTAATTGATGAGTAGTATTACAAAGGGGAGATTATAGTTGTCAATAAAAGGAATTAACCATTTTTTATTTTCAGTTTCAGATTTGGAAAAATCTATTGCATTTTATCAAAACGTATTTGATGCGAAATTGCTAGTTAAAGGGAAAAGTACCGCTTATTTTGATTTAAATGGAATATGGCTGGCACTTAATCTGGAGAAGGATATTCCACGAGATGAAATATTTCAGTCATACACACACATTGCTTTTTCAATTGAGGAAAGTGACTTTGATAAAATGTATAGCAAATTGGAAGAATGGAATGTAAAGATCTTAACTGGTCGCCCCAGGGACAATAAAGATAAAAAGTCTATTTATTTTACCGACCCTGATGGTCATAAGTTTGAATTTCATACAGGAACTTTGCAAGATAGAATAGCTTATTATAAGCAGGATAAACCATATATGAATTTTTATGTTTAAAAGAGTTTAAGCTGTAAATCAGCTTATCCTATAATGAATCCTATCGTATATAATGAAGAATAAAAAAGTTTCACTTAACTCTAAAATAGAAGGAGTTAAGTGAAACCTTTGTTATTTCAGATTTAATATAAATGCTCCAACTCCACACAGTCCTATATACATCATTACCGCTAACCATAGATAGGAAGTTGAAATGACGTCTACCCCCGTTATTGACAGAACGACAAGGCAGACGACAATGATTCCTAAATAAATATGGGGAGCAATAGCATAGAATTTCTTCAAATTAGTTATCGTTCTTTCGTCGACAGCAGGTGTTTTATGTTTCTTTGTTTTTACATAAATCGCATTGATGAGAAAGATGATAACAAAGCCGGCAAGGATTCCAAGCAGTCCAGAAAGATTAAGTTCACCAGTAGTTAAGTAAATGATAATATGCGTGATGGAAGCCCCAATAACACACATTAACCCAATGAAAGTCCATACCCATTTCTGTAAGTTTCCATTCATGATTTTTCCTCCTCTAAGATAAAAATGTCGTCAATCGGAAGTTCAAAGTATTTAACTATTTTAAGGGCAAGTTCTAAACTTGGATTGTATTTATTATTTTCAATCGCTGTCATCGTTTGCCGTGTCACTTGCAATTCTTCTGCTAATTGTAATTGCTTTATGCCCCTTTGTTTTCTGATTTCCTTAATGTTGTTTTTTACAGGCATTTTCTCTCCACCTTCATAAAATGTAAATATACCTTTACGTTATTTGTAACATAGAATGTTTTTCATGTAAGTGTTTCTTTACATAAAATGATTGGTGATACTTATCATTTGTTCTTTTGCCACTATTATCATGCCAATTCCTTGTAGCTTTGGTCTGTTTTTGATATTCTTTCATTTTCAACATGATGCGTACCAATCCACTCAAAGAGCTTTCAATATTAATGATAGCTAAACAATAGATGAAGAACAGGAGTAAAGAGGCATTTACATTTAATGGAAAGTGCATTCCGAGATGGAGGAGGGACGTACTGTGCATATTATTCTTACAATTATAATCGGTTATAGCTTCATTAATATTTTTGAAACCATCTATTATGTGAATTACGAGGAAACTTACTTAGGAACAAATTTAGTAATGAGTTGGATTTTATATATTAGTTGCATCCTATTTTTCATTGCGTATCTTCTATTTAGAAAATACAATCAAAATAAATACATTAAAATAGCCAATGAAACTATAAAAGAAAACGAAATCAATCCAGGTGAATTTTATTATCAACTGCCAATCGTGAAACTCATGGAGAATATGCCCAGTAAAGTTCTTGGTCAAAAAAATACTGAATTCGAACTTTATTTTAATTCAACATTACACCGTATTTCTTTTATGCTGGATTTGTTTAGCGTACCACCTGGTTTAAAACTATCTTCTAGTGAAAATACCGTTATTCTAAAAAGTAGAAAATGGTTGCGTTATGAATACACCGTTTACTTTAATGGTAATTATCATGGACAATTGAATGCTAAAAAAATGTTAAAAGAGCAAGGAATAAAGAATTATATTAACTTTGATTATAGCTATAATAATCGTGTTTATAATCTGACGAATGACTATTTTGAGATGACTACGTATATTAAAAATAATCAGGATACTTTATTGTTTGGAAAAAGAACATCTTTTAATTTATTATCTAAGGATGAAAAGACTGGAAGACGGGGGGAGAAACACAAAATAAAAATTGATAACAAACAAGATCAGTCATTTCAAGAAGTGTTATTAGCATTATACGTTACTGCTTTACATATTCGTAACTACTAAACCCAAGTAGGATATAAGTAAAGTTTTTCTGACAATGTGAAGCAGTAATGCTAAAATGAACAGAATAATAAATCGTGTTGACGATATTTTCAAAATGGCTCCCATCCAGACTGAAAGGAGAAAACAGCATATGAAATTAATTTGCAAATATAATGATTTAAATGCCTACTTAGATGAATCAAATGAAGTGGATTATACGCACCCATTGATTCAGGATAAAATATCCGACCTCTTTCATTCATCACAAACGGAAATTGAGAAAGCAAGAGCTGCATTTGAATTTGTCAGAGACAGCATTTCGCACTCTTGGGATATACAGAGTACCCTTGTCACTTGTAAGGCTTCGGAGGTCTTGGCGAATGGTCAGGGAATTTGCTACGCTAAATCCAATTTGTTTGCTGCTTTACTGCGCTCGCAAAACATTCCGACAGGCTTTTGTTATCAACGATTGATGCTATTTGATACACCTGAAAAAGGATATTGTATTCATGCATTGAATGCTATTTATCTAAAATCGGTTGATACATGGATACGATTAGACACTCGTGGGAATAAGGAAGGGATTGATGCTCAATTTTCGATAGAGGAAGAGAAATTGGCTTTTACTGTGCAGAAAGAGTTGGACGAAAAAGACTATCCCGTGATTTATACAAATCCGCATTCCAAAACGATTGCAACTTTAGAAGAACATACAGATGCACTGGAAATGTATAAACATTATTTGCCGGGGTACTTATAGGGGGTACTCGTTTATGTTGTTTCAAATGAGAATCGTAGTTCAACAACAAATCAGAAAATGAAATCGCTTTAGAAAATTTAACTAATGACATAGTTAGTAAGAAATCTATTTCATTATATAGTTGATATAAATAAGATGGAAGGGAAAGGAGTAGCTTAATTGAATAGGAAAGAACCATCATTTAAAAAGAACGGTAATGAAAAATCAAATGCTAATCTTATTACTGAACGACTTATTATGAGACAATTTTCTGAGAAGGATATAAAAGAATTCTATGAGATAGTGAAGAAACATGAAGTGGGAAAATGGCTTGGGTTAGGGAAAGGTATGTCTTTGGGAGAGGCTGAAGGATATGTAAATAAAATGATAAAACATTGGACTGAGCATCAATTTGGTGTGTGGGCATTAATAAATACAGATAGTGAAGAAATTATGGGACATTGTGGTTTGAGGTTCATTGATGATACAGAAGATATAGAAATTATTTATCTTCTTGATCCGAAGTTTTGGGGGAAAGGATATGCGACAGAAGTTGGAAAGGAAGTAATACAATACGCTTTTAACTACCTTGGGGTTGATCAATTGATGGCAAGAGTTAGAAAGAATAATCGTAAGTCAAAGAAAGTCATTGATAAGCTTGGATTTGAGTATATGGAAGATAGAGAATATGAAGGGCGTATATTATCATATTATAAATTGCAGTGCCTGCGCTATATGGTTTAAATATATATTTGTAAGGAAGGAGTTAATCAATGCATATTAGACAGCCTAATGATTTAGAACTAAGAAAGATATTGTCACTTTCTCCACAAGCTATATTTGAAGGTACTCTTGGTGAAATAAAACCTACTAATGAAAAAATCAAACAACTTGTGGAACCCTTGCTAGAAAAGGGATGTAATTATTTTATAGCTATAAAAGAAGATCAATTAATGGGATGGATTCTGTTTGGTTCAAGTAAAGACCAGTTTACGGATGAGCCGAATGGATTTATTTATGAAATATTTGTTATAGAAGAATATAGAGGAAAAGGAATTTCAAAAAAATTAATGAAAGCTGCAATTGATCAACTAAGGCAAAATGGGTATTCTGAAGTACGTTTAAGCGCCTTTAAAGATAATCAAGCAATTCAAATTTACGAAGACATGGGTTTTAGTACAAGAACTGTTACGATGGGGTTATCTTTATGAAACAGGAAGCAAATTTTCTTATTACATTTTAAGTATGGGAGATGTAATTAAATGAAGCCATTCTGATAAAAGGCCAAGAATTAAAATTGAAATGTATACCCGCCTAAAATTAAGAAAATTTTTATAAATAGCGGAGGTGTCAATATGCAATCAAAGTTTGCGGGAAACAATGAAAATAAAAGAATAGCCATCAAGGAGTATGTAAAAATCAACGGCGTAGAACAAGGAATTATTGTAGAATCTTTGAATCAAAACAAACCATTACTTTTATTCTTGCATGGCGGACCCGGATTTCCTGCTTACCCTATCAATAAAGCACTAGGGGTAAAGCTGGAGCAATATTTTGATGTGTGTTATTGGGACCAGAGAGGAACTGGAATGTCATATGATGCGAATACAGCTAAAAAAGGGGTTACCGTGGAACAGTTAGTTGACGATACAATTAAAATAACAAACCACCTCAGAAAAAAATATACACGAAATAAAGTGTTTATTCTTGGTCATTCTTGGGGCAGTTACCTGGGCTGCCTGGTGGTGCAAAAACGTCCTGAACTTTTCTATGCATATATTGGAGTCGGACAGATAGGAGCTCAACTGGAATCAGAAAAAGAAGCCTATCAATATATTTTAAGAACAGCAATGGAAAGAAATGATAAACGTGCTTTCGAACAAATTAAAAATGTGACTTTTGATGAAAATTTTTATAAAAATCGAGCTTATGCTGCCATCAGAAGTAAATTTACCGAGAAGTATGGCGGGGGCTTCAAGCGGGAGGGTTACTCTAACCCGGAAAGGATGAAACATGTTTTTTCTTGTTCAAACTATACGTTGAAGGAACGGATCAATAGCTTTAAGGGAGCAGTTTTAGGATGGCAATCACTGGGGCACGTGATGGCTACGGCAGATTTAGTAGAGCTTGTCCCCAGACTTGAGATTCCAGTTTTTATTCTTCAAGGCCAGCATGATTATCAAACGACGCTTACACAAGCGAGACGTTTCTATGAATCATTAAAAGCACCGTTCAAGAAAATATATACTTTTAAAAATTCTTCGCACACTCCTTTTATTGATGAACAAACATTATTTTATCAAATTATTCAAGATGATATATTGCCTGTAGTTGAAACGGAAACTACATTTATTTAATGAAAAGGATGGACGTTTAAGGAAAGGTTATAAAAAATAAATTTACTACTAATATCTTAATCTTAGTGCCTGGTGAATACTGTTCAAATCAATCCTCTATATAATAAAATAGTAAGAACTTAAAGTGAATGACTGGGCAATTTTTGAAGCATGGAGCAGTTACTACGCAAACCGTCTCAGAAAAAATTAGAAAGGAATCATCAAGGGGATATTGATTTTTTAGTTCCATATATTGAAAAATGGCAAGCTGAAGGGATTATGAAACAATTAGAACCGGATATTGTCGTCAGCATGATCCGCTCTTTGGTTATTTTGTCTTTACAAAAGGAAATGATCGGTGAAGCGAATTACAAATCAACGATGAATCAGTTTGTTACGTTTATTTCTGAGGGGTTAATTAATGAGTAATCATAAATATAATCTTTTCATTTTTTGTGTGATAGAAGTAAAAGGAGCGGTAAAAATGAATGTAACGGAATTTCAACAATGGGTAAACAATTATTATGAGCATAGAGGTTGGTCTGAATTAGACATTTTTATCCGTATTGGCTTTTTAGCAGAGGAAACTGGAGAAGTAGCCAGAGCGATAAGAGCTCTGGAGATTGGCAGAGACCGACCGGATGAAGATACAGAATCATTTTTGGACAATAAAAATGCTTTAGTAGAAGAACTAGGAGATGTGCTGGGAAATGTCATTGTCATTGCTAATAAATATAACATCTCTTTAGAAGAAGTGTTTCATTCTCATAAAGAGAAGCTGTTAAAGCGTTATTCTCATGAATAAGCCTATAAGTGAGAAATAGTAAGCAGAACAGTTTAAAATTTATTTATGATTGATGTCTATTGTTTTAACTAAAAGTCTTGCTCGTATTATTCATTATCTCATTTGAATTTACTATCTGTTTTGTTAATAAGAAAAGGATACATATGTGAAAGAGGAGGCGATTTACATCAGGAAATATTTAGGTATTATTACGATACCAATATTACTGGCTGCGTATTGGATATATAAATCTACCATTGAAGGAACAGAAACGGGAGCAATGCCATTGCTTCTAACGGTATTTATACTCCTATTTGCTTGTTGGCTCTTCAGTTATCGAGGTTTCTGGAAAACTTTTTCTTTGATCATACTGATAGCTATTCCAGCTATTTTTCTTCTCTTTTCAGTAGGTTTGGGACTTGGTTATTTGTTTAACTAATTCTGGAATGTGTATGTATAAAAACAAAGGAGATAGATAACCGTCTTGTATCCTATCACCATTGTTTTTACCTGGAATTCAATCTTTTTAATTTTTGGATGGATGCACGGAAATGTATGCTTTTAAATGCTAACATAAAGAAAAATGCAAAAAAGACATACGTTATACCAACGAGCAAAGAACTTTGTAAGGGAGGAAGCCATTCTGTTAAAAATCCTGCTCCAATCATCGCAATGCCCATGGAACTATTCTGAAACATGGATAAAGTACCGAATAAAAAACCTCGTTTCGAAGCGGGAAGTATCTTCATTAACACCGTATCAAAGCATATGTCACTTATTCCGCCTACAAAAGTTATACATATGGCAAGCGCTAGAGCTTGCGCAAAAAAGAATGATTGGCTAAGTAATAAATGACCTACGCCTTCCAGTAAAATCATGAATACACCGATTGCAATATATTTTCCCCGAATCCACTTAGCCATCGTTGAGCTTAAGACGAAGCCTATTCCTAGGGATGCATAGATGAAACCAACTCCCAGCTCTCCTTTATCAAAGACTTCTAATGCAATTAAGTTAAAGATGACATTATCCACGCCATTCGCAAGCGGCATGAGTAACATGATCATTAAAAATACACGTAGTAAAGCAACTTTTACGATAAGAAATCCATTTTCACGCCATGAAGCTTCTTTAGCTTCCTTTTTTGAATGCTTTGTTATGTTACTTCTTGTTAAACGGCTGATTAAAATTGCTGCGGATATAAGAAATACCGCATGGAGGAAAAATAAAATTTTCATATCAGCTAAAAAGGCGATTACCCCTCCAAGCAGTGAGCCGAAAACAAGTGTTATCCCTACTACGTTTTGTTCTAACCCATTAACAGAAACTAAGTTTTTCTTTTCAACAATATCAGGAATAAGCGAAAAACGAACGGGTCTATACACAGCCTGTCCGCTGGCGATAATAAATGTACTAAGATACAACAGCCATAGCTGCTCTGTCATTGCTCCTAAAATTGGAAGCAATGCAAACGGTGCTCGTAAAAGATCTGTCCAAAATAACAGTTTAGCCTGGTGAAAACGATCAGCCAGGTAACCGCTAATAGGAGCAAATAGAATGGTCGGTAAGACAAGCAGAGCCATAAGTATCCCTAAAGCAATGCCTGATTCCGTTAATAGATAAAGGAGGGCAAAGGACCCGACTTGAGCGAATCGTCCGCCAATCCCATTTAAGACGGAACTCCAAAATACAATTTGATAGTTGGGTTCTTTTTTTAATATTTGAAAAACAAGCAAGTTATCCTCTCCAACGAATGTAGATGAATATCTAAATAGATATTCATCTAATTAGTGTGCGCCCTGCATGGGTGAGAACTTGGTGGTGAAAGTCCACTACAGGCTTGGCAGTAGGAACTGTTAGCGAAAGACAAGGTGGCTATTGTGAGATAGTGGCTGAAGGAAGTCAGACGCAAACTCCTGGACTGACGAACAGAAATTAGATAGAAGGCTGGATTAGGTCGGATAAATCTGCACTACAAGATGAAGTCCAATACTGCCCGAAACCTATACAGTAAATCTAGCAGTTATATGGGAGGAAAGTTCTCACTCTTACCGGGGGAGGTCTTGTGAGGGTGATGAACAAGTTGAAGAATAACGAGTCAACACAACTAAGGTGGTGACATCTTGGTGAATCACAAGAAGTCAGCAGAGGTCGTAGTAGTGTGAAAAGGCCAAAACATGAAGGACCGAACAATCGTAATTTTGAAAAGTCTAGGAGGTGTGAAAGGTGCGAGAACTGCAGAAAACAGGAGAACCTGGCTATCGGCAGAGAGATAATGTGGAACATGAAGGGTATGTCGAAGTGCATAGTGCCTTTCATGGTGAAAAGAACAATCAAAATGGTGTATCCAATCTGTTTGAAAGAATCCTTTCAAGGGACAATCTAAATCAAGCTTACCTTCAAGTGGTCAGAAACAAGGGAGCAGCGGGAGTGGATGGTATGACATACGACCAGCTGCTTCCATACTTGAAGGAGCACAGGGAAGAACTATTAACGCAGTTGTATCTTGGGAAGTATAAACCTCAACCCGTAATGCGGGTTGACATTCCAAAACAAGACGGCGGAATAAGAAAACTTGGAATCCCTACCGTTATTGACCGAATGCTTCAACAAGCAATAAACCAAGTGTTACAACCCATATTTGAACCGACGTTCTCCGATAATAGTTTTGGGTTTCGTCCAAAACGTAGTGCACATCAAGCCATCATACGGGCAAAATCGCATTACGAACAAGGGTACAAACATGTGGTGGACTTGGATATGAAAGCCTATTTCGATACGGTCAATCATGACAAACTGATGTATTTTGTGGAAAAACAGATCACAGATAAACGCGTACTACGCTTGATAAGACAATATTTATTAAGTGGAATCATGATTGACGGCATCTTTCAAAAATCAGAGGAAGGAACGCCTCAAGGCGGGAACCTGTCTCCGTTACTCAGTAATATTTACTTAAACGAGTTAGACCATTTACTGGAGAAACGAGGACACCGGTTCGTGCGTTACGCAGACGACTGTAACATTTATGTAAAAAGTAAAAGAGCAGGTCAACGCGTAATGAAAAGTATTACGAAATTTCTCGAGATGGATTTAAGTCTTACCGTGAATCGGGAGAAGAGTGCGGTTGGAAGCCCTCTGAAACGAAAGTTTCTAGGCTTCTGTCTCCTCGTCACAAAGAAAGGTGTTCAGATTCGTCCGCATTATAAAGCAAAAGAGACCGTTAAACAGAAACTCAGACGAATCACGAAACGTAATCGTGGACGAAGTATCGATAGGATTTTAAAAGAAATCCAGCAACTTATGACAGGGTGGATAAATTACTATGGCATAGGAGAAATGAAAGGATTTATGAAGAATCTGAATGGGTGGTTGAAGCGAAGAATTAGACAATATATCTGGAAACAGTGGAAAAATCCACGTACGAAACGAAAGAATCTAATTCAGTTAGGTATCGATAAACGGAAAGCTTATGAATGGTCGAATACAAGAAAAGGTTACTGGATTATATCAGGTAGCTATGTACTCCACCGTTCATTGACAGACAAAGAACTGGCATCGAGAGGATATAAAGATATCGCTCTTCAATACCAGTTCGTACACTCAAACTATTGAACCGCCGTATACGGAACCGTACGTACGGTGGTGTGAGAGGGGCGAGAAGTTACTTAGCTTTTCCCTCTACTCGATTATTTAAAAAAATAGCCTGATTAAACAGGCCACATATCAACCGGGTTCAATTCATACATGCTATCTTGGCGATACATAAAATGTGCCATCACAAATTCACGCCGAATCGTTGCATAATCGGGATGATATTGCTGAATATGTTCATTGATTTCTTTTTCTGGATATGTTTTTCCGTTTTCTAAACCACGCAGCATATATTCTAAGAGAATCAGCTTTTTCTTTCTTTGAGCGGGCAATGACTTTAATCTTCCTTGATGATCGATGAAGTTCCGAATAACCATTGCTTTTTCTTCATTTGTGATATCAAACTTTCCGAACATGTCATCACTCCCGATGCGAATAATCTCCATCGCCATACGTTCTAGTTTGTCTTTGTTTAAATAAAAATAAATCGTATTCTTATCGCGTCGTTGATAAACCACATCAATCTCTTTTAATTTTGTTAAATGATGCGAAATGGTTGGTGGCTTTAATCCTAGCTTGCCTGCAATTGCTTGACCATGAAGCGGTCCTGATTTCAATAAGCTAATAATGCGTATCCGAGTTTTATCTCCAATGGTTTTGTGAAAATGAACGATTCGATCTAATTGCATTATTTCTACCTCCTCATCTGATTTGATTATAATCTAATTAGATGGATATGAAAATCTTTTTTTGAAAATGAATGATTAATTGATGGGGAGATTTTACTTAAGAGTTGGTATACTCTACTGTGTGTATCTAATGAATGAATAATATGAAAATGAATTATTTGAATGTAAACGTTCCTTGACAGTCAAGTTTCCTTTACTATATCATTAAAAGTGTAGAGAGGAATGTATACTGCTATGCAGAATCGAATGAAGCAATTAAGACAAGAAAATGGAATTTCTCAAGATAAAATGGCAAAAATGCTCGGCGTATCGCGGCAGACGATTATTTCAATTGAAAAGGGCCGTTATAACCCTTCATTGCCGCTTGCTATTCAAATTGCACGTTGTTTTCATACCATAGTGGAAGATGTTTTTCTTTTAGAAGAGGAAGAATAATGTAGCGGATTTCATTTTTTAAACAGGAGTGTTTTCTATGAAAATGAGCAGCAAAACTGGAAGGATCTTTTTCTTGGTTGGGGGCTTTATTTTTCTTTTTTATACCCTATTAATAGGTTTTGCTAGTATATCAACAGGAAGTTTCTTTGCTGGACATGAGTTGATATATTTCAGCGTAACAGTGATGTCTTTTTGTCTAGCTTATTTATATCCTCAGTTTAAAGAAAATGATGAGCGAACAAAGAAAATACGGGAACGGGGAATTACGTTTAGTTACTTTATTATTATAGGGTATATGGTTATTCTTATGCCCCTTTTTCAATTAGAATGGGTTCATTTAAGTGGATATCAGACAGTATGTATATTAGCTGCCCTGGCTATCGTAACTGTCTTTTCATCATTTGTTGTACTATCGAAGCGTTATTAGAACGGTTAAGGGAGTATACTAATATGAAGAAGGAATATAACCTTGTATATCGGGAAGTCCAGCATCCACGGCAAATTTGGATATGGCTGCCAATCTTATTGTGTGCCGGAATCATGTGGTATTCGTTCATTCAACAAATTATCTTTGATGTACCTGTAGGAAACAATCCAACCTCAAATATATCTATGATTATTTCTTGGTTTATTTTTGGAGTGGCGATTCCAATCTTTACATTAGGGATTAAGCTGGTAGTTGAAGTACGTCATGATGGCATTTATGTGCGCTTTTATCCGTTTCCGTATAAGCGATTTCTTTTTAAAGATATTTATAGTTATGACATTATCACTTATAGTTCCATAAAACGTTTTGGAGGCTGGGGATTGCATATAAATACGAAGGGTGAAAAAGCTTATAATATTTACGGAAATAAAGGAATGAAATTAAAATTAAAGTATGAAACTGTCGTTATTGGTACTCAACAACCGGATGAATTAGAAGCTGCCATACAATCCGTGTTTAATAGACAGTCTTCAAATCAGATGAAGAGATAATATTGGAAAAGTTTTAGCAGGGAACATCTACATACATAGTAAAGAGGATAGAGCAGTAAATAGTAATGGATTAGTTTCCCAATAAGAAAGTACATAGAATACGACGTTCTAGAATTTGAGATTGGAACGCAAGTAAATGTAACTATTCTGAAGATAACGAAGTAGACCTGTTATTTAATAAAGTAAAAAATAAATCATTTCAAACCATTAGTATATCTAATTAATAGATAGAACAATGGTTTTTTGTTACAGAATGATAGAGAGGTGTTGGCGTATAATAATCCTATAGTGGAATCTTAAGCAGCTGTAGAGGGATTCGTTTACTTTATACTAATGAATAGCATTATTTGAAATTTTGCTTTCTAAAATTATGTTAAAATGATTAATTTTCGAAAAAAGTTAATTAATTCCTAAAATACTGTTAACAGCAAAAGAATAATATGCTAGATTATCTAATATAAAAAAAGTTTATAAAGGCTTCATTAGTCTTTAGTATGAAAGACAAAAATATAAAGGAGACTGAAAATGCAGAAATTCTTTTTTAACAAATCCTACGTACTTATTTTTATTTCTTTAACAGCACTTTTTTTAAGTGCATGCTCCAGCAGTCCGGAAAATGCTTCAGAAAACTTTAAGGAAACAGTAGATGAGAGAGACCCAGAAGCCCTGCTAGAATTAGTCACAGTGGACGAGGGTACATATTGGACAGAACAGCAAGCTCAGCAAGTTGTCGAATTCTTTCATGACGACAGCGAAAAATATCAGGAACAACTGCAATTGCTTGAGCAGCAAGTAACTGCATTAGATGAAGGTAACATGGTGCCTCGGGAAGAAGGCCTGTTTTATTTTGATGATGAAGGAGAGTTAAGAGTACGAAATTACGAGGTAGCGATAACGAATGAAGCATCAGATCTTGATCCGGAGCAGCTTACAATAACAATTGATGAAGAGGATGCGATAGAAATAGAAAATCTGGATGAATCAATTGGCTTGTTTGGTCCTGGAGATTATTCGTTTGTAGCAGAAGGGGAATTCCCTTACGCAACAATAGAAAGTGAAGGGTCTTTTTCTTTAATGAATACTAATTCCTTTAACCAATCAGTTGATTTAGATTTAGAAGAAAGTATTGTGAATATTAGCTCCTCAATAGATAATACGAAACTTCTCGTTAATGGTGAAGAAACAGGAACAGAAATAGCGAGCGACGAACAAGAAACATCCACAGATATAACAGGCGACGGGCAAGGAACATCGGTATCTTTCGGACCTATCAGTGAAGAAAATACACTGCAAGGTGTTGCAGAGTTTCCGTGGGGAGAAGCACAAAGTGAAGAATTTACAGTTGATGAAGAAACAGAGTATGACATAACGCCAGGTGTACTAACAAGTGAAGAAAACCGAGATGCAGTTACAGAACAGATAAATAACTATTACGAAACTCATATGGCTGCACTGGTTAACTTAGATATTGATGAATTAACAGATGATGTATCGGATGATTTACGAGAATCGCTCAATGATACATTAAAGAGTGCAACCAATTCAAGTATAGATACGTCTTATGAGGGAGAAATATTGGGGACAAGAATTGACTTTGGACAGACTTCATATGAACTCGGTTCTGGAGGTCGCCATTATGTAACATTACCGGTAGAGATTCATCGAGAATATACAGAAAATAATCAATATCGTGACGATGATCCAGAAGAAGAATACCTTGATAAAAGCCTTACTTTAGAATATTTGGAAGATGAAGAGAAATGGATTGTTTCAGAGGAAGGTGAGGATTATAGTATAACCGGTAATGATGATACGATGGCCGGAGACGATGTTGTTGAAACAGAACTCTAAATGGTTAGAAGCACTTGTTCCATATTGGAATGAGTGCTTCTTTGATTGATAAATCAGAAAAGAAATATGTATTATAGTAGGATAATGGTGCTATCTTATCTTTGTTCAAAGCGTAGGCAATAAGAATTCTACATCTACCATTTCAATTTTACAAAATGTTGTTGAAAATATATTACAGCAAATTGCCTAAATTTTAGTAATCTCCTTGACGAATGCATCGCTTCCATGTAAAGTAAATCATAATTATTCGTATAATTCCATATATTCTTATCCAGAAAGGCGGAGGGACTGGCCCGTTGAAGCCTTAGCAGCAGACGCTGATTTGTACTGTGCTAATTCCAGGAGCATTTTTGCTTGTAGATAAGAAGAGATTTTTATCATATTTAACCTCTTCTTTTATCAGAAGGGGTTTTTTAATTGGATTATTGAATGAATGCAGTAGAGAAAGAGAATGAGGAAGGGGTATTTTAATGACAACAGCAGCAGAAACGAAACATACACGTGCTCCATTCAGAGCAGATCATGTAGGAAGCTTTCTCCGTCCAAAGCGCTTGAAAGATGCACGTACGCAAAAGGCAAAGGGAGAGATTAGCCAAGAACAATTGCGTCAAATTGAGGATGAGGAAATTACGAAACTGGTAGAACAGCAGAAAGAAGCCGGGCTTCAATCAGTGACAGATGGCGAGTTTCGCCGTGCCTGGTGGCATTTTGATTTTCTGGAAGGCTTAGATGGCGTGGAAGGTTATACGGCAGAACAAGGTTTGCAGTTCACTGGAGTTGAAACGAAAAAACGGGGTATTAAAGTAACAGATCAAATTGGCTTCAGTAATCATTATATGATCGAGCATTATAAATTCCTGCATGGTATTGCTGGAGATGCAGTGGCGAAATTTGCAATTCCAAGTCCGAATATGCTCTTTTTCCGGGCGGATTTCGAAGACGGAGTCTATGAAAATGATGAAGCGATTATTGATGATTTGATCACTGCTTATCAAGGGGTGATTCAGGCATTATATGATGAAGGCTGCCGCTACTTACAGCTGGACGACACTTCTTGGGCCACTTTTTTCTCAGAGGAAGGCAGAAATTCTCTGATTGAAAAAGGGAGAGATCCGGAGAAAACAGCAAAATTATGCGCAAGAGCAATCAATGAATCCATAGCAAACAGACCGGATGATATGCTGGTAACGATGCATATTTGCCGGGGGAATTTTCAATCTACCTATATGTCAAGCGGGGGTTATGAAGCAGTGTCAGAAACAATTTTTGGCAGCTTGCAAGTTGATGGTCTGTTCCTGGAGTTTGATGATGACCGTTCGGGCGGATTTGAACCACTTCGTCATGTGAACCGTGATGACTTATATATTGTGCTGGGTCTGATTACGTCGAAATTCAGCGAACTGGAAGATCCGGAAGCTGTGAAGGCAAGGATTGCAGAAGCTGCGGACTATGTACCATTGAACCAGCTTTGTCTCAGCCCTCAATGCGGATTTGCTTCCACAGAGGAAGGAAATTTGTTGAGTGAAGCACAGCAATGGGAAAAAATCCGGCATGTTGTTCGAATTGCGGAAGATGTTTGGAAATAAGGGTGATGAGCAAAGGAGATTTGGAGAGACTATCTTTCCCAATCTCCTTTTTAAAATGAAAGGGCCATTTCAAAGAAAGATGTTTAAATAAACGTAAATTCCAAAAAATTTCAAACAAAGAAAGAAATCGTGATATTTTTTTGATATATTAGTAATAACAATAAGAAGATTATCCTGTTTTAACATAACTGATAGGAAAACCATTTTTAATGGATAGGATGTTTAGAAAGGGGGTAAAAAATGGAGATTCGCAATTTACAGATTTCTGATTATGATGTCCTGATTCCACAGATAAATGAATGGTGGGGCAGACGTGACATGGCAGGGATGCTGCCTAAATTATTTTTTAATCATTTTAAGAATACCAGCTTTATCGTGGAAGATGAAGGAAAGATTGCAGGTTTTGTAATTGGGTTTTTATCACAAGATCAGCTAGATGAAGCATATATTCATTTTGTAGGTGTGCATCCGGATTACCGAAAGAAAAACATTGGAAAAACACTTTACGATAACTTTTTGAACAAAGTTAAATTGGCTGACCGGAAAGTTATCCGCTGTATCACTTCACCAGTAAATAAAACATCGATTGCATTTCATCAAAAAATGGGTTTTGTGATTGAGCAAGGGGATAAAACAGTGGATGGTATAGCTGTGAAAGCAAATTATGATGGGGTTGGTAATGATCGTGTTCTATTCAAGAAGATAGGGTAAATATTTATGATAGATAAACGTTTTTAAAAAAACAGAGAAAAATAAGACAAGATTCGATCGGAGGGACATTATGTCACCCAAACTGCAAATCAGTTCAATAGATTCCTATATTGATGAGACAATTTACATAAAGGCAATTGGCTGTGCATCAAATACGAAGGTTTCCATCCATGCATCCACCTATGATGAAGCGCATAAACAGTTTCATTCTTATGCGACATTTATAGCAGATGATAATGGCATTGTGGATGTATCTTCGCAAAAGCCGGTGGAAGGTACTTATGATAAAGCAGATGCTTTTGGCTTGTTCTGGTCGATGGACCATACGGATTCCAAATGGGGAGATTATTATCAAAAGAGCAGTTCGGATAAAGTTTCCATCACTTTGGTTTTGAAAGTGCATGAGGAAGAACAAGATGCCGTCACAATTCACCGGCATTTTTATATGGATGGTGTAATAAAAGAAACTGTGCAGCATCATCAACGAAAAGGAACCCTATTCCACCCGGAAGAACGGGGAAGTTATCCTGCTGTTGTCATTTTAAGCGGATCAGATGGCGGTATGCAGGAGCATGCGGCAGCTTTGTTAGCTTCTAAAGGATATACCGCATTGGCGCTTGCTTACTTTGGAACGGAAGGGGTGCCGAACGAACTTGAGGAAATTCCGTTAGAATATTTTCAAGAAGCAACAAGGTGGCTGAAACATCATGAATATGTCAATGGAGATGTAAATTTAATTGGCTATTCCAGAGGCGGAGAACTTGCTCTGATTTTAGGAGCAACATTTAATGACTATCAATCTATCATTGCCGGTGTCCCCAGCGCCTACATAACTCCAGGTATGAAAAATGGGATATTTGCTCCTATAACGTCCTGGGTTTTCCATCAGGAGGCTTTGCCTGCCATCAAGTTTAAGTATCCCCTTTCGATGATGTTCTCTACCATGAAGAATTGGCTCACCAAAAAGCCGATATCTTTTTCAGCTATATGGGAGCATACGTTAAAAGATCAGGAGAAGACGGCAGAAGCCAGAATTCCAGTTGAAAATATTCAGGCTCCTATCATGTTTATTTCTGGCGGCGATGATCAGTTATGGCCGTCCAGCCGCTATGTAAATCGAATGGAAAAGACGCGGAAGAATTTGCAGGAACCGTATCAAGATCGTTATTTATATTATGAACATGGCGGCCATTTTTTATCTTTTCCCTATAGTTTTGTTCAACTGCCTGCTAATGTATTTATGCAAGTAGGGGGAGGCATGACAATGACCTTTGGCGGAACAAAGGAAGCAAATGCAGATGCAGCAAAGGATTCCTTGGATAAAATACTGGAGTTTCTTGCTGCGAACAATCGAAAGTAATCATTTTATATCTATTGGAGGAACGGGAATGATACGTAAACTGACACAAGCAGACCATGCGAAAGTAATGGAATTGGTCGAGCCTAAAGTAGCAGAAAATTTGTTTATTATTGGAAATATTGAAGCGTTCGGCTATGATTCTGATATGCAAGATGTTTGGGGAGAGTGGGAGCAGGAACATTTAATTGCTGTCCTCCAACGTTATCGTACTTATTTTGTGATGTATAGTGAAGGGGAATATGATATTAGAGGGTTTGCGAAAATTATAAACGCACATAAACAGCGGTTTGATTTAAGTGGTCTGAAACATTTGATTGAACCCTTGGAAGCATATATTGATAGATACGTGCGTGTACATAAAGAAACATATTATGCAGCTTGTGAAACATTAAGCTATCCAGTAAGTGCAGAGCACATAGAACAGGTAGAATATCTGACTTCTGCGGATTATGAAGAAAATATTGATATGCTGGGTTCTATACCGGAATTTTCAACAAGTAATTTAACGAAAGAATCGAGAGAAGATGCAGAAAAAAATAAGACAGGGCGTACCTATATTATCCGAGATGAACAAGGAACAATGGTTGCATCTGCATCGACCACTGCTGAAAATTCCCAATCCGCGATGATTGTCGGTGTAGGAACAAGGCCGGGATATGAGCGGCAGGGCTACGCAACGAAGTGTATGGAGAAATTATGTACAGCGTTATTAGCAGAAGGAAAGTCGCTTTGCCTGTTTTATGATAATCCGGCAGCGGGAAATATCTATAAACGATTAGGGTTTGAAGATATCGGGATGTGGACGATGATTCGTTACGAAGCAGAGTAGGTTATTGTTTTAAAATATATGAGGCACAAGGTATGAATGTACTTTTCCATCTAAAATAGTAACATTGATTCTACAAAAGTGAGTGGTAAAGCATGAATGAAGGAAAAAGAATTTTAATTATTGAAGATGATCAGGAAATCAGTCAACTGCTGCACGTTATTTTAACTAAAATGGGAATGACGCCAATAGCTGCTTATTCGGGTACAGAAGGTCTGCTTCAGCTGAAAAACAATCCATTCGATTTGATTTTATTGGACTTGATGTTGCCAGGAATAAGTGGAGAGGAGCTTATTACACAGGTCAGGGAAGAGAAACGTACAATCCCTATTATGGTGATTTCCGCAAAAGTTGGTATGGATGAAAAGGTTCAAGTCTTGAAAATGGGAGCAGATGATTATATAACCAAGCCATTTCATCAGAAAGAAATAGAAGCCCGTGTGGAAGTACAACTGCGAAAATCAACTGCTCCCTCCTCGCAAGAAGACAAAAAAGTATGGCGGGGGCTGATTATCTTTCCAGAAAAGCTGTCTGTCACATTAGAGAATAACTCATTGCAGGTAACCAATGCGGAGTTTGATATTTTGTCCTTATTGATTCATCATCCGGAACATGCCTTTTCTAAAAGAGAGATTTACGAAAAAATTTGGAAAGGCACTTATGTCGGGGATGATAATACGATTAGTGTCCATATCTCCAATCTGCGCAGAAAAATGGCTGAAGTTACTTCTGAAGAGTATATCCGAACCATTTGGGGAGTTGGGTTCATGCTGGTTTGATTCCGGTCTGTCTTTCTTTATGAATTCTTTATGATTTGCTTAAAGGATTTTAAAAGGGCCTGCGCTAAAATAAATAGCAAGAACATTTAGTGAAGGGGCCGAGAAGATGAGTGCTGTGATTCAAACGTATACATTAACTAAGAAATTTAAGCAAGAAGAAGTCATTAAACCACTTGATTTTTCTGTGGAAAAAGGAGAGATATGTGCCTTAATTGGTAAAAATGGAGCTGGAAAATCGACTATTTTTAAAATGCTTGCAGGGCAGGTAACGCCGACAACGGGAGAAATTTACTTATTCGGAAAGTCAGGCAAAGAAATGAAGCAAGCGAAAAAAAGAATGGGATTTATGATAGAGACGCCGGTCTTTTTCCCGGATTTTACAGCGATTCAAAACCTGGAGTACTTCCGGATGCAGAGGGGCGTTGCGGAAAAGAAACGGATAGATGACGTATTGGAAATTGTCGGGCTGGCCAATCAAAAGAAGAAAAAATTCAGAGAATATTCTATGGGGATGAAGCAGCGGCTGGGAATCGCTCTATCTCTCTTAAGCAGTCCGGATTGTTTAGTGCTGGATGAGCCAATTAATGGTTTAGATGCGGAAGGTATTATGGAAATTCGCAGGTTATTGATCCGGTTAAATCAAGAAAAGCAAATAACCATTTTAGTTTCCAGTCATATTTTAACGGAATTACAGCTATTGGCAACGCGGTTTGTATTTATCAAAAATGGGGTGATTGTCGAGGATGTAAGCAAGCAGCTTCTGGATGAAAAGAGCAGGAAGCAAATCCATTTGAAGGTGGATGACACAGCCAAGACAGCACAGCTATTAGAACGTACTTATGAGGATATCCAATATAAATCCCTTCCTGATCAGGTTATCATGATACAAAATCACATTGAAGAGGCTGGAGAAATAAACCGCCTTTTAATCAAAAACGATGTATTGGTGATGGAATTCCGCGTGGAAGCGTTGAATTTAGAGGAATATTTCTTAGGATTAGTGGAGGGGGATGGAGAGAAATGATTAACTATTTGAAAAGTGAAAACTACCGTATATTGCATAAGAAAAGCTTATATCTCACAACTGCGGTCTGCTTTTTCTTAATTATAGGTGCGGCATTTAGTTTGAATTATTTTAGCAGGGTAGATGCAGATTTTCGTTACGGAACAAGCAGTTTTTTCTATTCGAATGTTATCGGAATGGGAACACAAATTATTATTATCTCCTATTTATATAATGCCATATTGACGGCGAAGGATATTGCGCTGACCAAACAGGCTGTTTCTTTTGGCATTTCTCGAAGTGTCATTTTCTGGTCAAAATTGCTTGTGACGCTAAGTTACTTTTTGTTGGTTTGTGCAGCAGGCTTACTCCTGATGATTGGATTAGGGCAGAGTCTTTTTGCGGAGGACCAAGGCGTCGTCAGCAATTTCTTCCTTGCAAGCTTTAATATGCTGCCGATTGTGCTCAGCGGTTTTATTCTGATACATGCATTAAAGATGCTGAAAATTGCCGATATATACAATATCATTATTGTCGTGTTTATATATGTTTTCTCCGACGATGTATTGCGTTTTATCTTCCGTCAGGTGAATGGATTGAATGAATTATATACATTTGCTCCAGGCGCATTATTGACAGATAATTTAATGCACTTTATGAATCAATCTGTACAATTAGATGATCGTTATTGGGTGACTGGTGCTGTTATCAGCGTCATTGCTTTATTAATCGGAGCGGGCAGATTTACGAAACAGGATATGGATTAATGAGGAGGGGTGACAGTGAGCAGCTGGTGGATTGTCGTTATATTGAGTATATTATTAATGGTTTGTATCAGCATGCTGCTGTTACTTTATTGGGATATCAGAAAAATAACCAGTCAGATCAAAGAAATTAATGAGAACTTCGGTACAAATGAATTAATCCGTACAAATACGCACAGCAAAGGGCTGGTTCGGTTTATTACGCATATCAATCAGTTGATTCATTTGTTTAAGCAGGATCAGCAGCGCAAGCAAAAGAGAGAAGAAGCATTAAAACAGGAAGTTACCAATCTCTCGCATGATTTAAGAACGCCGTTAACATCGATTAAAGGATTCTCCGAATTGCTGACAGATCCTGCTTTATCAGATGGAGAGAAAAAAGAATTTTTAGCGGTTATTCAAAAGAAGATTGACCATCTAACGATGATGGTGGATTTATTTTATGAGCTTTCCCAAATAGAATCTTCAGACCAGCAAATTAACTTGGAACAAGTATCTTTGGACCAGTTGATTGTGCAGACAATGCTGTTGTTCTATCATGATTTTGAAAAGAGCAAGCTGGAGGTAGAGGTAGCAGATACGGCTGTATCCCCAATTTTGGCAGATAAAAAAGCAGTTCATCGGATTATCAGCAATATTGTTCAAAATGCGTTACGATACGGTGAAAGTTATTTTACTATCCAATTGGTAGAGGAAAAGGATTCTATCAAGCTGAAGGCAGAGAATGATATCGACCGATTTGATGAAACAGAGCTCCATCTAATTTTTGACCGGTCGTATCGAATGGATAGCAGCAGGACTGGCGAGCAGCTTGGATTAGGTCTGCATATTGTCAGGCGATTGGTTGATAAATTAGATGGCAAGATAGAAGCTAATGTGGAAGAAGGGAAGTTTCAGATTGTTGTATCGTTTAAGAAGTGGATGTAACCAGCAGCGGTTTTATGGGACGAGTAAGCGCAGCCCACAGGTTTTAGTGTTCTTTATGGAATGAGTAGTCATAATTTTGGCTTGGTATAGAAAGTATCTTTTTATGATGTATTTTCTAATTTGTATTTAAAAAAGTATTGAATTCATGTTACCACAGTATTATTATGCACTGTGGTATTTTGCGTAGGAGATTATACCTTTTTTCTTTTACTCTATAGTCAATCAGTTGCTTTCCACGTATAATATATATAACTTTTACATTACCCATGAAAGGAGACGTGTTTTATGACGAAAAACGTTATTATTGGAGCAGGATTCATTATTTTATTATGCTTAGCTGGGTGCTCCGAGCCGGAAGCTGCAGAAGTTTTGGAAGAAACAGAACAGGTGGAGCAGGAACTTACCTCATTGGATGTAGAGTTTGAGGAAAATAGAGAAGAAGAAACTTCAACAGGGAATGGCGTGTTTGACTATGAGAATGATGTAGACTATTACAACATGGGGGATGCAGCTCTGTACAGAGACGATAATGACTTTTGGATTGAATATGCTGACGGAACGGTAATAGAAGATCTGGCAGCAACAACTGCTGAACAGGAGGAAATGGAAAAAATATATCACAATCAACTGGAAATGATAAAAAAACCTTTCGCCTTTATCACCGAAATTGACCCGGAAATCCATAACAAATTTGATATGGAGATAAGAGACAATGATTACCTTCTTACATATAATGGAGATGAAGCAGACATAGAAGAATTAGGTAGAGGCATCGCTGAACAGACAGGAAGCGTGCCGGATGGAGCGGAAACAAACGATATGGATCCATCTGATATAGACATTGATGCATTCACACTAGAGATGATCATTGAAAAAGAAACACACTATTTGCAACAAATAGAACAAAAAGTCGCTTATACTTTCAATGATTTATCTGATGTGCAGGAGTATAAGTATACGTACTCCAACCATAATGATGCTGAGCAAATTGAAATCCCAGATGCCACAATAGCAGCAGATGATACAGATCCTGTAGAAACAACGGAACAAGATGAATTAAGTGCGGAAGAAAAGGAGACGTTGGAAGCAGAAGCATCCGATTATCTGGATGCACTTATCCAGGCAACTGTTTTCCAAGATGCGGAAGCGTCTATGGATCTTTTGCCCGATAGTTATTCGGAAGAGGAGAAAAAAACAGAAGCAGAAACACAACGGGATATGTTTAAGGATATATACATCCAGAATACAGAACAAAATATGCAAGGTGCCAATGTGACAGAGGAAGAAGTTACCGATTTAGCAGATGCCGTGATGTATGCATTGTCTACTACAGACTATGAAATCATGGATGCGCATGCAGAATCGGTCGATAATATCGTTGTTACGATTTCTGTGGAAGGAATCGATGATACCTCTATATATCAAGAAACGGATCAGGAATTGCTGGAACTTTATGAAAACGGGGAAATTGCTGATGAAGAAATTGATTCTAAAAACATGGAGATATTAATTGAAAAGTATAATGATATTGATGAACTCCTTTCCCCGGTAGAGCTTGATGTACATGTCATGCAAAATCCGGATGACACCTATGTTGTTATCGCACAGGATCAATATTTAGCAGGTTTTTTCCAATAAGATATAAAAAGCTCCCGGTCAGGCAGATCTGACGGGAGCTTTTTCAAGAATAAGCAATGCGTGCTTGCTTATTTGAACAAAAAATGAGGGAATGCGTATCAATCTATCATATATATTTTTTCAATCAAATTTCTAACTTCTTCGTCATCACCAGGCTCAATGGAGACAGATTCTGTATTTTCGATAATCCCTCTCATTTCCTCCTGGACTTCTTCTAAATCAATATCATTTGGACGAGGCATTCCCCCGTACCAGCGATTACCATATGGAATATCATATACATTAATTGTACCATCTCCGTTGCCGCTGTATGTTACCATGCCATCTGCAATACGGGAACCAGAGATCTGAATAACATCTTCGGGATAGCTGACATCATTTTCGTCATCATTGGGGTCAAGTGGTGTGCCTGCAGGGATATGTTCTACATATAGCTCGTCAATATCTTGATTGGGCCCAAGCTGCAGCCAGACACGGGCATATTCAATTTCTTCGGAAGAGTAGCTGGATAATTCGTTATTATCTTCCGTATCCTGTTTTTCTGAGGGGCTTTCATCTTTTGCTTCTTCTGTAGTATTGTTTTCAGATGTATCTGATTCTGATTCCTCGCTTGGTTGGTCATCAGAGTTATTTATAGAAGATTCGTCTGTCGTTGTATTATCTTGTGATTCATTCTCGTCTTCTGCTGTGTCTGTGTTTTCAGATGTTTCATCTTTTGCTGTATCATTATTATTTTCGTCATTTGTATTGTCTGAACAGGCGATAAGCAACAAAAGGATGAAAAGAAGAAAACTGTAGCAGATAATTTTCAGATGTTTCTTCATGTGGCTACCTTTCCTTTCTTTTGATGAAATTAGATAAAATACCTTATAATCCCACAATTAAAACGTGTAATAAATAAATCATAAAGTATTCCTTTTGACTTGTAAAACTTGCATCTTCCTTTTTCTAATGTACTTAGATAAGCGCAATAGTTGATTCGACAACTTCTATTATCTGGTTGTCCCCCCCCCCTGATTCTATTTCTGTCATTGAAAATGATTCCGTTTTTGATAGACAACAATTAACGGAGAAATGGTGAAAAGAGAAATAGTTTGAGATATAATAAAAATAGCACGGATTGCACGATGAAAGAGGGGGAGAATGTCCATTTGAGAACAAAAAAGCAAAAACGCTCACGCTCTTTTAAAAAAGAATTAATTTATTCTTTTGTGACCATCTCATTAATATCAATCATATTATTAGGTGTTTTTCAAATTTATCAGCTTTCATCGCTTGTTGATGAAAATCAGGAAAATCAAACGCAAACAACCAAGTTTCTGAAAAACTATGTTACTTCTTATATTGATGATTATCAAAAAGCAATTGAAACCAGGGTACCTGAGATAAAAGAAAATATGCAAAACGATCAATATGAACAAATTCAGGACAAATTGCGTTCGATTCGTCAAACCTATCCGGGCTTTGTTAATTTATATGTTGGGGACAGCGACGGGCAATCTGTTGTTTTTTCTCCTGAAGTTACCGAGGAAGGGAACGTTGTTGAAAATCAGGATTTTAGTGATCGTGCCTATTATCAAAAACTGACTGAGCAGAAAGAAACCGTTATTTCCAGTGTGTTTATGGGAAGGGGAGGTACGGATCAGCTGCTGGTAACGATTGCAACGCCACTTTTAAATGAGCAAGGAGATATATCAGGCTATATTCTCGGCGCATTAGATTTAAGCGCCCTGGATCAGTATATTACCAATCACAATTTGGGAACAGAAGGCTATGCAGTTGTACTTGATCAGGATAATAATGTTGTCGTTCATCCAAATATGGGCGGGCGTTCACAAGTAGTTAATTTGAGTGACAGTCCGATAGTACAGCATATGAATGAACAAAATAAGGCGGCGGGAGGAGCGTATTTCACGCTTGATGAAGGAAGCGGTAAAGAATATATTACATATGAAACGATGGAAGATTTAGACGGCTGGAGAGTCTGGGTTGCAAGACCTGCTTCGGCTATTTCCAACACCTATGTGAGTGCGATTATCACCATTATTCTCTTTATTCTCCTTACAGCAGTGGTCATGACAGGATTTAGTTTTATTTTAACGGAACGTTTAGAAAAGTCAATTCGAAACTTACTTGAATATATCAAGGAATATACACGCGGCTATAAAGACAGACACTTTGCTACCAGACAAATTGAGGGGCCGAGTGAAATGGAAGAGCTGTCCCGTCATTTTAATCATATGATTCATGAAATTGAAAATAACCGGTTAGAACTGATTCAACTCAATGCGGATCTGGAATCACGTGTGCAGGACCGTACAACAGATTTAGAAAATAAAAATTTAGAATTAAAGTCCGTGAATAAATTAATCACATCTGTTTCCACCGATAAAGATATAGCGAGCTTTATCCAATTCTGTTTAACACAGATTAAATCAGCTATTCCTTATCCAGTTCGTATCTTGTTTCAAGGGTACTCTATTACGGCAGATGATATTACAATCCAGCCAAATAGGAATCAGTATGTACAGGAATGGAAAAGCCAAAAGGATGTCTATATCGAAAAAATAAACATTGTGCCTGGCCAGGTTGGATATTTTATCGTCGAGTGGGACCATAAGAAAACAATGAATGAAGGAAATAAGGAATTTTTACAGACCTTTGCCAATTCGCTGTCCATCATGCTGCAAAACAAACTTTTATTCGAACGGTATCGAAATAAGCATGCTGAATTCGATGCAATACTGGAAAGTATGTCGGAAGGATTAATGCTTTTGAATAATGATCGGCAGGTGCATTATGTGAATGACTTTTTCCAAAAAGAAATAAATTGGCCGAATCATTCACGCCAAGAATTATGGCATATGCAGGATGTTTACCATTGTTTTATGACAACATTTAACGTAAAGAAACAACAGTTAAATCATTTTTTTGATAATGATGAAGATTATTTAAAACTGGAAAAAGAGTTGCCGGCAGGTAAGAAGAAGTATTACATGCTGCATAAATTTCTGGTAATGTCGGAAGAAACGAAGATAGGCGAAGGGTTTTTACTTCGTGATATTACCAAGGAAGAAGAAATTGATACGTTAAAAACTAACCTGATTTCTCTGGCTTCGCATGAATTTAAAACGCCGATTACGAATATTAAAGGCAGTGTGGAAACGTTGTTGCGGCCGGAAGTGGAATGGGATGCTGCATTTCAGACGGAGCTGCTTGAAGGGGTCCATGAGGATATTGAACGCATTCAGCATCTGGTGAACGACTGGATGGATATTTCCAAAATTGAATCGGGTACGATGTACGTAGAACCGAATCATATACGGGCTGACGATGTCATTGAAGCATCCATTGACCAGATTCCTGAATCTTTACGGGAAGATGCTGTGATAACATTTAGCAATCAAAATGAGAAAAGCCAGTATATATACGCCGATAAACACCGGATACAGCAGGTTTTGATTAATTTGCTCACCAATGCATTACGCTATAATGATGAAGCGAAGAAAGTGATTCGAGTTACGTTACAATCAGAAGGGGAAGAGACAGTCATTTCGGTTGAAGATAATGGGATTGGTATTTCCAATAATCATATTGAAAAAATATTCAACCGGTTTTATCAGGTGGATGTCACAGCCACTCGACGAACGGGCGGTACCGGACTTGGACTTTCTATTTGTCAGGGTATCATGGAAGCGCATCATGGCAGAATGGAAGTGTCCAGTATTCCGGGCGAGGGAAGTATATTTAAGCTTTATTTTTCTGAAAGAGATGGTGATTCGTTTGAAACAGAAAATCTATATAGTGGATGATGAAAGAAAAATATTGCGTTTCATAGCTGCCAATTTGAAATCCGTTCATTATGAAGTGATTACAGCTGATTCTGGAGATGCATTGCTGGAAAACTTTGATCTTGTATCACCTGATTTGGTATTGTTGGACATTATGATGCCAGGTCATGACGGCTTTTATGTATTGGAAGAACTTCGCAAGTTTTCAAATGTCCCGGTTATCATGCTGACAGCACGGAGTAATCCGAAAGATAAGGTACAAGGATTAAATTTGGGAGCGGACGATTATTTGACGAAACCATTTTCTCTTGATGAGTTGTTTGCCAGAGTGAATGCTGTTTTGCGACGGAGTCAGCCGGAACATGCTAACCAGCAGTCGGATTGCAGTCAGGTGATTCATACTGGGGAGTTTGCTATTGATATTGGAAGCAAACGATGCTGGATAAATCATCACGAATTAAAATTAACACATACCGAATTTTCGTTAATGGAAATGTTAGCATTGCATTTGGATAAAGTGGTTCAGCATGAAACACTGCTCGCAGAGGTTTGGGGGCCGCAATACAGGGATGATGTGGAATATTTGCGAGTGGCAATTGCCCGTATCAGACGTAAAATCAAAAGTCAGGTAAATGAAGATAAGGAATACATTGTCACGTATCCTGGTCTTGGTTATATGCTGCAAAGCGTTTCATTATAAAATATAAAACCGCTAATCTTCCATTTCTTTTTTGGTTGATTGGCGGTTTTATATTTTAGCATGCAGCATATTCGTATGTTGGTCAATTTTTTAATGTTTTTGTAATGTAAGCTGTTCCTATTTTATTCGATTGTAACGTGTCATGTTGTATGGTTATTTATGAAGATAGCTATCCTATTTAACGTTTGATGAATAATATGTAAATTTATTTTAGGTAAGGAGGAAGCAACATGACTGAACAGAACAAAGCACTTTCTCATGAATCAAAAGGACGGGTTCCGTATTGGGTAAAGGCTGTTATTGTATTTACGTTGGGCTGGATTGCCTTATATGCAACTCGTACGATTTTAAATCCGATAATGGACAATATTCAAGTAGACTTTGGTTTATCTAACTCGCAACTTGGCTTGATTATGAGTATATTTTTCCTTGGGTATGCCGGTTTGAATGTCCCTTCCGGAATACTTGGCGATAAGCTTGGTAAGAAACGGGTACTAGTACCTGGTGTTATTCTATTTGGTGCTTTTGCCGTTATTACGGGTATGATGCCGACATTTTTCCTTTTCATGGCGACATGGATAATGGTTGGGGTTTTCCAGGGATTCTACTATGGTCCGCAGTATGGGCTATCATCTGAAGCAATTCCGACAAAACGCATTACCATCGGAAGTGCGATTATTAACAGTGGAATGGCGTTTGGTACATCACTTGGTTACTACATCTCTACTTATACTGTTAATGTGTGGGGAATGGATTGGCGTGTTCCGTTTTACATTATTGGTATAATCGTTATTTTGATCGGGATTACCATGTGGATTGTCATCAAGGATAAGCCGGTTACGAAAGAGGACCGGGAAGCGGCTAAGGGAACGGAAGATAAATTAAAAATTGGAGATTTGTTTAAAAACAAAAACTTGATTATGGCTTATATCACCATTTTCAGTGCCATTTATGGCTTCTTCGTTATTCTTACTTGGCTCCCGTATTATTTGGAACATGCGCGCGGTATTACTGGTGGATCCGTTGCTTTTGTATCTTCGCTGGTACCTTGGGCTGCGATTCCAGGTTCTATTTTATTTAGCTGGATTGCTGATAAAATGGGAAAACGGCGTCCGGTATTGCTTGTGATGCTGCCATTGTCCATCTTGGCTATTATATCTATCGTCGCATTTGAAAGCATGACTGTTTTATATATTGCTTTGATTGGTTATGGTATTTTCGGTAAAATCAGTACCAATCCGGTTCTGGTTGCAGTTGTAGCCGATAATGCTCCTAAAAATGCTTACAGTACAGCTTTTGGTGTTTACAACTTTATTGGCATGTGTGGATCTATCCTTGCACCATATATCACCGGTTTCTTAACTGATGTGACCGGTACATTGAATGCTGGTTTCTACTTTGCAGCTGGATTGCTTGTCATTGGTACAATTGCCAGCATGTTTATTAATGAAAACAATCGTCCAAACATTGAACAGTCTGAAGCTTAAGTTTCGTCTTCTATAAAAAAAGAAGTTGGGGCAAAAGCAAGTTTAATGTGTGTCTAAATGCTCGATAAAAAAGCACAAGCAGAACGAATACAGGTAAGAAAGGAACATCTATCTTTCGATGACTGTATGAGAATTGCTTGCGCTTTTTATCTAATTCTTACAGCAGTGCTATCCTCAACTAACTGCTGAGGCAATAATTCCGCTTAAAATAAAATAACCGAATATGGTAAACAGAATCGCTATAGTGGGAGTAAAGGAGGCATCTGCTGCTAACAAAATTCAAAGCATGTTTAACAGTAAAACTATTTACGGAAAACAAAATGATTGGTATACTAAATATAATTTTCAGAACGGAGGTGAAAAGGAATGGATATAATGGCTGTGAACACACGTGAAAACTTTGGATATGCTATTGTTTTTACATGTGTCATCATGCTTATATTTGCTGATAACGGGAGAAGTCTGTCCAATTTTAGCAATATAGGTATGTTACACAGCTGATTAACTATTCTTTTTCACATATTCCGATGGGAGAAGACTGTTCGTTAATGGAGCAGTCTTTTTTGTTTTCTAAAAAATAATATAGATTGAAAATTCCTCCCTCTTTATATGTGAAAGGTAAATTTCACGGAAAAGAGGAAGCATGATGTTGTTATTTAAAAATAAAAAATTTCAATATTTAATTTGGTCAAGAATTTCCTCCAATATTGGTGATAGTATTTTTTATATTGTTTCCATGTGGGTGGTTTCAGAAATAAGCGGTTCTCCGGTACTGACTGGAGTGGCAGGATTTTTATTCACATTGCCTTCCATTTTAAATGTGTTTATTGGTCCGTTGATTGATCGCAGTAATCCTATTAAATTATATATATTTGCGAGCTTCCTACAAGCATTTTTATTAGGAATGATTTTATTCGCTTCTAACGTTGGAGATATGAATATATGGATGTTACTTTGTATTATTTTTCTTTTAACTATTTTCTCAGAAGCTGTATATCCTATTGAAAATGTTCTGATACCAAAGGTTGTTCAAGAAAATCAATTAGTTAAAGCAAATTCTGTAATGTCTGTTGCCTATCAGGGCTTAGATTTCGTATTTAACGGTTTATCAGGAATATTAATTGGATTTTTTGCTATTCCCATACTATATGGAATAAATATTGTCTTTTTTCTTATTCCTATATTTTTAATGATATTGCTTGAAAGGAATCAAACCATAAAAAAAGAAGAGAATCAATCTTGGAACAAAAACTATAAAGAAGCATTACTGGAAGGAATAAAGGTAGTTATTCACCCCTTGCTGCGAGCATTTTTAATTCCGTTAACAATGGTTAATTTTTTATTTGCGATGCTTCTTGTGGCACTGCCGTCTTTTGCAAATCAGTATGGAAATGGTCCTTCAACATACGGATTGACAATTGCATTCTTAGGACTAGGGTCGATGCTGGGTGCTTTGTTTATAGACAAATTCAAGACAAAACTGCGATTAGGTATTACCTTGTCTATTGGGTTTATGTTATCAGGGGTTACGTGGCTTTTGATGGTGTTCAGCATTCAGGTATCAGAATTTCTTTTTTATATGTTGCTGGTTGTGTCCTATGCATTTATCGGGGCTATTAATGTATTGTTTACTGTTCTTTTTCAGAAGCTGCCGGAAGAAAAAATGCTGGGACGTGTGAACACAGCTATTGAAAGCATTATCAGTTTTGCCATGCCTGTTGGCTCATTGATTGGAGGCTTTTTAACAGAGATTGCTTCACCAATTTTTGTTCTATGTTTGTTTGGGATAGGTTTAATTATTTTAGGTGCTTTTTATCTAATGAATAGAAACATTCAAAGTTTGCCTAGTATTGATAAGGTGGAAAAACTACAAAAGTAAATGGATACTGATCAATATATACATGTTGAAAAAGCTGCATCTTATATGAACACAGCTTTTTCATAAAGTGGTTATCTTTTTCGCTTGTTTTTCTTATTGTCTAAATTCAAAAATTCACTGTTTTCACTTGCGAACTCTGTATTATGACCAGTTTTATTATGTTTATTGCGGTTATTTTGTTTTCCTTTATCCTTGTTACGGTTTTTATTTTCTTCAGACATGATAACACCTCCATTAAATATGCATGATGATTTATATAGTTAGTTTAACCATCCATTAATAAATTATAAGCTATGGACTGCTCTTCATTTTATTGATTTCATATTTATCAGGCAATTATAGGACCTGGAATTTAGGTAGAGTTTTATAACATAATCAAATTCAAAAATTCAATAGAAAAAATATGTAATCTATGTCATAATAGAATAGTATATCGAACAAATGTTTTGTTTGGGGTAATTTGATAAAGATAAACCTGCTGATATCAAGCGAAGTAGAAAGTACAGGATACGAAAGCGGATTACAATGAAATTTCTTATGTTTATGACGTAGTTGCAGTAATATTTGGATGTTTTATCAAGGGAAAAGGTCAAGGTTATAATTAAAAGCATTTATTCATTAAACGGTTAATAATAAAATGTATATGGAGGCTGTTGAATGATGGAAATGGATTCAACCTTGCTTATCAAAAAAATTGAAACAGATTTACATGAAGTAGCTGACCAGATAGAAACCGAAATCATGCAATTATTTTCTCCGCTTCTCTCCTATGATTTCATGAGAGGCCAAAAATATTATGTCTCACACGAATTTGATCCACCGTGGGACTATTCTGGAACTCTGTTCAGATGTCAGACAGATGAAAATTTTAACCTAGACGACTATGAGAAGGTGGCAGATTTTTTAGAGGAGTACACTGGGAACAGAATAGCAACGTATCAATCACATTGCGGACTATTTCATGAAACTTATCGAGAAAAGTATTCAGACTGGTTTGAAGAACAATATCGTAATGCTCATTATGGTTATTTTAATAAATTGGAGAACGAGAAACTGGAGCTATTAGCAATGGAAATATATAATGATGGTTACTTGGAAAAGAACGATATAGATGATTTAATCAATGAGTTGATAAATGATATGGAAGAATTCGAGGATATGTCAATCCTTCATGCTGAGTATTTATGTACAAAAATAAGTGAAATGGACTTGCTTTTAGTATACAAACTTGGGGAACCAGAAGCAAAAAATTGGCTGCTGCAGGAACAAATGGAAATAGAAAATACAGCAAGACAAATGAAGGAAGAGAAAGAAGCATTTGATAAACGCTGGCTTCTTTTGGAAAAAAAGTACAGATTAACCTTTCAAAAACCTTTTCCAAAAAGAATAGAAAAGCCTGACTTTCAATCCTTCAAACATTTTTTGGACAAGCATCATGTATCAAAAGAAGAGAGGATATTAATTGCAAAATATGCTCCTATTTCTTTTTCAAATGCAGTATCTCATAAATTGAAACATGGAGACCCTGTTACGGAGTGAACGTTTGTTTCTTTAGCAATCTTAACATGTTACTCTTGAACAAAACATTACAACAAATAGGTGAATTTAATGAAATTAATTTTAGCAGAAAAACCATCTGTCGCAAAAAATATTGCAGACGCATTAAACATAAAAACCAAGAAAGATGGCTACTTTGAAGGGGATAACTATATCATTACCTGGGCGTTTGGCCATCTTGTCGAGTTATATGATGCAAAGGACTATGACGTGAAAATGCGCAGTTGGAAGATGGATAATTTTCCGTTTATTCCTTCTGAATTTAAATATAAAGTGAAAAGTAATCCCAGAAATCGGGCGCAGACAGACGGAGGGGCTGCCAAACAGTTAAAGATCATTCATTCTCTTATGAAGCGAAGTGACGTGGAAATCATTATTTCAGCGTGTGATTATGACCGGGAAGGACAGCTGATTGCAGATAGTATTATCTACCGGGGCGGGAAGAAACCAAAAGCCAAAGTATATCGGCTGCTGTTGAACGAATGGACACAAAAAGAAGTATTGCAAGGCTTGGAAAACCTCAAACCGAATGATACGATGCAGCCATTACGGGATGCTGGAGTCAGCAGACAATGGGCCGATTGGGTTATTGGTATTAATTTGACATCGGTAGCAACATTAAAATATCAGCAAGGGAAAAGCAAGGCCTTGAATATTGGGAGAGTTCTTCTTCCGACATTAAAAATTATTTATGATCGTGATCAAGAGATTAAAAACTTCAAGCCGGAAGATTATTTTAAGCTGACAGCAACATTTCAGACTGCAGAAAATCAGGAATATGAAGGTACTTACACGGAAAATAAAGAAGATAAATTTAAGAAAAAAGAATTGTTGGAGCCAATAAACGAAGTCATACAAAACAAACAAGCAGTCATTACAGATAAACAAGTGGAGAAGAAAAAGGAATTTCCCCCGTTTTTATTTAACTTATCGAATCTGCAAGGGTTTATAACGAATAAATACAAGGGATGGACTTCGGATAAAGTACTAAAGGTAGCGCAGTCCCTTTATGAGAAGAAGCTGATTACGTATCCACGTACGCCTAGTACGGCATTAGAGGAGAGTTTGGTTGGGAAAACGGCTCATGTGCTAAAAGTACATTCAGAAGACCTTCCTTATAAAGATGAAATAAAATTTATGAAAACCAAGCGTGTTTTTAACAATGCGAAAGTAGAAAGTCACAGTGCTATCATACCAACTTATATGAAGCCGAAACGACTGTCAGCAGATGAAGGAATTGTTTACACAGCCATTAAAAACCGCTTTATTATGCAATTTATGCCGATTGCTGAATATGAAGAAACAAAATTAACTACTACAATTGCAGAGGTGGATTTACCTGGCGTTTTCCAATCAAAAGGAAAAGTCCAACTCGTTGAAGGCTGGAAAAAAGTAGAGAAAATCCAGTCAAAAGATACGTTGTTGCCGGATGTGAGCAAAGAAGAGCGCGTCCATGTTGCAGGTGCTGAAGTTACTTCCCATGTAACCAAACCTCCAAAGCATCATACGGAAAGAACGTTGCTTCGTGTCATGGAGACATGCGGGAAAAATTATAAGGAAGATGAAAATGAAGAGGAACCGGACAGTATCTTAGCCGGATTCAGTATTGGTACAGCTGCAACAAGAGCAGAAACGATTAAAAAATTAAAAGATGTAGGTTACATTACATCAGAAAGTAAACATTTGCATTGTACAGAGCTTGGCAATCGTCTGGTAGAAACTTTTCCTGTGAAAAATTTATTTGATTTGGAGTTCACAGGCAGGCTTGAAAAAGGATTATCTGATATTCAAAAAGGGCAAGGGAGTAAGCAGGAATTTCTCCGTCTTATTTTTCACTTCACAACCGATTCCGTGGAAACAATCAAGCACGGAGAGGACGTTACAATTAATAAGGTAACGAGTACGCGGGCAACCAATGAAGTGTTAGGAACATGTCCGGCATGCGGCGGTAAGGTAACAGATGGCTATAAAGCCTTTGGCTGCAGCAATTGGAAGAAGGGCTGTAGATTTGCAATTTGGAAAAATGATAAATATTTGGCCTCGATGCGGAAGAAACCGACAAAAACAATGGTGAAGAAGTTATTGAAGGATAAAAAAGTCTTTGTGAAAGGTCTGACAAGTAAAAAAGGGAAGAAATTCAACGCCTATTTAAGTTATGAAAAAAATAAAGATAATGATTACTATAGCTGGGAAATGGCGTTCTCACAGGGAGCTTCTCAAAAATAGAGGGAATGAAACGGGTGCTATTTTGAAGTTTTCAAGCTTTTCAAGAGAAAGTAGTGTATAATGAAAAGTAGAGGTAGCATTATTTAATAAACGGAGATTTGAAGAATGATATTTACCATGCTAAATTTTCCTCTAGACGGGATGACAAACATGAAAAAAGTTATCGTAAGTACAAAGGAAAATCTGGATTATGGTACTTTAATATGGATTTATGCAAACAATCGTAAAGTATATCGGAGTAGTAAAAGCATTACTACGGATATGCCATTCCATCATTATGATTCACATTATATGGGAATGATGGAAGAACTGTACCGAAATCAGGAAAAACATCCGCTTCTGTTTAAGCAGATGATTGAAGAATCGAGCCGGGTTTTTGGCATTTGCCTGAATAAACGTCGTAATGCAGATGGTTCAAGGGATATGCAAGTTCTCTTTTTTCCGGATTGGGATAGTGTGCAGGACTTTGCGGAAGATACCTATCCAAAGCTCGTGAAAGCAGAAGTAAAGCGTAGAAAAGAAGCGAAACAAAAATGGCTGGAGAGAGGAAAGTTATTCTCCGAAAAGAAAAGAATGTCGCAGTAACTTGTCATGTCATTAGCTAAGCTGTTCCATAAGGTGAATTTCCTTTATGGAACAGTTTTTTTTGTGAGGGAGCGTAAAGCATTTCGTGTTTTGAGACGGCGTAAAATAGCGAATACTAAAAGAAGAAAATAGGATTCGATTTTTCTGCGTCTCAAGGGTTTATTGGATTGCAAAAACAAATAAGAACGACGGTTATTTGTTTGGACAGGAAATACAATGATTTCATCGGTGATATGCTTAAAAACAATTATAGTTATGAAAAGGATCTTCCGGGGAAAGGAAAGATGGGAGATATAAAGCAGCCTGGACTTGAAAGATATCATTTATCTTCCGAGTCCAGGCTATTATGGAACGATTATTCCACTTTTCTTCCTTTTTTATAAACCACTTTCTCACCTTGAATGGCTGTAATATTCTCCAATGGGTTTTCTTCTATCACAATAAAATCAGCAAGTTTTCCTGATTCAATGGAGCCGGCGAAGTCGTTGATTTTAAGCAATTCTGCCGCACGAACAGAAGCGGACTGCAATGCTTGCAGAGGTGTTAAGCCCGCATTGACCATCAGTTCAAGCTCCTGGGCAGAGCCATTTTCAAAATCGTTATAAGCTGTTCCTGCATCCGTTCCCATCGCAATGGGAATTCCAGCTTTGGCAGCTTTGCCGATGCTTTCAATATGCGCTTCCTGAACCGAAAGTGATTTTTTCACCATGAAATCAGGCAGATTTTCCAAGTGCTGACTAATGGCCCAAGGTGCCATTAATGTTGGGACAAGATATGTGTTGTTATCGAGCATCATTTGCATGGCTTCATCATCTAAATAGATACCATGTTCAATCGAATCGACGCCTGCTCGGATAGCGTTTTTGATTCCTTCTGTCCCTTGAGCATGTGCGCAGGCCGTATAGCCTTTATGATGTGCTTCATCCACTGCAGCGCGCATTTCTTCCGAGCTAAGCTGCACATCATCAGGCGTTTCTCCATCCATACTTACCCCGCCGGTAGCCATGACTTTGATATTTCGTGCACCGTTTTTGATATTGGTACGGGCATGTTTACGAATTTCATCTACGCCGTCCGATTCCCAGCCTAGTTCTACACCATGTCCACCAGTCATCACAAGGGCTGGACCGGACCCGATAATGCCGGGTGCAGTTATTTTGTTTTCCTTTTCCAATTTAGACAGTTGTAAATCGATGTTGTCAGAAGAACCAACATCTCGTAAATACGTAACACCATGTTTTAAGAGTTTATTTAAATTGTCTGCTGCAATATACGTGTTTACGACTGCTCCAGTTTCAGCAGTACTGACAGACGAAAGGCCTCCAATTTTAAAGAAGGGGTCTAACATTATATGTGTATGTGCATTGATTAGACCCGGCATCACGTATTTTCCTTTTAAGTCGATAGTTTGCTCTGCATTTATTGTTTCTTGTTGGACAAATTGGCCTGATTTTGTATCTACCATAAAGTCCATTGCTTCAAACGCTGTATTGTTTCCGGTAAATACCTTGGCATTTGTAAATAAAATGGTTGTCATTCTCGTCTCTCCTCATGATTGTTTTTTCTCAGGGTGTATGCAATATTTTTTACAATACAAAGTAATATAACATAAAAGAAGCGAGAATGGTGTAATAGTGTTTTTATTTATTCATCAAAAAATGGTAGCTATAAGGAAAAGTGTTATTTTTAAGTGGAGGACAGGGCAGCCAATAACGGCCCGTTTCGTTCCGTCCTGCAGGATATAGGTCATAAAGGCGCCTGAGACACGACGTCGCGGATTTAGTCTTTGTTCCTTATTCAGTGGAGGATGAAAAAAACCTCGCTGATTGAAGTTTCACTTTATAAGAATTACCTTACATTGAATGATTCAAATAGAATTTGTTGAGTTTGTTGAGTTTTGTTGTTTTTATTGATTATTGATGATACGTTTTTAATATAAGTAATGTATCAAGAATGAGGTGTTTTCATGAACGCTAGAAGAGACGAAGAGCAAGAGCTTCTATGGGATACAGTTGAAGATTTAATTCGATATGATAAATTAAAAGCTCAAGCAGTATTAAAAGCGGCTATTGAAAGGTTATTTATGCAACTTAATATGAATACATCATTTGTTTCTGAATTACAGCTATCAATACAAAATGGAGAATCTATACAAGAGGTTAGACGTTTAGACAGTGAGATCAGAAAAATAACGGTCGAATATATCTCTGAATCATCCTATGAAATGATTTTAAATTATATTGAAAAAATTAGTGAAATGACGGAAAATCCACAAGTTATTTATAAAAAAATGCTGGCCTCCATATGGATAAATGAAGCAAATCAACCTCATTATATAATGGAAAGAAAACCAGTATATCTTCATGAACGAGAAGAAGACGGTGAAGATATTATTGCTGGAGAAAATGTGAAAAAGTTTTATACTACCAGTGAAGCAGCAAATAAATTAGGATTAAGTGATCAAACCATACGCAGAATGTGTGAAAAGGGTACATTCAAAAAGGTTTATCGATCTGAAGGCGGACATTGGCGAATTCATGAAGATAATTTTGTTACAACGAAAGAGCAAGACGATAAAGCAAATAGTATTTTAGAACATCTTGATAAGAAAAATCAGAGAGCGGAGGATGTCGATGAATTCAATCTTTAATCGAGACAACCCTCCCCAAGTTTTTTTAGATATAACAGTTATTTGTGGTGCGATTCGAAAAGCAGGAATAAATAGAAAAATTTTGAAAGCAGCCCGAATGGCGGATTTATATCATCCTGTACTTTCCAAAGTTTGTTTGAATTTATAAGAAATGCACTTAATGGTATTGAAAAAGGGAGCAAAGCAATGAAATATGAGATATGGGAAATAGAAAGATTCATATGTGATTTTATATATCCAATACTTGATATTTATGAAAAATTGCCAGTTAACAGTATAGTGGGGAGGTACAGTATTGAAACGAGACTTAGAGAAAATCAACCAATTGGTAAAGTTTTAATGGAATTAACAAGTTTAAATCATGAAGAAGCTAAAAAACTGGCAATACATCAAACGGGGAAAATGAAAATTCCTTTGAATTATTATAATCAGGAAGACTTTCATGTATGGGCTGCAGCTATTCAACAAAATTGTCAATATATCATAACAACAAATACACGAAGATTTCCCTCCCAAATCGGAAAAATAAAATGTCTTCATCCAGCAGTCTTTTATCAACATATAGAAGAGTATTTAAGCCAGTAATCTTCTATTAAATTATCTATTTGCTAAAATGATATATTTTTCTAAAGTATAAACAAGTCACCTCTCCATAGATTCATTATAAGGATAAGCTATCAAAGATGACTAGACAATAAATTCTCTTTTCTTTCCTTACTTTCCAAATAATTGCTGTTCTCTTTTTCTTTCTATTCACTATAAAACTACCTTTAAAATAAAATATCTCATTCTATCATCCGGGGCTATGTGTTGAATAGTTTTCTTTCATTATGTCGTTACAAATTTTAGTGGCCTATTTTGATTATCAAGCGCTCCATACTTTAAAAAGGAAATAAACCCACGGTCTCTTGCTCCAAAATCATATTTCCTATAAACTGATAATGTAATAATTTATAAGCCATGAAAGTGTATTGTTTCATCTAAAAGGGAGGTATAAATGTTTTCATTTATTAAAAATATGACCATTCGGAAGCGGATTGTGTTCATATTTCTGATTTTATCTACTTTTCTTATTTTCTTATTTATCTCTGTATTTGCATATTTTGAGATTCGAAATGCACAGGATACATACAAACAGTTGTCGAGACAGACTGCTAATGGTTTAGCATTTATGCCTGCTTTAGAAGAAGCCATTATCGATGGGAATCAGGAGGAATTACAAGGAATTATTGACCGTGTACGGTTGCAGGCGGAAAATCCTGTTGTGACCGTTGTGACACGAGAGGGAGAATACATTGTTCATCCGAACGAGCGTGAAATTGGCGTGATGGAAGAGACAGATCAATTTGCACAAACGTTGTTATATGGATCTTATGTAACAGAAAACAGGGAAGGGACACTTGGTCCTGCTATTATGACCATTGCACCAATCTATGAAGAAGTAGATATAAACGGTGGCGAAAGAGTTATTGGTGCGGTGACAGTCGAGTATCTGGAAGAATCAATTCGTGCAACCATTATAACGAAGCTTACCAGATTATCTGTTGTGGCATTTATCGGTATCGCATTATGCATCGGCGGAGCGTTGTTTTTAGCAAGAAGCATTCAAGAGGATACGCTGGGTATAGAACCGGCAGTTATTGCTGACATGTTTCGTGAGCGGGAGGCTATGCTGAATGCAGTAAAAGAAGGCATTATCGTGATTGATGATAATCAGTCTATTTCGATGATCAACCCCTCTGCGAAGACTTTGCTGAATGCATCATCAGATATGCAGGAATCGATTAAAAAACTTGGTTTGCCGGAAACGATTCATTCTGGAAAGGCAAGCTATGATGAAGAGAAAACCTATCATGGGAAAACGTTTATTACCAACCGTATTCCCTTGTATGAGAATAAACAGATTGTTGGGGCCATTTGCAGTTTTCGTGATAAAACAGATATAAAGCAGCTTCAGGAAACAGTGACGCAGATGGAAGGATATGCGGATAGTCTCCGTGCGCAAAAGCATGAGTTCAAAAACAAAATGTATGTTTTGATGGGGTTAATACAGCTTGAGCAATACGAAGAGGCTGTGAAAATTATACAGGAGGAAACAACAGATAAAAGACAGGCTTTTCCCATGTTTGAAAATGTGAAAGATCCAGGAGCGCAAGCCATCTTGTTAGGAAAAATGGCAAAAGCTGCGGAGAAGAAAATCGAACTGGTGATAGATGAAGCAAGCCATCTGGATAAAACGAAAATATCAGCAACAGACATGGCAATTATGCTGGGGAATTTACTCGATAACGCTATTGATGCGGTAATAGATTCAAAGCAAAAACGAATAACTGTCATGATTACAGATGTCGGTAATGAAATCGTGATGGACATAGAAGATACTGGATCTGGTATTACCAAGGAACAAACAGAACAAATTTTTACCAGAGGTTATTCAAGCAAGGGAGAATATCGAGGCTATGGACTGTTTCATGTCTATGAAACAGTGAAAAAATATCGTGGAGAAATGGAAATTACGTCACCTGCGGATGGTGGAACCGTATTTTCACTTTATTTTCCTAAGGAAGGAGTGAAAAAATGAATATTGTCATTGCAGAAGATGATTATCGGGTAGCTCTGTTGCATGAAAAGTATTTACAGGCTATTTCAGAAATAACGGTTGTCGGCAGAGCATTAAATGGAAAAGAATTAAAAGAGCTGGTAGAAAATGAATCTGTTGACCTCGTCATACTTGATATTTATTTTCCGGATACATTAGGAACGGAACTGCTCAGCTATCTTCGAATCCATTACCCGGAGTTGGATATTATTGTTGTTTCAGCTTCTACAGATAGACGGCATTTGCAGCTGGCAAAACGTTATGGTGTGTATCAGTACTTAATTAAACCAGTTACGGTGGATGATTTTACAGATACAATAAAAAAATATATCAAAGATCGACAGTGGTTTGCAGAAGATGGAGAATTTACAACAAGCGAGGCCAGTTATATATTGACTGGAGAAAACGGTAGAAGAACAGAGAACAAAGGAACGAATCCGCCGCCTTTACCGACGGGAATTGATTCGATTACTTTAGAAAAAGTAAAAGCTGCTTTAACAGAACATCATGAAGGCGTCACCATTGATAATATGTGCCAGCTGGTCGGCATTTCAAGAACAACAGCCCGACGGTATCTGGAACATATTGTATCGAATGAAGAAGCCACAACCATTTTAAATTATGGCGTTATTGGCCGACCGGAAAGAAGATATATTTTACAGCAAAAAACATCCTGACAATCAGGGTGTTTTTTGCTGTCTTTTGACGTGGTGGATAAAAAGGACGAAAAGGCATTAAAGAATGTTAAATAAATAAAATACGAAATATTGTTTTTTGGTATTTTGTTTGTAATAATTAACTTCGGTATTGAAAGCGGTTACTTTATCATTGAATTTTGTGAGGTGTTAAAATGAAGCGTTTATGCTTGTTATTTATTGGTTGTATACTCTTGGCAGGATGTTCAGGAGATACAAGCGAGGAGAAAGAGACGTTCCCTGAAAAAAATATAGAAATTATTTCTCCGGCAAGTCCAGGTGGAGGATGGGATATGACAGCTCGTTCTGCACAGCGTGCGATGAATGCAGATGGAACGGTAGAAGAAGATATTACGGTTGTGAACAAGCCTGGTGGTGGCGGCGAAGTGGGCTGGCAGTATTTGATGCAGCAGGATGCGCATTTTGCGGCATTAAATTCCAGTCTATTAATGACAGGCCCATTACTTGGACAGACTGAATTAACCTATGAAGATTTTACCCCATTAGCAATGTTATCTACAGAGTGGTTGGCAGTTGGAGTTAGAGAAGATTTAGGATTTGACAGCGGAACAGAGTTATTGGATCAGTTAAAGGAAGATCCAAAGTCGTTGGTTATCGGAGTCAGCCCGTCCTTAGGAAGTGGAAATCATCTTGCCTTTGTCCAAGCTGCGATTGAATATGGTATTGATCCGACAGAGTTACAGTTTCTCGTATATAGCAGTGGGGGAGATATTATGAATGCATTACTAGGCGGACATATTGATGTTACGAGTAACTCCCTATCGGAAATGACGGAACAATATGCGGCAGGAGAATTAGATGTTTTAGCTGTCACATCTCCTGAAAGACTAGACGAATTTCCGGATATTCCAACATGGAAAGAACAGGGCATCGATATGGAATTTCCACATTGGCGTGGAATCATGGGACCTCCGGGGATGAGTGAAGAAGAAATTGACGCTTGGGACCTTTATTTAAGTGAAATGGTAGAAACAGAAGAGTGGCAAACAGATTTAGAGAATAATAATTTGGATGAATTTTATATGGATAGTGAAGAAACCATGGAATTTTTAGAAGAGCAGAACGCCTTTTTTGAAGAAATAGTAGAGGATTCTGGCTTAAAGCCATAGGAGGAAAAATATGATGCAGGTAACAATACGATACGCTATGCCGTTGATGTTCATTATTGGCAGCGTTATATATGGCACAATGATTATCCAATTGGATCCAGCAACATTAGGAAATCCAAACGGGCCAAAGTTCTTTCCTTTATTTGTTTGTGCTGGTTTATTGGTATTTTCGATTGCTGACTTAGTTAATGTACGGAAACAAATATATGCAAAGAATAAAGATTTGGAGCAGATAGCTCAGCTGAAATCATTTAAATTAATTGGAATGATTATCGGAATTTGTGTGGTGTATGCGCTTATTTTTGAGATAGTAGGATATTTGATAGCAACATTATTATTTATGGCAGCGCTTATGTTTTATTTAAACGGGATGAAGAAATGGCGTTTGAATGTAATTGTAACACTGGTTGTTTCCGTTGCGACCTGGTATAGCTTCACAGAGCTGTTACAAATAAGTTTACCTTAAAGGAGGAGTGCAACGATGGATGTAAGTATTATTTTAGATGGATTGTGGACTGCGCTCCAGCCTGTTAATTTGTTATGGCTTTTGCTTGGGGCAGTACTGGGTACGATTGTTGGTATTTTGCCGGGGCTCGGAGCAGCAACGGGAGTCGCGGTGCTTATTCCGTTAACGTTTGGGATGGAGCCGGTTAGTGCGCTTATTTTAATGGCAGCTATTTATTATGGAGCTTTATTTGGAGGTTCACGTAGTTCCATTTTGATTAATACACCGGGAGACGGTTCCTCGATTGCAGCTACGTTTGACGGTTATCCGATGACGAAGAAAGGTATGGCAGGACAAGCGATGTCTATTGCTGCAATGGCTTCTTTGATCGGTGGCATCATGGCCATATTTGGATTTATCTTCTTAGCGATTCCACTTGCTAATTTTGCGTTGAATTTTGGACCGGCAGAGTTCTTACTACTCTTTTTATTTGCTTTATCTGCGGTGGTTACCTTATCGCAAGGAAATATTATTAAAGGGTTTTTAACCATGTTTTTAGGGCTGGGTATCAGTACCATCGGGGTAGATTTGCAGTCCGGCGTGCATCGTTTTACATTTGGGGTGCCGCATTTAACGGATGGAATTGATTTTATTGTGATTATTATTGGTATCTATGCGATGGGAGAAGTGCTTTATAATTTACTAAAGCCGAAACACGCAGAAACGTCAAATGGACAGAATATCGGGAGCAAATGGTTTACAAAGGACCAGTGGAAACGGTCACTTGCTCCGATTATCCGAAGCGGTCCGATTGGCTTCTTTTTAGGCGTACTACCTGGGTCAGGAGGAACGATTGCTTCTTTGTTGTCCTATAGTACAGAAAAACAGATATCCAAAAATAAAGATGAATTTGGTAAAGGCGCTGTGGAAGGACTGGTTGCTCCGGAATCCGCAAATAGTGCATCTGCCGTCGGCTCGCTGATTCCAATGCTGACCATGGGAATACCGGGTTCAGGGACTACAGCAGTGATGCTTGGGGCGCTTGTGATGATTGGAATTACTCCAGGTCCATTATTATTTGAAAATAGTCCGGATACGATCTGGACACTGATCAACAGTATGTTTATCGGGAATTTGATTTTGGTGGTTATTAATATCTTAATGGTTGGTATGCTTGTGAAAATATTAAAAACACCGCCTAATGTGCTGTATCCGATTGTCCTTATCCTCTCCTTTTTAGGAGCATATACGCTGGGCTATAGTACAATTGATTTTTATATTTTACTGATTGCCGGCGTAGTTGGATTATTTATGCGTATCCTTAATTATCCTGTCGTCCCATTAATTCTTGCATTAATTGTAGGAGGAGACATGGAGCAGAATTTCCAGAGAGCAATGGTTGTTTATGATTCTCCTATGGACATTTTATTTGCTTCTCCGATTGCAATTGTCTTGGCGATATTAACGGTGCTATCCTTATGTTATCCATTGATTACGAAGTTGTTAAGGAAGCGAAAGGCAGCGAAATAAGATATCATATTCGAAAAAGCAGCCATCTATTATTATCAAATAGATGCTGCTTTTTTTAGATTTGATGAAGTGTGAAGATGCTTCGGAAGATTTAAAAGAAAAGCGGCAGGGTCATCTATTCTGAAGGAGCTGTTTTTGACAGGGAATCTTCTTAGATTCTTCACAGCGGATTATCGGAATGAATGTATTGACTTTAGGAAGAAAATGATATTTAAATAGAGGATATGATAACACTAATATTTAGAAAAGAGGTAGAAATATGAAGTTTCAATTTACAATCATACGTCATGTAACAATTGGGAATGGTAGGATTAAAAATAGACGAACCGTTTTGGAAAAGTCATCAGTATGGACAAATAACAAAGGAAATAATCTAAATGAAATCCTCTAAAACGAATACAAACAAAAGATTAAAGGGCAAGTTCGATATACTTTCTAAAATAGAATGGTTTGGTAATAGACTTCCAGAACCGTATATGTTATTTGTGTTTTTTATCATTATTTTAATGATTGTCTCTGTAATCCTGTCTATTTTTGAAATAACTGTAATCGACCCTAAAACAGCGGAAGAGTTAGAAATACGAAGTCTATGGTCAAGTGAAGGTATTGAATTTATGGTTACTAGTTTAGTAACCAATTTTACAGCTTTTGCTCCATTAGGTGTTGTATTGAGTGTTCGTATTGGAATTGGCATTGCAGAAGGGGTAGGACTTTTAGAGGCTGGTATTAAAAAGATTATGCTTTCTTTTCCAGCAGCTATGTTACCGTATATGACGATATTTACAGGAAATCTTGCTACAGTAGCAGCTGATTCTGCCTATTTAATTTTACCTCCTCTTGCTGGTATGATCTATTACTCGTTAGGAAGAAACCCGATCGCCGGAATTATCACAGCGTTTGTAGGTATTGCTTCCGGTATTGGAACTGGCGTGTTAATTCAAGGAAATGAGGCCATTCTTGCGAGTCTAACAAATGAAGCTTCTGCATTAATTAGTGACAATGCACCTGTTGTTACACCAGTTGATAACTACTATTTTATGGTTGCAGGGGCAGTGGTAGCTACACTGGTCGGCGGTTTTATTTCACAAAAGATAACCGAACCGCGATTGGGTCCATATAATGAAAATATTAATTATGAAGTGAACCCAGTTACGAAAGAAGAAACCATTGCCTTGAAATGGTCTATGTATGCAGGGATAATCTATCTAGCGCTTGTTGTAATAGCGATCATTTTACCTGAATCTCCTCTTCGAAATGAAGCGGGAGGCCTGGTGCCCTCTCCATTCTTAAATGGGATCCTTACGTTTATCATAGGGTTCTTTTTGGTTATTGGTGTTACTTATGGAATAAAAATGAAACGGATTCGAAATACCCGGGATGCTGGCAGATATATGGGAGAGGCAATTTATAATATGCGGAATTTTCTCGTATTGATTTTATTTATTTCACAGTTTATCGCCTATTTTGAATGGACACGAGTTGGGACATGGTTTGCAGTAAATGGGGCAGAATTTTTAACTTCTGTTGATTTTACTGGCTTTTCTGTCATCATAGGCTTAATATTTATCACGACGATTATTAACTTTGTGATTACTAGTGGAGCTGCGCAATGGGCCATATTCTCACCAATTTTCGTACCCATGCTTTTGCAGCTTGGCTATCACCCAGCTTATGTACAAATGGCTTATCGAATTGGAGATGCATCGACAAGCATGATGTCACCGCTAAATCCATATATAGTTATGATTCTTGAATTTATGAGGGAATGGGATAAAAATGCAGGTCTGGGTACAATTATTTCTCATGCTATCCCTTATGTCATTTGTCTATTGATTTCTTTAACACTTTTATTTTCTTTATTTACATGGCTTGGTATTCCAATAGGCCCGGGAGTTACGACAAATATAGATATGAAATAGAAGAAGGGGCAATGATTAAGAAGAAATTATTATTATTGGTTTAGGCCTAATTGATGGGGTACTAGCATAACATGGAGATGTCAAAGCAGCCGGCGTAGACAAACATAATGATGCTTAAAAAATCATGAAACAAGGAATCGTCAGAGAATATTTTCATTCCATTGAAGAAGCAGTATTCAATGCTGATTCTGATTTCATAATATATAAATAGTTTGAAAGTATTCATAAAAGTAAATAAAGAAAGAAGAGAGTCACAAAATCTTTATATCTTTATAGAAAAGAGGGATATTAAACATGAAAATACTATTAGTAGGAGCAACCGGATCCATCGGAGAAGTTGTGTATGAAGAGTTTAAGGACGATGCAGAAATCATTCAAGCCAGCAGAAATGCTTCGGATTACCCGATCGATATGACGTCGGAAGCGAGCATAAAATCGCTTTTTGAAAAAGTGGGGCAAGTAGATGCTATTATTTGTGCAGCAGGTTCCGCACACTTTGCAACGGTGGATGAATTGACACCGGAGCAGAATATGGTTGCTGTAAATAGTAAGCAGCTAGGGCAGGTAAATTTAGTATTGATAGGCCAACACTATCTAAAGGATAACGGAAGCATTACATTGACAACTGGTGTCCTGATGGATGATCCATTAAAAACAGCTTCCTCTTCAGCGATGGCAAACGGCGGCGTATCAGCATTTGTGAAGTCAGCAGCAATTGAAATGCCGCGCGGAATTCGGATTAATCATGTCAGTCCATCCATGCTTGAGAAATCGAAAGAAAAGTATGGAAAGCTATTCCAAGGATTTGAGCCTGTTTCTTCCAAAAGAATTGGCCTAGCTTATCGAAAAAGTGTGTTTGGTGCGCAGACTGGACAGGCTTATAAGGTTTACTAGCAGGTTTGTTTAATATACAAAAGTGCTTTTACTTTAAACATTTACAAAAGTATAGTGAATTTTTTAAGAAAAGAGGTGTTCATTTGCAGGTCACGGGGCGTTTTCCTTTCGCCCTTTACAGAGGAACTGTTCGCTGCTAGTTACAGGAAAACATACAAAAGGCAGTTGCCATGTGGAATTTGATAAAGTGAATGGAGAAATTATAAATTAGAATTTTTATTTTAAAAATAAGAAGAAGGGAGAACATTCCTATGAACATTCAAAACATCGTTATTGTTAGCCCAATGGTGAAGGAGTTAAAAGAATACATAGAACAATATAAATTGAACAAAAGCATTCGTTACATAACCGAAGATGCTCTTACCGAAGAAGACTTGGATTGGGCTGATGCTTTTTGCGGCTTTCAAGTACAGAAAGATACCGACTATAGTAAAGTAAAATGGGTACATTCTCTGGGAGCTGGCGTTGATGGCTTTTTGTATCATCAGGATTGGAATGAAAACGTATTATTAACACGGACCGTTTGTTCGTTTGGACAGCGTATTGGTGAATATTGTTTAAGTTATATTCTTAAGGATGCACAAGCTCATCCAATTTTTTCAGCACAGCAGGGTGAAAAAGTTTGGAGAGAAATGACCCCTGCGTTATTGGATCAGAAAACCGCCGTGATTTATGGAACCGGGGAAATTGGAAGCAAGGTAGCTACAATTCTATCTGGGTTTGGAATGAAGGTGTATGGTGTATCTTTAAGCGGGAAACAGAAGCCTGCTTTTAACCAAGTTGCAGCTGTTGACTCTGATGACTCGTTGATAAAAGAAGCTGATTATGTAATGAATACATTGCCATTAACCGATAAAACAGCTGATTTATTTGATAAGCGATTCTTTGATCAAGTTGATCATATTGGATTTATCAATGTGGGCAGAGGAAAGTCCGTCGTTGAAGAAGACTTGATAGAAGCAATCGATAGAGAAGAGGTGCGATTTGCAGTGTTGGATGTTTTCCGTGAAGAGCCGTTGTCGGACACACACCCTTTTTGGAAGCATCCGAATATAACGGTTACACCGCATATATCCGCTGTGACGACTGCTAAAGAAGCGGTGGATTGTTTTGTTAATACGCTGCATAAGGTGGAAGCGGGAGACGTTTTGGAAAATAAAGTGGATGTTCAAAAAGGATATTGAAGGCTGTTTTATCATATCCAATCCAATCATCCTTTTAATCAACAGAGAAAGAATCTATGATTCGATTCTTTCTCTGTTTGAAAATGGAAGCTATACAAAAAAGATGCAACATGAAAATAAATGTGCAAACCTATTTTCAAAATCTGCAGAAAACCATTTTGTTATTTCTTATGCCATTTGGTTATCTTTTTTCACAATAACCTTTCTAATCAAAATAAAAATACCTCTTCCCGCTTTAAGAAGGATATATACAGGAACCCATCCAATCAAAATAATAATATTAGTTGAAATAATGAAGATAATCATCGGCGGATTTTCGGTAAATAAAGATATAATCCATGCTGGAATACTGTGACCTGCCATTATAATAAGGAAATAAAAGAACGGAAGAAACCATTTTGTATAAGCCCTCCAAAAAACACTGATAATAGGGAGCAGTATGTTGATGCCAATCACACCAAAAATAAACAATATCCCTATTTCCCAATAAGCATTATCATCATCGACAGGTTGCCATGGAAGGACAGTTACACCAAGAATCAATGCATAAACTAATAGGAGTATACCTATTCTAATCTCCCATTTCCTTGTCCGTTGTTTCACTGTAATCACAGGTTGTTTCTCATGAGGTTTCCAGGGAAGAAAGCGATTCTTTCCTATTTTTCTTCCTATTTTTTGAGGGAATTTTTTCCCATCCCATGGTTCACCTTCTAACTGATTAAAGTCCGTTTGATATTTTTGACGTTTTAAAAAGGCCGGACGGAGATCATAATCCGTTTGAAAAAATGACACCCCTTTATCCTGAAAACGGGCTACCCAATTGTAAAATTCTTCTTCATTAAAAAATTCTCTTATATAATATTGATCATCTATGTATTTAAAAACCATCAGTTTTCCTACATAATGCTGATGTTCATTAGAGTAAGATTCTTTGATGTTATTTCCTACAATGACTTCCCGGATAGAATCAAATAACATGGCTATTTCTTCTTTTTCCCCTGTCTTATAATCAATAATAGTTTGGAAATACCCATTCTCATTTAATTCATAGTTAATTTCATATCTTTCTATGTTTTTTTTCTGTTCCATAAAAATAACAAAAGTCAGGCCGGATAGGAAGCTGATAATAGCGCAAATACTTACTAATATCCAATTAATTGGATGTAAGAATAGAAAATAGATTCCTCCTCCTGTAAAAAGGAGACAAACGATAAAAGAAATTGTTATGTTTTGACGGATCTTATCCCTTGTTTCTGGAGGAGGCTGATTTGAACCTGTTATCGGTTTATGTAGATTATTTTCGATGTTGATTTCCTCCTTTGTTTCTTCTTGTTATCCATTGCTTTTGATGTAGTCATGGATAGATATCATGTTACCATATCCTGTTTATGTTATAAATGAGAAAAAAGGGAACACTCTAATATTTAATTATACATTGGAATATATTTGAAAATATTGTTTCTTTGTTTAAATATGCAAATACAGGGAATAAATACGAAGAAAGCAAAATTCATGTTTTGTTTTATAAGTTCAAGGAGGAGTTAAGATGAGATTGCAAGATAAAGTTACATTAATCACAGGAGCTGGAACAGGTATTGGAAAAGAGACAGCTCACTTATTTGCAAAAGAAGGCGCAAAGCTTATTTTGACAGATGTCAATGTGGATGGTGTGAAAGAAACAGAAAAGGAAGTCAAAGACCTTGGAGCAGAGGCTATTTCGATAAAGCATGATGTGAGTCAGGAAGCGGATTGGCAAGAAGTTGTTAAAAAAGCAGTTGATCAGTTTGGTACCATTGACGTCTTGTTCAACAACGCCGGTATTTATATCATCAAGCCAATCACAGAAATCGAGTTAGATACATGGAATAAATTAATGAATATCAATGTGACAGGTACATTCTTAGGTATGAAGCATGTATTGCCAGTGATGCAGAAGCAAAAAAGTGGTTCCATTATCAATGCTTCTTCTGTTGCAGGACTCGGCGGAGCACCTGGACATGCTTTATATGGCGCAAGCAAAGGCGCTGTCCGCATTATGAGTAAGGATGTTGCGATGGAAGTTGCTAGAGATCAAATTCGCGTGAACTCTATCCATCCTGGTTATATTGACACGCAGATGGCAGATTATGGAGCAGAGCAGCAAGGAAAATCTACAGATGAAGTTGGAGAAGGGTATCCGCTTGGCCGGTTAGGAAAGCGGGCTGAGGTAGCGAAAACGGTGCTATTCTTAGCATCGGATGATTCTTCTTATACGACAGGATCAGAATTTCCAATTGATGGCGGGGCTACAAACTCGCTTTAGGAGAATGAGTCAGTCGATAGAGAAGAGACTATGATATAGTTGATCAAAAAATGGTTTCGATTGTCCAAATGAGATAATTGGAGCCATTTTTGATTTGTTTCAAATAAAAATAATCGACATCCAGAAATAGACTGTACCAGTAATAATTGCAACGGATTTGAGATTCAATCATGCACTTGCTTTAGCATACCTGAAACTTCTAGATATCCAGCGCTTCCTCTAAATTGAAATTTACTTATTGCGTAGACTGGAAACTTTACAATAAAAAGTATTATTCTTATAATTAAGAAAAGTCTATTGTGGAGGGATTAAATGGTTAAAAGAGAAAACCGTACATTTCACTGCAACCGTTGCGGACGTTATCATAAGGAATACGAAATGGACAACATGGAGGGGAATTTCTTTCATGATTTTAGCGCCTATTTTGGATATGGAAGTCCGTACGATGATTGTTTTTTTGAATTTACTTTATGCGAGTTATGCATGTTCGAGATTGCAAAAGATTTCAAACATACTCCTGTGATACTGGATAAAGATCCCTTTGCACCGCCAGAAGAACAAGTTGTACCATTTGATTATAATGAGTTCCAAAGAAGGCGAACTGAGCCAACCCCCTATTATAAAAGTTTATTTATAGATAATTATAATGACATAGAGAATTTACCTAAAAAATAAAGTGATAAAACCTGTAGTTCACTCTGAACAGCAGGTTTTTATCTGCTGGACAAGAAGTGAAAGTTAAAGTAATGGCAAAAGAATAAAGCCATCTCATTATTCATGACAAACCGTATGCTTATCCTATATAGTATAGATAGAGATGTCTAACGTGATAAGAGGCGAGTGAAAATGACAAACAAAGAACCCAAACTAACGAAAAAACAAATCGCAATATTAGAAGCAGCCACAGATTTATTCGCAGAAAAAGGGTATGCAGGAACATCGACGAGTGAAATTGCCAATAAAGCAGAGGTGGCAGAAGGAACGATTTTTAAGCATTTTAAATCGAAAAAAGGCTTGCTGATGGCAGTTGTTTCACCAATGATGATAAAATGGCTTGCACCAATGATAAAAAAAGATCTGAATAAGGTGCTTGATCAGGAATTTGAATATTTTCAAGATTTTATTCGTGCCATGATCGAAAATCGAAAAGAATTTATCCATAATAATTGGCCGATGTTAAAAATTTTAGTTCAGGAAATTCCGTTTCATCCCGATTTGAAAGAAAAGTTTATTGAATATGTCGGGAATGATATTTTTGATAAGCTGCGGGAAATCGTCAAGTATTATCAAGACAAAGGACAGCTGGCTGATATGAAGGCGGATACGATTATACGCACCGTGGCTACATCAATTTTATCGTATATTGTAGCACGTTATGTGTTTCTTCCGGAAATCAATTGGGATGAAGAAGAAGTGGAGACGGAAAGAATTATACAAATACTGGAGAGCGGCATTATACGGCAGAATAAATAGCGTTGAAAGAAAGATTCCACAGATCTTCATTTAGCAGAAGGTCTATGGAATCTTTTTCAATTTATTAACGGAAACCGTCTTATTCTCTATTTTTTCGCTGCTCTTTAATGGGATAAAAAATATAATAAAAGAAAATGCCGGTTAAAAAAGAAAGAATACATCCCGAGAGAGATAGTTGAGAATAAAATCCGCCTTGATTTGTTTCCATCTCAAATAGACCAGTCCCGAAGATAGTAGCATGGATTGGTATACCTAAAATAGAAAACATTTTCAGGATAAAGGGTGCGCAAAGAATGATTAAAACATAAATCATAACAAAGCCGAACCCGCATAATATACTCTGCAGTATTTTCATCATGAATTGCCTTCTTTCAATAAATCAATTTGTGCTATTTATTGAATGTTTTAGCTTATTATACCCGGGTATAATGAAAGCTGCATAAAGCGGAGCATACTTTAACCCATTTATCATAATTGGAAAGAAATGACTTCGATCATATGCATGAATCAGATAAAAAGCAACTTATATTATTCCTTTAACAGATACCATCTGTCAAATGCTTTGCACCACCCGATAGGAAGATGGTTTATCTTTGTATACATGATAGGCTTGGCGCGATTACTAACGATGATAGAGGCTAAGCCCAGTTTTTGCTGGAAAATATTACGTGTTATTTGTAATTCCGCAATCTTCTTTTTCTTAGTCAAGAAAACCCTTGTCTGAAAACCGCCAGTCTTGAACTGCACACATGTCTTGTTTATCGTATAGCGGGTTTGATAAGAAGAGAGCAGCCTGGACACTATGACTAAAATGAAAATAAGGACGGAAAGTATCCACCAGGGTATTTTCAAGCCTAAAATGTCAGGTCTGACAAAGTAAAGTAAGCCTGTTGCAATCATCCAAAACCAGCTGGGCTTTAGCATCTGAAGCAGCCAAGCTTTTTTAGGCAAACGATTCATTTCCGAAGTCACCTGATAAGCCGGTAATATTTCTTCAATCATTGTGTATGCACGCTGTACAGGAAGAAAAGGATACAGTCTGTTCACTTCTGCATCTTCACTGCCTGTAGTTCCTGCGCAAATCAATTTTATTTCCGCAATTCCAAGAGCTCGTTTTATCCATGATTGATGTACGGTGACAGCTTGCACATTTGCTTTGGAAATAGTAAAGGTAGTTCTCTCTGAAAATCCCTGTGTAACGTAAATCTTTTCGATATCAGAAGCAATTTCATATTTGCCAAATCGAAATATGGTTAACACGGTGCCGGCAGCTATCGCAATCAGTATGATCAAGATGATGGAAACGAGAATAATCCACCAGGGCCAAGCGTCCAGAATATCGGTGAACACATCTTCCGCTTGTGCGCCGATAGAAAACAATTGTATGAAGTTTGATAGGAGCGACCATACAATGGGAAACACAGCTATAAAACTAAAGGATGCTAAGGAAGCTTTGAAAATATCATAGGCTGTCGGCGAGAAATGAACGATAGGATCTGCATTATACGTATCTGTTTGAACGTTTTCAGATACCGGGCCCGGGAATTCTTTCTCATAGGTATTTTCTGAACGGTTCAAGCTTCTTGTTGCACGAATGTGTTTTTCAATTTCCTGTGCTTCTTTCTGTGTTAGAACATGAAAGGTTACCGTGCTATTATCTCCAGCTGTGCTCGTTTCCAACGTAAGTGAGGTCATGTTGACCATGCGATGGAATAGGGAAGCTTTCCGCCTGGTATGCTGAATTGTTGCATAGGATATCGTTCGGCTGCTTGTTATCACGAGACGCCGGTTTAGCTGCAGATTTTCATTTCCAACTTTATATTTGCTGGTAAACCATCGAATGGGAATTGCCAAAAGAATAAGCAGAAAGATCAAAACGATTGCCAAACGGCCATAGGTAAACAGCCAAAAATCAGAATTTGCTCGAATAATAAATAAAAACAGGAATAAGAAGAACATGTTTTTAATCAAGCGCCAAATATCGTAGACCATAAGCAGGGGATGATACCGTTTTTCTTGATTCATGTGTCCCGCTCCTTTACATTCGCATAGCCTGCGATTTGCTGTCGCAGTTCCATCGCCTCTGTTTCATCTAAAGCGGGAATGGTATGCTCCGTTGTTATCGTGTTGACCTTCAGCTGATAAAGCTGATATTTTCTCATGAATGGTCCTTGATGAATGGATACGGATTGGATCTTCGTCATGGGTATCATCTGATGTTTTTGGAAAAGCGCTCCTGACCTTAATTGTAAAAATTCCTCACTGACCCCAAAACGCCAATGCTGATACCGTCTTTGGAGCTTGAAAGGGGTGAAGCTCATATCAATAATCGTGAACAAAATCAGCCCCATGATGATCCAAGCTATCCATTCTTTCCATGAAAAAGAATAGCTAAGATAGAGGAATAGACCAAGTATACCTAAGCCAATTACATTCGATAGGATTTCATTCATAAGCCAAACCTTGATACTATATTTGGATAGTTTGCGTTGTGGTGCTGGAATGTCTTTTATCAAATTAAATCACCTTTCATTTTTCCTGCTTTGTTATACAGACTTCATTTACTCTAGATTAAGAAAAATTTCCTCAAGGGACGGTTCGTCTACTTCTAGTCGAAATACATCGATGTCCTGCCTTACAAATTGTTTATTTACTTGCGGAATATGCTCCTTTGAGGGAACGATGATTTCGGAAGCTGTTTCCCCGATTTGAATTTTTTCGACAAGCGCTGAAAAGGAAGACTGTAAGTGTACTTGCTCCTTATTAGAGAGAGCCCGATGATGAATATGAATCACGATGTCCTGCTGATATTGTTCCCGCAGCTGCTTCATCGTTCCCTGCGTTTGAATGCTTCCCTTGTTCATAATCGCAATCTCATCACATAATTTCTCTACTTCATTTAAATTGTGAGAGGTTAGTAGAATCGTAGTTCCTTGTGAAGCAATTTCCTTGATTAATGCATGAATATTCAAAACGGCGTTGGCATCCACGCCGGATGTTGGTTCGTCCAAAAAGAGCAGCTTAGGCTGATGAATAATGCTTTGGGCGATGCCCAGTTTCTTTTTCATTCCAAACGAAAACTTTTTTACTTTGACATGGACAGCGTCCTCTAAACCGACTTTGGTGAGAACATGGATAATATCCTGCTTGGAAAGCGATTGTTTGACTAATTTTTGAAAGTAGTTTAAATGCTGGTATGCTGTTAAATCATCATAAAAGGTAGAATAATCCGGCAGTACACCAATCTCTTTTTGAATCGATTCAAGTCTTTTTTCAGGATGTCCCAAAACTTCAAAGGAACCGGAGCTGGGCTTGATAAGTCCGGTTACCATATTGATAAACGTGGATTTGCCTGCTCCATTTTTTCCAAGAAAGCCAAAAATCGTACCCTCGGGAATGTGTAAATCAACGGAATCAACAACTATTTTCTTTCCATATGATTTAGTTAACTGATGTGTTTGCAAAGCTTCCATTTATAAATCCCTCTTTCTAAAGATGAATAAGCTTAATACAATAAATAAAACGGGAAAAAGCACTACGAAATAAGCATAGTAACTGTGCGTTTCTTCCTGTATGTAATAAAAATAAGGTGTAACATAGCCAATGGTTTTCATAAAAAGATTGTCTGTCCCTGTACTCCATAAACCAAGCACCGGCAAAGCAACCGAAATAATGATTCCTAAAAACATACTTAAAGATGGCTTTGGAATAACGGTTGATAGAAATAGTGTCAGGCCGATAAAGTAAGACACAAAAATAATCGCTTGAATCAGATTTAAAATGGAAAACGATTTTGAAAATGGAATGATGAGTAACAAAGCGACAGTAAGGCATACAGCCCAAAATAAAAAGCTCCCGATAAATTTGCCAAGGATAATATTACGCCGACTTGTCTTTGTTGCTAAAAAACGGATGGTCCGTGTATCCATTTCTTTATTGACGATGTTGTGGGATAAGCTGGTTACAAACAAAGGCGCAGCTAAAATTAATAAAAGCATTAATCCCATTATATAAGCATCCTGTCCAAGTCCTAAATCCTGAAGGGGAGCTTCAAATTGGCGGACTAATCTGGCGGCGCCGACTGTAACACCAAATAAGACGGCAATGATTAAACATGAGCGGATGCTCGTAAATAAACTTTTAAACTCTCTAAAAGCGATTGTAAACATAAATTCATCTCCTCGTTTCCTATGTATACTTGCCGGCAGAACGACTGTGGTTTATCGCCATGATTTCGGCAATCAAATAGATTATACCGCCGAAAATCCCTAAACCGATTGTTGAAAGTGTGCCAAGTATGGCTATTCCAATTAAAAGCATTCCAGCCGATTTTCCTCTAGCTTCTTTTTTCAATAAGTAAATAGCTGCGGACCCTAAGATTATCCAGGTGAAGGAAATAACAGCTAAATAGATAAACAGATAACCAATATAGCTGATGATTTGCTGTTCGCTGAATTCAACTATATTTTCATCCTCCATAAAAGACTGGACTAACTCCAGTGTCTCAGGGCTTCCCTCGACATTGCCATACAACAGGATGCTTCCTGCGAATAGTACGCCAAGTAATAAAATGCCAATGGCTGTTAAAATCATTTCTGCTTGGTGTTTCATATCCACTACTCCTTCTTATGTTTCTTTACGTTCACTCTAGCAAACGCAGCTGTCTGCTAGTTGAACAGAACATTACCAATCAATTAAAAAAGCTTCGATTTGTTCAACTGTTCGTAAACTTGCTATGGTACGATACCAATGGAGGTGTCATACATGGAGGAACAAACAGATATTTTGATTGTGGATGATGAGAAAGCAATTGTAACTATGTTAGAAATGATGCTGAAGAAAGAAGGATTTCAGCGTGTACATAAAGCTTATACCGGGCAGGAAGCCATTCAAATATTAAAGGAACATAAAATAGAAGTGATTATTCTGGACGTTATGCTTCCGGATGGGAGCGGTTTTGATTTTTGTCCGAAAATCAGAGAGTTGACGAATGCGTATATTCTCTTTTTAACGGCAAAAGTGTCCGACTTGGATGTGTTAACAGGGTTTGCGACAGGAGGAGATGATTATGTCACCAAACCATTTAACCCGTTAGAAGTGGCGGCAAGGATTAAAGCGTATTTAAGAAGATCTGCTAAAACAGAAGCAGTTACACCAGAAAAATCTAGCAACTATGATTTTGGCCATTTTGTCCTGGATGAAAGCGCAGGTGTGTTAACGGTTAATGGAAAGGATGTTCCATGCCCGACACAGGTCTATTTGCTGCTTCTTTATTTATGTAAGCATCCAAATAGAATTTTTTCCAAAGCAGATTTATTGGAGGCGGTTTGGGGTTTTGAACATTTTGCAGATGAGAATACGGTTTCGGTACATATTAGAAGAATCAGAGAAAGAATTGAGGTCCATCCGAGTAAACCGGAATTTTTACTCACTGTTCGGGGATTGGGATATAAATTGGTGAAAGGAAATGCCTCATGAAGAAATTACGGAGCCGGTTGTTTTTTCATTTTTCGATTCAGTTTGGTTTTATTTCTTTGTTGATGATTGTTGTTGTAGTCCTTAGTCTGTTTATTGGATTGTTCTATTTTGCCAAGGAAGATAGAGAAGCAGATTATTATCAAGCACAGATAGAGGAGATTGCTATTGAAGTCGGTGATCCTTATACATATAGAGAGAGTAATAGAAATATTAGCGATGTATTACCGGCAGATGTTTGGCTGCAAATTATTGATAAAGAGGGAAATGTCATTGAGTCTGAAAATGTGCCCGAAGGTTTAAGAGAGAGTTATAGCAGCATCGACATTCTACAAATGAAGGAAAAAGAACAGCTTGGGGAATATACGGTAAAATATACACTGGAAGAACCAATGTATGATAGTGAAGAGCCATATTTATTTATACTTGGTTATCAAGAGCTGGGAACGATTCTGATGAACGAACTAGCAGAAAACGTTAATATCAACGGTAAAGTTCCTGAATCAGAACAAGCTGCGGTGGAAGAAAGGCTAAATCAAATTGGAGGAACATTGTCTGTTTATGATGAAACGGGAGATTTGCTTCAACAGTTTGGTGAGGAGGAACAAATCGAAACGTCGCCATTAGAAATCATTCGAAGAGATGTTTCCCCAGACCATTATGCTGAAAACCAAAATACATTTTTAGATAGAGATTCGGGTCATTCATGGATTTTATCTACGCCAAATGAGTCTAAACAGGAAATTCCATTAACGATGTTTCAGGACATGAGGCTGGTTCTTGCTTGTCTGGCTGGTGTTCTTCTACTTGTCACGCTTTTTATTACATTCTGGAAGAGTTTCCATTATGGGAGCCCTTTCTTTATTCTGATCAATTGGCTAAATCGGATGGGAAATGGAAACTATAAGGAAGTTTTAACAGCGCAGGAGAAGAAAAAAGTATATCGGAAAAATGGCAAATTAAAAAGAAGATATAAATTATATAAAGAGGTTTTCCAGGCATTTGATGAGATGGCTGAAAAACTGGATGCTTCCCAAAAAGAAAGAGAACAGCTGGAAAAAAGCAGAGAGGAATGGGTTACGGGAATTTCCCATGACCTTCGTACACCTCTGACTACCATGGAAGGTTACGGGCGCTTGCTGGGAAACAGGGAATACGACTGGTCGAAGCAGGAGCTTCAAGAGATTGGAGATACCATCACTGAAAAAAGTGATTATATGGTAGATCTAATTGAAGACTTTACGCTCAGCTTTCGATTGAAAAATGATGCCAACAGCTTAACGTTTAACGCGGTGAATATCAATGAATATATGGAACAAATCTTAGATAAATTTCAAAAGGATGTCACCTTTAAGGATTATCCAGTTGCGTACGAACCAGTTCATCCAGATAGAAAAATAGAAGTGAATGAACGGTTGTTTGAAAGAATGATTGATAATCTGATGTATAATGCTTGGAAGCATAACCCGCCTGAAACTGCTGTGAAGGTTGAAGTTGCTCACTCTGAAGAAGAAAAGGCACTGGAAATCAGAATTACCGATAATGGAATGGGGATGGATGAAGAAACGCAAAAGCATCTGTTCACCCGCTATTATCGCGGCACCAATACAGAGGAAAGGAATGAAGGGACAGGGCTTGGCATGAGTATTGCCCTGCAAATCGCCAAGCTGCATCAGGGGGCTATTTCCGTTCAATCTGAAAAGGGCCTTGGCACAACCGTAGCAGTAGTTTTGCCTGATGATAGAGATTAGTCAAAGAACGCGTTACAGCATGCGAAAAACTGTAACGCGTTCTTACATAGCAATTATTAACTAAAAATAAAGAATGCTAAGACAGCATCATGCATGATTTATACTTAAAGTAGTTAGAGAAGAGGGGTTCCAATGGAAGAGAGAACAAACATTTTAATTGTAGAAGATGATTATGAAATTGCCCGGATTATGAAGGATCATCTGGACAGGGAAGGGTTTCAAACGACATGGGCATCTACTGGTATAGAAGGCTGGGAGGATTTTAAAGCAGGTTCCTTCTCCATCGTGCTTGTTGATTTGATGATGCCGGAGATGGATGGCTATGAGCTCTGTGAAAAAATTCGTTTGGAAAGCGATGTGCCCTTATTAATCGTCAGTGCAAATTGTTCCTTATTTTTATAAGTTTACAGAAAACGAAGAACCTATTGTTTAATTTCAGAGAATATTATTAAATGGAATTTCTTAATGGTTTTATAATTTAGTGTATGTAACAGGAAATAAAGAGGTGCTGTAATGGAAAGTGGAGCAAACAAAAGTTTAGAAAAAAGGCTCGGTTATTTATTTACTGGAGAATTTTTTGCAGTAGCAGTTTTTAGCTATATATATTTTGATAATTTTTCTCTAAATCAAAGCTATTCATTGATTTATGCACTATTTACCCTGAATTTTATACTATTACAGGGGAGTTTTTATTGGTTTATCAAATGGAAAAGATTGAAAAGTAAAAGGACTGTTTTACCTAATCTATATAAACCTCTTACCATTTTGAAGAAAGTTAATTTTGTACTCCTATGTATGATGCCTTTAATAGTAATTATGGATATCTTAATCATGAAGCGAATGTCCTTTATCTTTTTGGTTGCTGTATTTGTTTACATCTTTGCCATCATAGAATATATTAATTATTTTCATATACAATTAACCAATTACAAGAACGAAAAAGGGAAGAAAGCTTCTATAGTTAAAGAAATTGAAAACTCAAAACGTAAAAGTTAGAAGAAATATGATTCAATTTGAGAATGTTTGCAATATACTATTAATATGAAATAGAGAGGATTATCTATGTCCCTGCTTGATCCAATTTCACAAGCAGCAAATAAAATTGTTTATGATATAGTAGCGATTTTTATACTTGCAGGGTTACATATCCATCATCATCATGAGGATAGTAGCATTTTGTTCGAAAAATGAGAGAAAAATAATATCTGCTATAGCGCTGATTTTAACTATATTTAATATTGCGGTTATTTGATTCTTTGCATGGTTTGGTGCAAATTTTACATGAATAAGTAAGTTAAGTTTTTTGAACCCTAATTAAAAATACAAATCCTGATTTATTTAAATATAGTGATTTTGAGAAATTTTCTATAAATGTCCATCCGTTTATGCAAATAAAAAATTGTTGTACAATTAGCTAATTCATTGTGCAACAATTTTTTGTTTTTGAAAGCAGGCAGTAAAGCAGTCCTTCCTTTCTCATTCTGTTAAATATAGCTCAATTTGAATAAGTCTTCTCTCTGTTAGAACGAAAACCGGCAGGAAAGAAAGCACTGCCCATCCTAATTCAAAAAATAAATAATATTCATTGCTGTAAGTTACAAACATTAAGGCGATACCTATTAAAATATTAAGAATCCCCACTATGATCAATATTTTCGCGGAATATTTTTGAGCAAAATCCCATAGTTTTTGATTTTTCATAGATCTTTTGGTTCGATAGCCATATATGCTGTTAATATTATCAGGACTGGAAATCTTTAGAATAATACTTGCCACCAGAGTACCCAAACCAGTGAGAAATACTAACATTCTTATCACCTTCTTACTAAGATAGTTCACCTAAAACAATTATAACTGCTTTTCGGGATTCTCTACAGAGTTAATGACAGTCATCCATGTCCCGCCAGCTAGATAAATAGTATTGTCTCTTACTACAACACCACATTGAGGACCTGCTTTATCAGATTCATCAGCGCGCTCATAAACATTGAAATAATTCTAAAGTCACATTAACATAAGAATTTTATTCAAAAAAGCATACATTATATCTTTTAGTATTTCATACTGCGTTAATTGTTGTTCCAGTTAGAACAATAAAAATTTATTTAGTCACCAATGCTGTATAAATTGGAATAGAGGATTCTGCAAAAAGAAGTGTATCTTTTTCTGATGGTTAAAAATGTTTAGCTGAATTGGAATCCGGCAAAACATTACTATAGGGCAGGTAATAATGGAATATTAAACTTAAACAATTTGCTGTTATACCGTCATTCTTTTTTGTGAAATATCTTTTCTAAGGGTGGACTATATTGTGGAATCTAATCCTTTATTTCTAAGGTGGTTTTATAATGAATAAAAATAAAGATGAAAAAGATAACAGTAATTATTTTGAAAGTAAGGAAAGAAAGGTAGAGACAAATGAATGGCGTAAACTAATAAACATTATCCTTTTAGCAGGAGTCTTTTATTTATTGCATATATTTAATGTTTATGATCATATAGGTTTCATATTATGGCTTCTGGTACTAATAGTATCTGCTGTCATAATAGATAAGATTATCCGGAAAATTTTTTCTTTGTTTATTGATTGATTATATAAGAACGGTTAGGATATAGTGCCTACATACAAAATTTTTATAGGCAAGCTATCGAATATGCATTTGATGATAGCTTTTTTATGTGAATATAGAACTTTTTAACTGAATAATGAGCTATTGAAATATCAGCTGATTTTACTAGGTAACCTAAGGGCAATAATTTTTTAAATTCATAAAAAAATGAATAGCTTGTTCAATCAACCCTATAATATACCGATTACTATATTTAGGCATGAGAATAATATTGATAAAAGCTTACACATCTAATGTTTTATCAAACTTTTAGTTATAAGAAATAGAATGAGTAAGGAAATTGGTGCTATAAAAATGGGAGAGTAAAAGAAAATGCGCAAGTAAGAGAGTGTATGGCTCTTACTATGCATTTTCGTCTACTCTCCAGTCTTCATTGAATAGAAAGCTTACCTATTAAATTTATAATTTCTTCATCATTACCAGTATCGATGTAGACGGATTCAGTATTATTTATAATTTCTTCTCTATCTTTTTTTAATTCATCTAAATCTGCATCATCAGGACGAGGAAGGCCACCGTACCAACGATAGGGTGTTTTATACACATTCACTGTTCCATCCCCATTGCTGCTATATGTTACAACTCCATCTACTATTCTATCTCCTCGTAGCTGTATAACGTCTTCCGGATAACGAACATCAATGTCATCTTCCTCAGGATTGAGCAGTGTGCCTTCTGGGATATGTTGAACATCAATGTACTCTACATCTGGATTTGGTCCGAGTTGGTTCCACACACGAGCGTATTCAATTTCTTCAGATGAAAAATTTGATAAGTTATCCTCTGAGTCTGTATCTGATTGATTATTTTCGGAGATTTCATCTTCTTCATTAGAAGTTTCATCATTTGTCGATTCGGATTTATTGGAAGAAGCACTATCTTCGGAATTTGTCTTTGAATCTGTACCCGAATTATCAGATGAAGTTTCATCATCGTCATTATCATCATTAGTATTTTGTGAAGCATCTTCATTGGAGGAATGATGATTTGATTCGTTGTAAGCTTTTTCTTCCGTTTCGTCATTATTATCTGAACACCCAATTAGAAATAGTGTAAGTAAAAGTGCTAGTGCACTGCGAAAAATAATGTGGTGTTTCTTTTTCATTTTTATCCTTCCTTTTTAAGTTAATAGAGAGTTTTTCTTTTTACCCGATACCCTCAATACTATATTTTTAGAACACTTTAAGATATGTAAAAATTAATATTACACTTCAATAATGCGGAACTTATATAATTTTATAATTATTAAATAGATTTGGGCTTTAAAATAATTATTGAATTCCACAACCAAAAATTAACAGCAGCCCCTATCCAAATAAAAAACATCACCCAACCTGATTCATTAAAAAATGAGTCCCAATTTAAATGAGTAATACGGTAGAAAAAAGTAGAATCAAGTAATTGTAAAACTAGAAAAGAGCCTATTAAATAAACTACTAAATCCAATAAACTAAATGGTTTATTTTTTTTGTTAAGGATGATGGATAAAGGAAATGCCGTACACAAATATATAATAGATGAAGGTACGGTGCAAATGAGTAACATAGGGAAATATAAAAGAAATGTCCCATCTGGCCACAAACTGAATAAATAAATATTTGCGTATGTTATGCTTGCAAACAAAATTAATAGAATATTTTTTTTCATAAATAAATCAAACCTTCCATTGCAAAGGGGGATTATGGTAAAAGTAATATTTTTCAACATAATTGGTGACATACTCCCAATCGTTGAAGGAATTCGCTTGTAATTATAAAATATCATGATGTGAGAAAAGATACTATACTTAGCTTCAATGCTGATTTGATAATCTTCATGAAAGAATAATTCTTTCTTCATCACACTATGAAGCGATTCGATATAGGCATTCTCATAACAGTTGCCTTTTCGGATCCTGATTATAGGGACATGATGTTTTCGGAAAAGCGCTTCATCCCTTTTGACCGTATATGAAATTCAACCAAAGATATTAAAAATAACAATTAAAAGCATAAGTAATGTCATATTTACTGCTTAAGTTATACTTGATACCAATCATTTTATAAGACAATTCTTTCCGATCACTGAGTTACTTTAGAAGCATAGCGTAACGCTTTCCAGTCAGCTTATATGCTAAACAAATGATTTCTGCTTTTCTTTCTTGATTTGAATACGCCAGCTTACTGCTAATATAACAAGCAGCATGGCACATCCTATATAGAGCATTTCATAACCAAATGTAAATGATAGCAAGAGATAACCAACAAATGGTCCGCAGGCTGCACCTGTATCCTGAACAACTGTGTAGTAGGTGAAGAAGCGAACGGCACCAGCTTTATGAGAATGATCTGCAGCTATTGCATCCATGAGTGTTGTTAATGCGGTTGACGTCAACATTGCACTGATTGTAATAAGAATCCAAATCAGAGGGGCGAAGGGAAAAGCTAACAGTGGAAAACTGACACCTCCTGCAAGTAAGGATCCGATTAAAAATGGTTTTCTTCCCTTTGAACCATCGGACCAGAAACCGACTCTCGTTGCTAAAAAAGGTTCCCATGACCACCGTAATGCCTGTAGAACACCCGAAAGAGCCGAGGCGGCAATAACAACATTAAGAATCTCTACATCCTCGCCATAATGATAAATAATGAGCGAGGATAAGGTTGCGGTGAATACTCCTTGTATGATAAACGTAATAAAAAATCCGCTGCTCATGATAAGAGCATGATTTTTCAGTATATCAAGCCCGAGGATATTTTTCTTTCTTCCTTCAGACCTTGAGCTTGAGGAAGGTGCTTTGCTTTGAAAGAATATACCTAATAAAATCATTCCTATGCCGGAAATCAGACCAAATGACAGGGATACCCAAGTTAATCCCAAAAACGGTGTCAATACCCCGCCGACGAGCATGCCCATAAGACTTCCTAATCGGTATAGGCCATTATATAAACCCATTGCCTCTCCCTGTCTATGGTTTTTGCCATGGACTGCTACGGTCGATAGTCCGCCAATTCGTAAGAACGACCAAGCAAGTCCCCATAAACAACGGAGAACCAGCCACGCCAAAAATCCTGTAGCTAATCCGTAACCTGCAGTTGTTATCACACTCAGAATAACGGCAAATACCAATCCTGTTTTTAATGAGATTTTTTCATATATCCAGCCAACGAAAGGATTTAAAGGTAAGCGGACAAAACGGTTGACAGCAAGTAATATGCCTACTTGCCAAACGCCATCCAAGCCAGCCTCTCTCCAATAAATCGGAAGCGCAATATAAAGCATGGAATCACCAAGCAGGCAGCAAGCTGTTACTAAAGCAATAATGATGATATTACGTTTATCTTTGTTTTTTTCAGTATGAATTGCAGCCACCTTCTTCATTTGCATAACTGTTGATGGTAAAGATTTATTTAATATGAACAATATTCTTTTCGCTTCGTTGTATAATTATGTTCTTCGCAAAATAAGTTCTATTTTAGTTTAATCTACCATCAGCTTACTTACACCATATACCATTTTGCAGCTTTGTTCCATACCAAATCTTTTGAAAATTCTTTTTTTGATAAGGATGTTCATGCATGTTATGCAGTGATCATATAAAAGAAACCCTCTCCTAAAAAGAAGGGGTTTCTAACATCTTCATCTTGGAAAGTCCTCACACTCGAACAAAAGTTGAAAGATGTGGTTTCATTCTAACATGTTTTATAAGGGTTACCTTAACTTGCTGCTTTTTTATCACCTTTAAACTTTACCGTAGTATTACCCACCGGAACGGTTATAAAGCTGAGAGATAACAAAAATAACAAAAACAATATCCCCGCAAGAAGATACAGTGCATTTGGAAATCGAATATATTGATAGCAAAATAACACAATAAGCCCTATAAATGACAAATACATAAATAGGATGTGAAAAACGTTCTTATAAGAAGGTGGCCTGATCCATAATCGAGTCATTGCGTATTGCTTCAGATGTGCGACCTGATAAATGCTTTTTTGACATCTCTTATTAATATAGAAAAATCCTAACAACACCAGGAAGAACGCAATCAGGACAATAATCGTATTGAAAAGTGGTGTCCCTGGAAGATTAAAGTAATATCCCAATAACCATATTGAATTTGCTGATAACCCAACAATCAGTCCAGCTGCTATCTCTTTCGGATCTGTTTTCATTCGCCCTGGATCCGGAACTTTCAATTCCTCTATAATTTCTTGATTATTAACTTGATAAACCTTATTCGGGAACATCCAGAAGAAAAATGGAAAGAAGAATTTCCAAAAAAAATGTCCCATATCCAGGATATAGGTTTGATTATCAATGGTCAGGATACGATACCTGAGATTTTTCCAAACGCCGTTCACTTTACAATGCATTAAATATTTTCACTCCTTGTCTACTTGATCGAAAGACCCTAAGAATATATTTCTCATCTTCATTTACAGCATATTAGTTTTCCTCAGGGTAAAACGCATACCTGAACCAATCAAAATGTGGATTACCAAAATCAGAGTCAATTTGTTTTGTTTCACCAGAATCTAAGGAAATATCAAATATTTCTTCATGAATTATTTCATTATTCTCGTCATAAATCGCGACCCTTACCTCTCCATGAAACGCCCACGTCTGATGAAAGTTTTTAACGTATACATGGGAGGTCATATTCCCATTTTCATTAATTGGTTCTACGATAGCCACCAATTCTTTATTTGCTGTACGATATTTGTTATCTTCATATACTTCATTTAATCGATCTTCTATATCAACTTCCTCTTCTTCACGTGACGTTGATGTTGCATCTGGCTGTGACTGGTCAGGAAAGGTATTTAAATAAATCAGAAAAGAAACAGCAGCCAAGTTAAAGAAAAAAGCTAATATGCCTGAAATGAACGTTGTTTTTCGAGGATATCTTCCGATAATCATTGCCAGTACCGCAATCATTGTGAAAAAAACCGTTACAAATTGCCATTCTGAAAAGATAATATCCTTCATTCATTCACAACTCTCTATTATGTATTAAGTAAAAAAAAAATTTATCGTAATGTAACTAGCTGTAAAACCCCCAATCCAAGAATAAAACGTATTTGAAAATTCCAAGCGGGAGATAGGGCAGCCAGTAACGGCCCGATTGGTTCACCTAACCTTCAATGGTGGTGAAAGGGCCCTTCCGCTGAAGGAAGTTTCACCTTATCACGAGGACTTTTACTATAGGTCTTTGATAAAAAGAAAATTTCCTTTATACTAATTATAGCAAATTTTCATTTAATTAACTATATATCAGGAGGAAATATGAAAACTAATAATGTGTTATACCAGTACACAGCGAAAAAAATGGGTCCTTTTGGGTGGATTTTGATCTTTTATATTATAACGATTCTATTTTTGTTAAGTATTGCAATGATACTTGTACCAATCATGGCTATTTTGAGAACGATTACTGTTTGGAACCTGTTATTCTTGCTGCTCTGTCCACTCGGAGGCTGGCTTAGTATTAAGGTTTTTCACTATGCTCGTGGTTTGATTTGGAAAAATAATCATCTAACGACTTATAGATTTTTCGATGGCATCATCCTATTCGATGAATGGAAAAATATATATGATAGAGAGCCAACTACGGAACAACTAGATTTAGCCACTATTCAAAAAGTGGTAGTAGCTCCCTATGTAACAAATGAATATAGAACAAAACATGGAGGTCATCACGTAGATAGCAGCTATATCATTTATATTATATATTCGATCAACGCAGAAAATAACTTATTGAAGATCCCTTTTGCCAATAATTATGAAAATATCAATATCTGGTTAACCTATTTTCAAGATCAGCGGGTCTCTGTCCAGTTTACAGAAGAGGTCTTATATAGTTATGAGCGGAATATATACACAGATGAGGAAAGGCTGGAACAATTAGAATCAAATATCCATACAATCCCTCTTTCCTACAACGGGGATTGGAAGCAACAGAATAAAATGATGCACCAAAATTGGAGCCAGGAATTCCCACACGATGTGTATAATATCGAAGTGTATGGCAAGAAAAAAAACAGATCCAATCCTATTTTTGCCATGGTACCAATCACTTCTGTTCTAGTGGGGGGTGTAATTTTTGGATTGGTTGAGTTAAGCAGACTGGGATGGTTTGCTGCTGATAATCCATGGCCTGTTTTTGCTGTACTTTTCCTAATCAGTTTTCTATTTTTCTTTGTACTGCGTCGTCATCTGCGTTGGTATTTGATGCTGCTGTTTGTTGTCATCCACTTTGTTGTTGTACTTATCATGGTGATGGAATATGGAGAAAGGGAGAACATTGCTTCTCAGGTTACCGAAAATGCGTTGGGTATAGCAATGTTATTTCCGTTTATTGTCTGGATTCCTTATTTCATTGTTAAAGCAACCAGGGCTAACAAATAGGGGGAAGATAAGGGTTTAAGCAAGTATTCACTAACGAGCAGCGTTTACCAGAGTACAACTTTAGGCACCGTCTGCATTTGCCGTATCGCTGGACCAGGCGAAGCGATTCAGTTGCTTTCATAAGATGATAGAACTATCGAAGTCCAATCTGCCAGCGCCTATGACAGATAAAATCAAGACCCTCGGATTAAAGGCCCTGTATGTCGCACCGTTATTTCAAAGCGAGGATTGGGATGGACTGGTACAAATCTTGCGTGTAGTTAATTCGCAGACCAAACATAAACACCTGTCCTTTTTTATTGGGTATGATATGACGTGCCGATGTTTTATGTAGATTATACGTTACAGTGTGTGCATGTTATACAGTAAACTATAAAAAAGCCCTCTCCTAAAAAGGAAGGGCTTCTAACATCTTCATCTTGGAAAGTCCGCACCTTAGAACAAAATTTGAAAGATGCAACTTTATTATAATATGTTTAAATTGAATGTAAATTCGTTTTATTCAGATTTTATGAAAAATAAGCTTTATAGAGATTTGGTTATTCTTGTAAAGAAAAGAGGTTGGCATCAAGATAACCTCTTTAGGTATAGAACTTCCTTAATTTAAACTTAAAATAATTCTGTAAAGATATCCTTTAAAAATAAGAAAACCAAATAACCTATGCTATACATTACTTAAGAGAGCGTACGGCTCTTACTACACAGCTTAGTTTACACTCCCGATAAAACAACTTTCATAGAAAGATATGCTATTTCTCTTCAAAACCAAGTTCTTCTAAATGTTTCACATAATTTTTCAATTTTAAATCGTCCTCATTAGAAACTGCTGCATCAAGTTCAATGATGTCATCTATGTCTGCAACGGTTAAATCGTAATAACTATTTATAACAAAATAGTCTTCTTCATAATTAACTCCAGCTTCGACCCCTTCAATATCATTCATTTCCTTGTATTCTTCCATATTTGTATCGTGTTGTGATTCCATCTTTTCCCTTGATGCTCCTTCTATTCCTAAGTCAGCGTAGTTTATTTTATTTTCATATCTTACGGATTGTATTTGACTATTTTCAGATTCCGGTGTAACTTTACTCACTGTCATATCGTTATCTGCCCAAAGAACTACAGTTTCATCTTTTGGAGAGAATAGTTTAAACGAGATAAAAACGATTGATCCTAGAATAAGAAGAAGCAAAATTAATATTCCAGCAATTTTTATTTTTTTATTCATTGTTTCAGTAACTCCTATCCATTATTAAATATAATTTACTGAGTGAATCAGATATGGAAATCAGTGGATAATAGGGAATTAGATAGTATGTTTTAACTTATAGATGCGTGGTCTAACTCCACCGTCTTTAGACGGTATCCGCTTTTAGCCTTATTTTTTTGTTCATACTAACAAATGATTTTGTCTAATCAAAGAACATATCTTTTAAAAAACAAAGATAGAAAATAATCGAAATTATTTAATCTAAAGTGTAAATTAATGAGATCTTTTTTATTTTCAACGTTAGCAATTCTACATAGGAACCAGTTGAAAAACAGACTCAATCATATCATAGGTTGATATGATTACGTTGAATTTTGTATTTGTTAATGCAAAACTTATAGCGAATGTCATTAAACAGAGGAGTGAAATCCATGGCTGAAGGAATAATAGAGACTGTGTTGTATATCCTCGGTATTGGTGTTGTTATATTCCTTTTGAGTATGCTTTTTAAAGAAAAAAGAATCATCTTGCCTCTTATTACTTGTCTACTCAGTGTCTTGGCGTTTATTCTAAGTATTTTCGTTGGTGGTTGGGGAGGATTAGGACTTGGATATATGAGTTTTAATGCTTTTACAGCTTCCGTTATAAATCTTTTTATCCTGACTATTATGAACAAATCCAAAAATAAAGAAAATCCTGGAAGTTAGATCCTGGAAGTTTTAGAAATACCTATAAAGCATAAACATTTAAATAACTCCTAGTTTACTAAAGTGATATAGGGCAAGTGGAACAGCTTGGGAAATAAGTAATGAAAATTATGTTATAATAAGTGCGAATATTGCATAAGAATGAACGTAAATAATAAGGTGGCAAAATGAAATGCCATCCTGCCAAAACTAGGCAAGTCATTGAAGTAGGCTTCGATCCTTTTTAAAACTGTTTCCTCTGAAATGTGGGGAAAGCGCTCGAATTGTGGTCATTTACAATACCTTTGTAGTACCAATGGGTAAACAATCGTAGCTTTTAGTATGAATAGCACTTGTTATGTTTGGCTTGTCTGTTTATAGAATGAACTTTTGAAACAAAACTAAAAACTACAGGAAATAGCGATTGGAACAAACTTGTTGAGCCTGCGCTAGATTCCACTTAGGAGAATAAAAATGAGAGAAGAAGAAAAAATCTTTAAAGGTACCCTTTTTTCACCTGGAGAACCGGAGTTAAAAGAAATAAAGCTCAGAACTCATAACCTATGTTCCGAATATAACCGCACGTTCGAAGATGAAACGGAAAAGAGACAAGCACTCATTTCAAATATTTTCCATGAAATTGGAGAGAGTAGCCGTCTGCAAGGTCCTATTTATATTCACTATGGAAAACATACAAAGATTGGTAATCTTTTTTTTGCAAATTTTAATTTAACCATTCAAGATGATGCAGAGGTGGTTATTGGCAATCATTGCGATTTTGGCCCAAATGTGACGATCGTTACACCTGTACATCCAATGCTTCCAGATGAACGCCGTGCCATTATGGATAAAGATGGTGTGCCTAAGCATATGTGTTATGCGAAACCTGTTAAAATTGGTAATGATTGCTGGCTTGGAGCAAATGTGGTTGTATGTCCAGGAGTAACAATCGAGGATAATTGCGTAATTGGGGCAGGGAGTGTTGTTGTGAAGGACATTCCAAGCAATACTTTTGCAGCTGGCAACCCATGCAGAGTGATTAGAGAAATTACGGAACTGGACAGCATGAAACATAAGCCGGAAATTTTGGACGATAATAGAATTATAGAATAAAAATATTTCGGACTATGAAAAGCCCTGCAGATTACCATTTAATACTGCGGGGCAAACGTAATTGGCGTAATCACGGATAAAGAAGGTACTGTAATATGATAAACGAATAGAAAAGCTCTTTCCCAACAAAACGGAGAAAGAGCTTTTGGTCATTATTTGATATAGAAAATTAAACTTTATTTACATTAAACGATACAATACTGCCAGTATGCTAATTGTTTACACCTTCCGATACCGCCGCATCCCAAGAATATTCAACGTCACAAACACAACAATAAACAAAACTAAAATCGATAGGGGAATCATAATCTCCCCAAGCGTAAATCCTTTTACAACCACATCAATCATCGCATTTCCTGCATAGTACAATGGCATAATCGGCGCAATCCACTGCAGCCACGTTTCCATGGTATCCACATTCAGCATTCCAGAGAAGAATATTTGCGGAATAATCACAAGCGGGATAAATTGAATCATCTGGAATTCGCTGCTGACAAAGGTAGATAATAAAAGGCCGAGTCCAAGTGCAACAAAGCTTAATAAAATATTAATAATAAACATATTGGTGATCGAACCGGCAATTTCCATATCTAAAATATATACGGAATAAAGGATAATAATCGCTGTCTGGAGAATAGCAAAAATCCCATAGCCAAATAAATAACCAAATACAATCTCAGATTTTCTTATTGGCGTGGATAATAATTTCTCCAATGTGCCGCTGCTTCTTTCTTTTAACATCGACATGCCGGCGATTAAAAAGACAAAAAAGAATACGAAGAAGCTGACTAAAATGGGATTTAAAATTTCAAAAAAAGTATTGCTTTCATCGCCATAGATATATTCTACAGAAATCGGATCATCATCCATATCGATTTCAGAATCGATGTCTGTATCGATACCCGTGTCCATATTCATATCTATATCCATGTTCTGAGCAATTTCAGGAGGAAGCTGCTCCATCATTTCTTCTACACCTGCTGACATATCCTCCATATTACTTATCATCTCATCGATATTATCCGAAAGATCATTGACATTTGTTTCCATTACAGCCTGTGAACTTCCCTGAATAGCAGGACCCTCATCCATTGGGTTATCATTCAGAATGGTCAATGTCCACTCCTCATCCTGTTCCTCCAAAACAGCACTGGCATTTCCTTCTTCCAAATAAGACTGTATATCCATCTCGTTTTCTTGTTTCACGATGATATCATTCTCTTCTAAAATATCGATTACCTCATCGCTGACATTAACTGCAGCAATGGTTATCTCATCATCCGGATCTGGAAAAATATAATTCAATAGCGTAATGACAAAAATAGGAGCCAGAAATAATAATGCAAGGGTACGTTTATCGCGAAGGACCTGTTTGCAAATCCGTTTAATCAGCTGAAGCATTCGCATTTTCGATTTCCTCCAATTTTAAAAAGACTTGATCAATATCGCTGACGCCGAAGTTCTCTAATATTTCCTGCGGCGTACCGCTTGCTGCAATTCCTTTATTTTTCATTAATAACAGCTGGTCACATTTCATGGATTCATCCATAATGTGGGTCGTAATTAACAGCGTACTGTCTTTTTTTAAATCATGCAGCTGATCCCAGATACTTAACTTAAGCACAGGGTCAATCCCGACCGTCGGCTCATCTAAAATCAAATACTCAGGCTGATTAATTAACGCAATTGCAAGGGATAAGCGGCGTTTCATCCCGCCGGAGTAGTGCGCTACCAATTTCTTTTTATCCTGTTCAAGCTGGACGAGATTTAGCGTGGACTGAACGGCCTTTTCAGAAATCTTTTTCCCATACATTCGGGCAAAAAATTGAATATTTTCCAAACCGGTTAAATCATGGTATAGCGAATCACTTTGCGCCATATAGCCGATTTTATTTAAGAGTTTACGGTTGGGAACCGTTGTATCATCGATTTGGATAGAACCGGTATCGTATTTTTCCATTCCCATCAAGCATTTAATTAATGTCGTCTTCCCTGTACCTGATGGGCCAATTAACCCGGTAATTTGATTGGTGTGAATATCTATGGATACATCTTGCAGAATCGTTTGTTTTCCAAAGCTCTTGGACATATTAGATAATTTAATCATGCTTATAGACTCCTTTATAAAATAGTGAGTACTCACTCATTATAATATCAAAGTAAGGATGGGTTGACAAGAATCTTTTTGGAAGCAGCTGCCTGCATTTACGAAAGAAAAATTATTACAACAGATTCGAAAGCTGTCAGAATGCTATTCTGTCGCTTCTCTGAAAGTGATCAGCTGATTTGCTTATTATCCTTTTTTTGTGTATCTTTTTAATGTAAGGCCATTTTTTGAAAAATAGGATAAACGTAAGCAGCTGTTTATGTTTGATTCCTTATAGGCTTTCTAACTGCTGTATAAATATAGAGTAATGGAAATACTATTGAAGACAGGGGATAACTTTTCGTTTCCCGACATTTGAGACCGGAGGCAAAACGATGAAAGTACGAATCGAATGCACCTATCAGACACCCAAAGGGATTGCTGCGGCTTTTACTTCTGAAGAGATGGACGCCTCAAATGCGTTGTTCATCGTTGAAGATATAAAGAAAACCGGACGTATGAAAAATATCATATTCGTTGATTCTCTGGAGCATACGTGGAGTTTAAAAGAATTACGTAAGCAGATGGAAGAAATTCAAACCGAGCCGCATGATATAACTGTTTATTTTGATGGAGGATTTGAGCGTGAAACAAGGTATTCCGGTTTAGGCTGTGCCATCTACTATCAACAGAATAATACATTTTACCGTTTACGAAAAAATGCCCTGGTGGAAGAGCTTTATACGAATAATGAAGCGGAATACGCTGCATTGCACTTGGCACTGGTGGAATTGGAGGGACTGGGTGTCCATCATTTGCCTGTCTCTTTTTATGGTGATTCCCAGGTTGTCGTGAATCAATTAATGGGAGAATGGCCTTGTTATGAGGAAGAATTAATAAAATGGGCAGATCGAATTGAGAATAAATTGAATCAATTGGGAGTTTCTCCGGAGTACAAGCACATTTCACGTAAGAAGAATCGGGAAGCGGATCGGTTAGCTACGCAGGCATTGCAGGGGATGGAAATAACAAGCAGCAAAGAACTATCGGAGTGAGGCAGGGAAGGGATTCTCTGCTTCTTTTGCATGCAGTAGAATCTGATGACAACCGCGTTAATAAGATTAAAAAGACAAGGAAAGATGATCCTTGTCTTTTATCATTATTCTTTTCCATTTTCTTTGTTAAATGCTCTTGCAGCAGTAATCTTCCGGGTAATATACTTCTCGATTTCAATAATGATAAAGGTCATTATTCCAATCACAAAAGGGTAGATCCAGTACTTTGCCTCGATTGGATATAAGTCAAATACATTTCTCAAGAATGGAATATATGTCACCATGAATTGAAGAACAATCAGAACGCCTGCAAGCATAAAAGCAATTTTGTTGGAGAAGAAATCTTTATTAAATGCAAAGTGACGCTCGTTTCGGACATTAAATACATGGAAAAGCTGTGCAATTACAATGGAATGCAGCGTAATCGTTGTTACCTGTTCTGGTGAATAGTGTTCTGGATCACCGAGCAGGGTTACATTCATAGTCATAATCGCTCCGCCGACAAGTAGTGATACTAAAATAATCCGGAACATATAGTAGGGACTAAGCAGTTTTGCGTTAGCCGGGCGTGGTGGCCGTTCCATTGCTCCAGGCTCCAGTTTTTCAAATGCCAATGCGAAAGAAACGGTTACGGCTGTTACCATATTTACATAAAGTACCTGAATGGGGGAGAGCGGCATATTCATTCCTACGATTAACGCAGAAACAATCAAAAATGCTTCCGCACCATTGGTCGGCAGGATAAACAGGATGGTTTTCTTCAAATTATCGTAGACACGCCGGCCTTCTTTTACCGCATTAACAATGGTATTAAAATTATCATCGACCAGCACCATTTCGGAAGCTTCTTTAGCTACTTCGGTTCCTTTGATGCCCATGGAAACCCCGATATCAGCGCGTTTTAAAGCAGGAGCGTCATTAACCCCATCACCTGTCATCGCCGTAATTTCTCCGTTTTCCTGCATAGCGGTTACCAGTTGCAGTTTGTTCTCTGGACTGGTGCGGGCGAAAACATCTACATGCTGGACTGCGTTCTGTATTTCCTCTTCAGATAACTGATCCAAATCGCGTCCTTCGAGTACATTGTCTTGTTCGGTAATGCCCATTTGTTTGGCAATAGCAAGAGCTGTCGCCTTATGATCTCCTGTAATCATTTTTACCTGGATGCCAGCTCGTTTGCAAACTTTTACCGCTTCGATAGCTTCTTCTCTTGGAGGATCGAGAATGCCTGCCAAACCGATTATGTTCAATCCTTCACAAATATCTTCATGATCAATTTGTGTTTTATCGGCTTCTATATATTTATACGCAGCTCCGATGATTCTTTCTCCATTGCTGGAGCGTGCGAGCATTTTATCTTCCCAAAGCCTGCGTTCCTCGGAACCTTCTGTCAAACCTGCCATATCAAACAGCCGGTCGGGAGCTCCTTTGACATAAATGATTTTTTCTCCGTCTTTTTCCACGAGTCCTGCCATGTATTTATAGCTGGAATCGAAAGGGATTTTAGAGAGGATGGGAAGCCGGTCTATTTCTTGATTGGCTTTTTCCGCCAGTGTGACCAGACAGCCTTCTGTCGGTTCGCCGCTGATTGTCCATTCTTCGTCCTCTTTTCGCAAATAGGCATCATTTACTGTTAATACATTGCTTAAAAACATGTGCAGTTCTTGATTCTCTGCAATATTTACTTCTTGATTATTTTCAAGGATGTTTCCTTCAGGTGCGTAGCCGGTTCCTGTTACATCCAAGTGTCTGTCGGAGAGTTCAATGGATTGGACGGTCATTTCATTTTTGGTCAGCGTCCCTGTCTTGTCCGAACAAATGACGGTTACTGCTCCGAGTGTCTCCACGGATGGCAAATTCCGCATAATGGCATTGTTTCGGGCCATTATTTGCATCCCTAATGACAGAATGATGGAAAGAATAGCAGGTAAACCTTCCGGAATGGCAGCAACAATTAAACTGATAACGTAAAGTAACAGTTCCCCGATAGGATAGTTATAGAAATATGCTGCAAAAACAAACAATAAAGCTGCAATGCTGACGATAGAAATAGAAATCATTTTTCCAAAATGCGCTGTTTGTTTTAATAAAGGTGTTTTTAATTCTTCTACTTCTGCAATGGATTGGTTGATTTTACCGATTTCAGTATTTGCTCCGGTAGCTGCGACAATGCCTTGTGCCGATCCGGAAACAACTGCTGTGCCGGAAAAAGCCATATTCAGTCGATCACCAAGGACGGTATCTTCTGGTAGGGTTTCTGTATTTTTTTCGACGGATGTCGATTCACCAGTAAGAGGGGATTCTTCTATTGTCAGCCGGCTAGCGGCAGTTAAACGTAAATCTGCGGGAATTTTATCTCCTGGGGATAATAATACGATATCGCCCGGTACCAGTTCGCTTGAAGCAACTTCGGTATGCTTTCCGTCACGAATGACAGTTGATTCAAGAGACAGCATTTTTTTAATGCCTTCCAATGCTTTCTCGGCTTTGTTTTCTTGAAAATAACCGATGACAGCATTAATAAGAATAACCATTAAAATAACAATCGTATCTGCGTAATGTCCTAAAATCACAGTAAGGACAGCTGCAGCTAATAAAACATAAATTAACGTGTCATTAAATTGCCGTAAGAATTTTAACCACTTTGGATCCTTATCAGGCTCCGGTAATTCATTTTTTCCATACTTCTGTTTGCGTTGTTCTACTTGTTCGCTGGTTAATCCATGATTTATATCCGTCTTAAGCTCTGTTTCCACTTGTTCTGTTTGTAAGTTAAACCATTTTTTCTGTGCCATAAGCACATACTCCTTTCTTCCAGAATCCGTTTTATATAAAGGTTGTAACCACATAAGCAGAAAAAATCGTATCTAATAAATACCTGTTTTTGTGATTATAATTTTCACTTTATGACAAATGAAACCATCATGAATCACCTCTTTTTTAAAAAATAAAAGTATCCTCACTTATAATGATGAGGGATAAAGGGGCGCCATTCAAGTACCCTAGGACGAAAAATTTCGACAATTTGGTGATGTGCATTTTTGGGGTAAATTGATGGAAGAATGCATGTCTCATATAATACAAAAATCCGTTCATAAATGGCTTTGAAAAGGGGAAAAGAATGAAGCGGAAGAGGGGGGGCTAAATCATAGGGGTGGTTACAAATTGTTTTAACTTCGCCCTATGATATTAGCTGATTTTATTTATAAGAAACGTTCAGGAAAAGAAAAAGTTACTTGTTTGGTATAGCGCCTTTTGGGAAAAACCACAGAATAACAAAGGTCAGTGTACCAATTAAGAATAGGCAAAAGAACACGGTATGAAATGCATGCGTTAATCCATCCTGCATCAAAGTAAGTGTATCCGCAGAAAGTGTTTCTCGCATCCCTTCATTTAAGATGGCATCTGTATTTGGCATATCATCTATTGCCTGCTGCTGATAATATTGCTGCAGTCGCAGGTTCAAAATACCGCCGAGCAACGCAGTACCAATCGCACTGCCGATAATACGCATAAACATATTTAAAGAGGTAGCTGATCCTCTTGCTTGCCAAGATACACTATTTTGAATGGCTACGATAAATGTTGTCGAAGTCAGTCCCATCCCTATACCAACGATGAAAGAGCTGAAACCGGCATAAATGGGTCCTTTGTCTGTATCGAGCAGGAAAAAGAGAAATGTACCGGCAAATAATGCGATACCGCCAAGAAAGGCTGTTTTTCGAAAGCCAATCCGTAATACCAGATGTCCGGCGATGGTTGATGCGATTGGCCAGCCGATAGATAAGGTACTTAAGGTGAAGCCGGCTACAATCGCTGATTCGCCCATGACTCCCTGCACATAAGTAGGAAGGAAGCTGCTTAAACCTAAAATAATCATCCCCGAAAGTAAGGTAGCGATATTAGCAATAACCATTAATTTATTTTTCCATAAGGATAAAGGCATCATTGGCGCGGTACATCTTTTCTCCTGCCAAATAAACAAGGAGATACCAATGACAAAGAGTCCGAGCAATCCGAGTGTTTCCGGCGAGAGCCAAGCCCAATTGGTGCCTGCTTGTACAAACACGATAATCAACGAGGATATAGCTATGAAAAAGAAACTTGTCCCAAGATAATCGATGGTTTTCTGTTCTTTATCCACTTTTTCATGAAAGAACAGGACAACGCCAGCCAATCCAATAAGACCAATCGGAATATTCATCCAGAAGATCCAAGCCCAGTCCACATATTGCACAATCATCCCTCCGAGAAGCGGACCGGCAACAGAGGAGATGCCCCAGACACTTGCTAAATATCCCTGCACTTTGGCGCGTTCTTCTAAACGATACATATCTCCAACGATGGTGGTTACCATCGGGTGGATAGCGCCGGCTCCAAGACCTTGGATAAGCCGAAACACGACAAGGGCAGTCATGGATTCTGCCAATCCGCATAAGAAGGAACCAATTAAAAAGATAATGACACCAATGACAAAAATGGGTTTGCGGCCGAATAAGTCGGCTAATTTGCCATATACCATCGTAGTGACTGCTTGCATTAATAGAAAACTGGAAAAAACCCAGCTATATAGCGTGAATCCGCCCAAATCAGATACAATGTTCGGCATAGCTGTAGCGATAATGGTTCCTTCAATTGCTGCCATAAACATAGATAATATTAAGGCAATAAGCACGATAGGTCGTTTCGTTTGTTTATGTACCATTCCTTTTCCTTCCTTTTCTCCGGCTATTTATTTCTTTACCGCGGGTATACGTCTTCCTGAGAACAGGCGATTTTGCTAACTATCAAAAATCACGTAGTAAAGCAATATTCTGTTAACTAATTAGCTTTATTGTAGCAGATGCTTTCTTAATTTGTAAGATTTGGAATGCTAGTTTCATAGTTTGGAGTGTAAATAGAAAAATATTTTTGGCAGTTTCATGTCAAACAGGTGTAGAGCCATCCATAAAAATGAATAGCTCTGGTATGTTTCATCTATTTCCTTCCGATAATAACGATTCACACATGAACAGTGAAAGAGATATTTTCAGTTCTTTTGCTGTTTAAGCTAAGCCAACTCAAGCTTATAAACACCACGATCGGTGGTAATAAAAAATGTCTTCCCATTAAATTCATACAGGGAATGATCCTCCAGCGGGATTTCATAATAGGAAGATGGAAGCGGCTCATTGCTCATTGTCGGCAGTGACTCAACTTGGCCATCTCCATGTAACAGTAAACTATGTTTTGGTACATAATCATCGATTCTGCGTGTGTTTTGGTCATAGGATATATTTTGCAGGTGGATGATAGTTTGATCGATGTCGTTGATTTCGTGTTTTGTAATTTGTATCGTTCTTCCATTCCATTGTTGAATTAGCGTATTAAACTCTTCAATGGATAAAAATCCGTGTTCCATAGAACAACCCCTCCTGCATATCATTTTTTCCTGTATGTAATGAAAATATACAAGAGGGGAGACATGGGATACATGCAGGCCGACAAGCTACTCCACATCCAGACAGTCCATGTTCCTTAGTCAATAGAGAGAAGTCTCACAATAATGCAATGGAGCGGTTCCCTTCAAGGAAGGGAACCGCTCCGTTGGATGGATTATTTGTCATGAGCCCGTTTATCTGCAGCCCGGCTTCTTGCTTGCGCTTCTTTATCATCCGCATCAGCAAACTCGTCTGAAAATTCGACATCTCTGCCATCTGTTTTTTGATTTTTAATGCGTGTTCAAAAGTCCGATAAATAGGACCAAGAAGTTCAAGGCGGCGCAGCTTTGAGGAACGGAGCGTATGTTATTAGATACGTGAGTACCGGAAAAGCAAGCCAACGCAGAAATTCGCCGTGTCATTTTTATTGGACTTTTGAACAACCTCTTCTAGGAGTTTGTGATAAAAAATTATTTTTTCTCTTCTTATGCTCATCTCTGCCCATTTGAACCACTCCTTTTTGAATTGTGAACAATCAGGTTAACTTATCGTTGACCAGGCAAGTTAAAATTGCAGTAAATCGAGTCATTTTACGATGACGATCATGCTGCATTTCCTCAATTATGGACAACATAAGAATAACGATATTGACACATCTGTATTTTTTCACGGGTGACCAATACTTATTCATTTTTCATATCAGGAATTTCTCCGTATTACTGCAATATGTGTCTGTAATGTATGCCGATTTATGGAACGTATTCAAAAGCCATTTTCGTATCATGATGTTTAGTCATACGATGAAAAAGGAAAAGGAAGTAAAAAGATATTGTGAGGTGATTGGAGCATGTCCGATAAAGATAAGCGTTCTTCCAATAACAGGAAACCGAATCGCACTGAAGAAAGAAGAACGGAATTGGATGAACATGAGGAACAAAAATTTGTAGATGAAGTCCCGCTGGAAGATTTAAAAATAGAAGCTGACGATGAGAAACGTAAAACGAAATCGAAGAACGATTCCCAAAGTGAAAGAAAGCATAAACGAAATGAGAACACAGACAGTAAAAAGCCCTGAGCATCATTGCTGAGGGTTTTCTTTATTGTCTAGGAAATTATAAAATTCTCTAGCTGTGGATAACTTTTATGTTAAACTTTTATTAACTCACTGGAGGGGTAGAGATATGAGAAAGGGAAGCGGAGTTATTAAAGAAATCTTAAAAGACCATTTTGCTGGATTTTGGGAGTTCCATGCTGATCGTTTTCCGAAAACGTATCGTGAACATATAAAAGAAACGGTAGAAAAAACAATTCGCTGTGGGACACGTGATTTAGGGTATGCTCGTTATGAGTGTTTAGGATGTGAAGGGGATCCTTCTCCTAAATTCGTGTGTTTTACTTGTAAAAGCAGACTATGCCACCGTTGTGGGAAAAAGTATACGGATGACTGGTCAGACAAACAACAGGAAATGATATTTAATGTTACGCATCGCCATATGGTCTTTACACTTCCACGAGAGTTAAGAAACATATTTTACAATGACCGAAAAAAATTAAATGAATTAAGTAAACAGGTAGCCGAAGTATTTCAGTACCATAATAAAAAGAAAGGTAAGAAAAGAGGCTTCCGTTCAGGGATTATTACGGTTATTCATACGTTTGGAAGAGATTTAAAGTTTAATCCTCACATACATGCATTGGTGACAGAAGGTGCGTTAGATAATCAAAATGAATGGGTTAATAATGGATATGTTCCTTATGATTTTTTAAGAAAGTCCTGGCAAAAAGTTGTCTTAGATTTGTTGAAGAAGTGGTTTCCTGCAACACCGAAAATCATAGAACTTATTAATGAGTTATATCAAAGGTATCCGAAAGGCTTTTATGTCAATGCAGAGAAGAAAATGAACAATGCCAAGCGTGTAGCCAAGTATATCGGCAGATATTTAGCTCGACCAGCTATCGCCGAATATCGTATTGAATCTTATGATGGGGAAACAGTTCATTACTGGTATGAGGATCATAAAACAGGAAAACGTGTAGATAAAAAGGTTCCAGTGTACAGGTTCTTATTTGAAATATTACAACACATTCCACCAAAGCATTTTCGAATGGTTGGGAGGTATGGACTGTATAGTAGAAGGGCTCATCGTAAAGCACAACAAATATTGAGTTTATATGCGTTCATGAGAACGAAGCAGATTTCGTTTCTTTTGGAAGCAAAACGTAAGAAAAAAACATACCGTCAACGTATGATAGAATCATTTGAACAGGACCCTTTGGAATGTCCGTGTTGCCGTAAACAGATGGAGCTCATTGGAATATGGCATGCTGACTATGGGTGGATTTATCATTACATGGAGGATGTAGAGAAAGAAAGAAGGAGGAGATACGGAATTGACAAACCCAAAAGAGCCGGATAAATCAGATGAATTTTTTCCAGACTGGCTGGACGAAGAGGATCCTTTTGGCTTAAAAGAAGAAATGAAGATCATATTATTTCAATGTTTAGATTGCCATGGAACCGATGAAGTCCCGGAGTATATCATTGGTGAATTTAGTGTGGATAAAAATAATAGGGATGAAGTAGAACTTCATTGTCCGCATTGTAATGGCACTATGATTGAAGCGAAAAACGTCCCAAGTGATTAGCATCTACTTGGGACGTGATTTAGTCGCGTTAGCGATTTTGTTCTTGTATTGTGAAATGTGTTCTATTATAGAAGATAATTAGAAAGTGAAAATGACTTTTCTTTGGCAGTAAATAAGAGGTTATAGATAGCAATGGAATAATTACTTCATAAAACATGAACAGGCATATATAATAAAAACATGCCTTACTTGTAAAAAGGAAAGGATTTTTATTCGATTTTTAATTGGGAGGAAGTACTCATGCAATGGAAAAAGCCTAGCAGTGAAGATTATACTGCTCTGATTCAATTATGGGAGAAATCTGTGTTAGCAACACATGATTTTTTGAAATCCAAAGATAGAGAAGAAATGAAAGCAGAAATTCCAACTTATTTCCCGCAACTAGATATGAAATCGTGGTACCATGATGATACATTGATTGGGTTTTCTGGTGTGAATGAAAGAAATTTGGAAATGTTGTTTTTAGACCCGGACCAAATAGGGAAGGGATTTGGCAGCATTATTATAAAGGATTTAATAGAAAAAGATGGCATTCAATTCGTAGATGTAAATAAGGACAATACATCAGCTACTGCTTTTTATTTGAAGCATCGATTTCAAGTGATTGGAGAATCCGAACAAGATGGGCAGGGAAGAGATTATGCCCTGCTGCATTTAGGTTTGGACGGAGTCACGGAATAAGTGAAACCCGTGTTATGGCAGACAATATCAAATGAAAGCAGATAGGTTACATAAAACCGCCCGTTTCGATCATCATGTGAAACAGGCGGTTTTATATAGGATGAAATAGATTGGTAACCGCATGATTATGCTGTAATACAGCTATTATCTTATGCGATTCGATGCTTTTTAACTGGTATAACCCGGT